>DDTL01000193.1 GCA_002344345.1 Saprospiraceae bacterium UBA2365
ATATAATATTAATATTCAATTATTTTTGAATTGAGTCAACATTTGTCTGATACAATTCAGATCGCTGACCGAATATGGATCATTGAATATTGGGTTGAACATGATTTCTTCGTTTTGGAAGGTCGCTTTGCAGGTTCCATGCATTTCGACGGTATTGCAATAATCGCTTATATAACGAATATTCATTGGAGTCACGCCGCTTCCCGGCATGATGATGATCCTGTCTGTGCCATGCTCATTGAGTTGTCTGATCGTTTCCTTTCCTTCGTTCACAGTAGCCTTGCCACCGCTGGTCAGTATCCTTTCAAAACCGATGGAAATGATGGTTTCGGCAGCTTCAAACAGATCCACACTTCTGTCAAATGCCCTGTGGAAAGTTGCAGGCCGGTATTTCCAGGTCTCCAGAATTTTATTTGCCAGATCCTGGTTAACTGTTCCATCCAGGTTTAAAGCGCCAAAAACAATCCCGTCAACATCCAGTTCAAGGCACATATTAACGTCTGCCAGCATGATCTGTTCCTCTTCACTGTTGTAAACAAAATCGCCACCTCTTGCCCGGATCATCACATATACCGGTATTCCGATATGCTCTTTCACATATTTGATGGTTCCGTAAGAGGGTGTACATCCGCCTTCCGGAAGATTTTCAAACAGTTCTATCCGGTCTGCCCCACCCTTCCAAGCGTTGAGGCAGGACTGGATGTTGGAGCAGGCGATTTCGAGTTTTTTCATGGTCAGGGAAATTTATTCTAAAAATAGTTTTACAATATATTTTGCAGGCAACACTCAAAACTGAATTTATTATGATAAATATTGCAAAGTATTTATTATCAACATTATAAATTCCCATAATTTTGCCTTGTGATATCCTTATCCTGATTTAATACGTTTTAATGAATTTGCTTAAATCATTCTAATTACACCCGTTAATTCATACTTTTTGAACTGAATTTTCAGGTTGCATGGAGAGGAAAATATCGGCTTAATTTTATTCATACTAAAATAAATTCACATAGCCGATATGCACCCTTGTCGCGTTAAAATCCAAACCGGCACCCTGAATGCCGCCTACAGCCGCTGATACCAACAGCACTCCAGCTTTGGTATCAAAACTCAATCCAGTGCCTAAACTATAGGGAAAATCTATCTTGGTTGCGATGTTGGTTTTCAGGTTCAAGGCTGCCACTTCACCAAATACAAAAAACCAGGAATTTTTTCCGATAATGAGCCTTGGTTCGAGCGTCATGACTGAGTATGCATTGACAAAAATACTTTCTTCATCAAAACCCCTTAATAATTTATTTCCGCCAATCCGGAATGCTTCGTTGCGAAACAAACCATTCTGAGCAAATTTCCAACCGGAAGCATTGCTGATCATTAGTGTCATCAACTTGCCAAGAGGCTGAAAGTAACTCAATTGACAGGACAAACTGAATTGTGTTCCACCCCGAATGGTATCAAAACTGTGCTTAAAATCAACCAGATCATTTTTTAAACTTTGGATCTCAATATTGGGAATGACATTTTTTATGCCTGCCACACTTTCTGCGCTGATTTTCCAGCCTTTTCTCGGGTTGAAGCGATAGTCCAGTTTTTCGAAAAGGTAGTTTAATCCCAATCCATTCACCGAAACATCCAACTGATCAGGCAACTTTCTGTTCGTTAAAAGGCTGGCTGTATCAATTGAGATAAGCCGTGAACCGGAAGATTGCCAAAAAATACCCAGACTGGAATAATCGCCAAGCTGATAGGACAAACCTGTGTTGAAATCCAGATTCCTGAAAGAATCTCCGTTCTGAAACAGTTTAAAACCTGCATTTATACCAAAAGGCAGGTCGAATAAAAATGGATACTGCATGCTTATGTGCAATTCCTGTACATTGGCAGCCCTGTTTTTATATTGTAAACCAAAATATTCACCCTGTCCGAGTCTGTTTTGCATTTCAGCGGCGATTTCCCCGGCAATGCGAACTCCTCCAGGCTTTTTCTCATCCTGTTGAATCCCGATCAACACATCAAAACGGCTGTTCTTTTTGTCTTCCAGATTAAGCCTGACCTTTGCTTTATTGCCCGAAAAAAGGACCTGAGGAGCTGATTTTGTGGACAAAAAAGGTAATTGGTTAATTTTTTGCGAAATAGCTTTGACTTTAGATGCATTGAAAACTTGTGCGGGACGGATTCCCAAAAGTTTTTCCAGATAACCAATCGACACATTGGTTTTGGAAACTATTTCCAGGCTGTCAAAAACAATTTTCTTGTTTTGGGTGAGGTAGAGGCGGGCTGAAACATCTTTTCCATGGATTTCAAGACTGTCCAGTTTGATTTGAGCAAATGGAAATCCAAGATCAGCATACCGTTCAAGTATTTGTTGCATAAGCACAGAAATGCCTTCTCCATGAACCGGTTTTTTTGTCATCAGCGTTAGATTAAGCCCAATTTCAGCCAAGATCACTTCGGGCACATTTCCATTTTCCAGATTGATCCAGGTAAATTGCTGACCTTTATCAATATTTACTAAAAAAAAACTATCCTTCTGTTGATAATTGACGGGAAAAGCAGCCAGATAACCCCGCGAATGAAGTTGACTGATCAATTTATTCGTTTGAATGATCGCATCGAGACTATCCGTACATTGGCCGGGAATTTGAACACCGGTGACGGTTTCACTGATATCAGGTTCAAACACCATTCTGAATGACTGTTGGCCAAAAACTGGCGAAAAATATACATTCAGAAGCAGTATGAATTGAACAAAATATTTCATATGTATTGTTTCAATTTTCCTTTCTGCCAGATGGATTTTTGATGAAAACTATTCAAGATTGGTTGGCGAAAATAGCCTGAATGTTCATCAATTAAGATTTAAAAAATCATCCTATATTTTCCCGATAGATTCCATTTACCATTGGCAAAAAAAGTAATGTGTACAAATATAAAAAAGTTTAAAGGGCTAATTTATTTAGTACCGCACTTTTCCTTAAAATAACCATATTTTAAAATAATTCATCAAGAGAACGTTGAGTCTGCTCCTAAAAGTCCAATTTGTTGATTTTCATTCGTTTTTTTGCCCCAGTCTACTGATGTCATTGATCAGCACAAGACTAAATGAAAACTATTGAAAATCAACAAATTAAAAGTCCACATTTAGGCCTGTGCTGACTGTAAACGTCAGTGCCTGTGCTGACTGTAAACGTCAGTGGGGATTTAGGGCGCAAAGACTTTTTGGAGTAGACTCAAGTTTCAAAATTAAATTAGCATTGTACGATCCGATTTAGCAAAAAATCTTTAAAAAACATAAAATTTACCAAAAGCGTATCACTATTTATTACCATTTTAAATTAAGCTAAAAGATTGAAATCAATCAAAAACATAGTTAAAGCTCCTTATTTTTGTGTTTTTGAATCGAAATTGTTTTCCAAACGGGAAGCGGATTTTTTCACTATAAATTAAGCCTTGATATGGCATTTTTAAAGGTTATTCAATCCACATTATTCAGGAAGATCCTGATGTCTCTGACAGGATTGTTTCTGGCATTTTTCCTGATCATCCATTTGCTGGGGAATTTTCAGCTGCTTCTTGATCCTGAAATTGCAAGAGAACAATATAATTGGTATTCCACTACCCTGTCTCACAATATTTTAATCGAAATTGTGGCTAAAATACTCTATGTGAGTTTACTTCTCCACATCCTGGATGCTTTATACATCACAATCAAAAACAGGCAGGCTGATGGTCGAAACCTGAAAGTAGACACAAGGGGTAAAGTCAGTTACTGGCACAGCAGAAACATGGGTGTTTTGGGTGTAGTGATCCTCATTTTTTTAGTGATCCACCTCAAAGACTACTGGTATATTTACAAATTCGGTGAACTGCCTTTGGACGAACAGGGTCAAAAAGATCTTTATACCATCGTCATTGCATCCTTCAAAAATATCTGGTATGTCATCATTTACCTGTTGGGTTTCATCGGTCTCGGGTTTCATCTGGCTCACGGTGTAGCATCGGGATTCAGGACTTTGGGCTTATACCACAAAACATGGGTAAACATTATGAAGTACATTGGTATCGCATTTGCGATATTGATTCCATTGGCCTATGCGATTATTCCCGTCATTATATATATTAAAAATCTATAATTATGTTGAATTCAAAAATACCTGCAGGTCCCTTGAAGGACAAATGGAGCAATTATCAGCATACCTGCAAAATTGTAAACCCTGCCAATAAAAAGAAGTTGGACATAATCGTGATTGGTTCAGGTTTGTCCGGAGCTCCTGCAGCAGCTTCATTGGGAGAACTGGGTTACAACGTAAAGATATTCTATTTTCAGGATTCAGCCAGAAGAGCGCATTCTGTAGCAGCGCAAGGCGGTATCAATGCATCCAAAAACTATCAGAATGACGGTGATAATGTTTTCAGACATTTTTATGATACCATCAAAGGAGGTGACTTCCGATCCAGGGAAGCAAATACTTACAGACTGGCTGAATTATCTGCCAAGGTGATCGATCAGGCTGTTGCTCAGGGAGTTCCGTTTGCCAGAGAATATGGTGGTGTGCTTGCAAACCGTTCTTTTGGTGGTGTGCAGGTTAAAAGGACATTTTATGCTCAGGGGCAAACCGGGCAGCAAATGCTTTTGGGAGCATACAGTGCTCTGATGCGTCAGATCGGACTTGGTAATGTCAAAGCTTATAACCGGCATGAAATGTTGGAATTGGTTATTATTGACGGTCATGCAAGAGGTATCATCGCCCGAAATCTTATCACGGGAGAGATAGAAAGACACAGTGCCCATGCAGTGGTACTGGCTTCAGGAGGTTATGGAAAAATTTATTATCTTAGCACCCTTGCTATTGGTTCAAACGCTTCAGCACAATGGAAAGCTTATAAAAAAGGGGCAATGATGGCTGGTGTTAGCTGGATACAATTCCACCCAACCTGTCTTCCTCAATCAGGTGATTATCAGTCAAAGCTCACTTTGATGTCTGAAGCTCTGAGAAATGACGGAAGGGTCTGGGTGCCCAAATCAGGTACTGATACCCGGCGAGCCAATGATATACCTGAAGAAGATCGGGATTATTATCTGGAACGAAAATATCCTTCTTTTGGCAACCTGGCACCAAGGGACATCTCAAGCCGGTCAGCAAAAGAACAGATCGACGCAGGCAAAGGTGTTGGTGGAAATAAAAATGCAGTTTATCTGGATTTCAGGGATGCGATCAAAAAATATGGTAAAAAAGAAATTGCCAACCGATATGGCAACCTGTTCAGGATGTACGAAAAGATCACAGGTGCCAATCCGTACAATGAGCCGATGATGATCTCTCCGGCTGCTCACTTTACCATGGGCGGATTGTGGGTTGATTATGAATTGCAAACTACCATTCCGGGGCTTTTTGCTGTAGGTGAAGCCAATTTTTCAGATCACGGAGCCAACCGGTTGGGCGCTAATTCATTGCTGCAAGCTAGCGTAGACGGGTATTTTATCCTTCCTGTGACCATCGGAAATTATCTGGCTGATCACATCAAAACAGGAAAAATCTCAACTGATCATCCTGCATTTAAAGAAGCTGAGGACTCCGTTGTTAACAGGATCGATCAGTTTTTGTCCATCAACGGAACCACCAGCGCGGAAGCATACCATAAGAGACTCGGCAAAATTTTATTTGATTATGTAGGGCTTGACAGAAGTAAAGAAGGTACCGCAAAGGGAATTGAGCTGATCAGAGAACTCCGTGATGATTTCTGGAAAAATCTGAAAGTGACTGGAACCAATGAGGAAGTCAACAGTGAAATCGAAAAAGCCGGAAGAGTTGCTGATTATCTGGAGCTGGCAGAATTGATGGCTTACGATGCACATGACAGAGATGAGTCCTGTGGCGCTCATTTCAGGATAGAGTTTCAGACAGAAGACGGTGAAGCATTAAGAAATGACAAAGATTTTATGTATGTTTCAGCCTGGGAATTTGATGGAATCGGTACTGAACCAAAACTCCACAAAGAGGATCTGGTTTTTGAGACAGTCAAACCAAGCGTCAGAAGTTATAAATAAAATAGAGACAAAATAATATTTGGAAATAAAATAAAAATATAGGAGATGAATATCAAATTGAAAGTATGGAGGCAAAAAAATGCAACCGATCAAGGGCATTTTGAATCATACGATCTCTCCAATTTAAATCCGGACATGTCCTTTTTGGAAATGCTGGATGTTTTGAATGAAAAATTGCTTTCTGAAGATAAAATTCCGGTAGAATTTGACTCTGATTGCCGGGAAGGAATCTGCGGGCAGTGTGGATTGACCATCAATGGCAGGGCAAACGGTCACTTTACCGCTTCGACTACCTGTCAGTTGCACATGAGGCACTTTAAGGACGGTGATTCAATTGTTGTAGAGCCTTTCAGGGCAAGGGCATTCAAGGTGTTAAAAGACCTGAAAGTCGACCGGAGTAGTATGGACAGGATCGTGCAGGCGGGCGGATTCGTTTCTGTACATACAGGTTCAGCCCCTGACGCGAATGTTTTGCCTATCGGTAAATTGAGGGCTGAAGACGCTTTCAAATCTGCAGCCTGCATTGGTTGCGGTACCTGCATTGCCACCTGTAAAAACTCAAGTGCCGCCTTGTTTACGAGTGCCAAGATAACACATCTGGTAACTTTACCTCAGGGTCAGGAAGAGCGAGAAACAAGGGTCATCCGCATGGTGGAAGCTATGGATCTCGAAGGATTTGGAAGTTGCACCAATACGGAAGCCTGTGAAATGGAATGTCCACAGGAGATCTCAGTTTTGAATATAGCGAGGATGAATTTTGAGTATAATAAGGCGGTGTTGCTGACGAAATAGGAAGTTGTCTTACAGTTCAAGTTGATGTTTTCTTTGTGCAATTTGACATATCCAGGTCATCATACTAAAAAAATTGTTTAGAATATCGAATCCCTAAGGGCAGGCTCCTACGGACAGGCTCATACGGGCAAGCCCATACGGGCAGGCCTATACGGACAGGCTCCTACGGACAGGCCCATACGGGCAGGCTCCTACGGACAGGCTCCTACGGGCAGGCTCCTACGGACAGGCTCCTACGGACAAGCCCATACGAGCAGGCTCCTAGGGTAAAAAAGGATGAACGATTTATGATTTTTGTACTAAAACACTTGATCTGAAATCGTAAATCGGTGTTCCTTGTTCACCCCGTTATGTAGCGGCTCGGGGTTCTTAATCAATTTCTTTACTGGTTCTGGCTTGTCGATGAACTCCGGATGATCAACAAAAATGGAAGGAAATATTTAAGAAATGAGTCAGTTCCGAAAAGTCCAATTTGTTGATTTTCATTCGTTTTTTGCCCCGACCTACTGACGTCAAAGATGAGCACAAGACTAAAGGGAAACGATTGAATATCAACAAATTAAAAGTCCTCTTTTAGGCGTGTACTGACTGTATATGTCAGTGCTTATGCTGACTGAAAACGTCAGTAGGGATTTAGGGGGCAAAGACTTTTCGGAGTATACTCAAAAATTAATTATCCCATCTTCATCTACTTCCTTGTCCTGCGTTTTTGAACCGGTTTTTTATTTACTCTTTGAATGAACCGAATGATCTCCAGAAGAAAAATAAGTATGATTGCACCACCAACAGCACTGATAAAACGCCCCAACAATCCTCCAGGTATCGGAATATTTGCTTTCTCAACCAACCAGGTTCCTAATAGACCTCCCAATATGCCAATGGAGATATTTCCGAAAAATCCATACCCATCTCCTCCCAAAATGCGACTGGCTACATAACCGCTGATCGCTCCCAAAACGACAGTGAGCACAATTCCCCAATCTATGGTGAATAAAAAGAATCCAGTGATCATCATTATTAAAGTTTTAGAATCCGAAAATACAAAAACTATGCAAATCCAATCAACTGTGCCTGGAAGTTTTGTAAATTTTCAATACAAATTCAGGATGGTCAGCACACCACAAAAAATAAGAAGAAAATTCCAGCCTTTCCAAAATTTTATTAAACCATCGATTACCCTTTGTAAATCAACTGGCTGGTAATTTTCTCACCGGATGAATCGCTGATCATCACTTTGTAAAGACCTTTTCCCAATTGTGAAACATCAATTTTCTCGCCTTTTACATACTCTTTAACTTCAAGCTGAAGTTTTCCTGCCAGGTCAAAAACCATGATCCTTTCTACATTTTCAGCATTTGTTTGAATGAAGTTATGAGCCGGGTTTGGGAAAACAATGACCTTAGCTATTTGATCTCCGGTATCATCGGTCGAAGTTGTATTGTTAAATGGTAACGTTTTAACCAGGGTTCCATGTTTATCACCTGTGGTGGTACCATTCAAATTGGCTGAAAGACCGGCAATGTAAAACTTGATATTGCCTTTGTCGGATGCCGGTGAATTCCAGTGAAAATAGTAAAGTCCTGATGTAGATGGGCTTGAGTGAACCAGGTATTTTCTGGACAACATATTGATCTCCCTGATATTGGAAGGTAGCTTTGACCAGACACCCATATTGGAATTCGTCAACTCATCAAGACAAACCAGCTGGAAACCATATCCTTTAGGGGTATTGGTTCCGCTGACCCTAAGCCTGACGATATAGGTTTGGCTAGGCTGATAGGTACTTACGATCAATGAATCCTGGGTCATCAGGTCGATATCTACTGTAGTGACGTAATTTCCGGTACCGTGACACATATTACATGAAGTGCCGGTTTCTCCCGGAGCGCCGGTCAAAGGACTCTGAGGTCCGCCTGAATTGGATGTAAATAATAAATAGGCAATTCCCAATCCGGCTAAAAGAAAGATAATTCTGAAGATCATGATGTTTATTTTGATTAGTAAACAATTTGTCACAGGTCTTGTTCAAAATTGTTTTTCTTCCAAAACAAAAAATAAAATGCGTCCCCTTAAATTTTTTGGAAATAAAAATAATCAATAATTAATCAACAGATTATTATATTTATTATTAAAAAAAAAGAGGCGCTATGTCGTTCAGTATGGGTAAAAAAAACAACTTAAATATTTGACTTTGGATTTTCGGATATAAAATTGAAGTGTTCAGGCATAATATTTTTTGGATTTCGTCCTTTTTTCTTGATAAAAAAGGACCAAAAAATCAAGTTTCATTAAGGCGATTGCCAAGGCACCGCTCACTCCCGGGCTTGCATGCTTTTTTAACCGGTTGAGGTAGTTTTATTTTGGTATCTTGCTGGTACCAATGAAAGGAATCCAATCTTAAGTTCAGTAGTGGCTCGTCCGGTTAACGCAATTCCAGCCCTTCGTTCACTATCGCTGGTAATGAAACTTTCCAAGCAATGCTTCGTTGAAAAATCTTACATTCCTAAAAAAATCAAGATAAGATCTTGGTTATTTATGTGGCTACAATTAATTGATAAGTTATACCCACGCGATTCAACATAGAGCCATAAAAGAAATAATATTCTGACTCTTTCTATAGGTAAATTAGGACTAAACGCTGTTTTGGTTGTGAAAAATGAGAGAACTGGTCAACCGATCTTTCTTTCTTTCCATTGATATTTCCTGAACGTTAACGACAACATGCCTATCAGCAAGAAATAAAAAGGGTAAAGCAAGCTGGAAAAAAGGAATTGGCCTGGCCCGATCTTTTGCCTGTAAAAATTGCTGATACTTTTTATAAAGCTATAATCCACAGTCAGTTTGATGAACAAAACCATTGAAACCAAATACAAAAAAGCTACATGCCAGATTGCAAAAAAGAAATTAAACACAAGCATTAGGTTGACCAAAAAAACGAAAGCTGCCGTGAACAGCAAAGAAGGATTTTTGTATTTGGGGGTTTTGGA
This sequence comes from Saprospiraceae bacterium UBA2365, assembly GCA_002344345.1. Taxonomy (GTDB): domain Bacteria; phylum Bacteroidota; class Bacteroidia; order Chitinophagales; family Saprospiraceae; genus UBA2365. Next base: position 9,832 of record DDTL01000193.1, read on the forward strand.
AGCCCAACGAATCCTCTGCCAGAAAAACTCTTTAAAGGTCTTTTCCGGTTTGGTCAATACATAAGAATCACAGGATTTCAAAAAATGAATATTTTTAGCATTTGCTTTAGCCAAAGCCTGCACCAAAAACATATCATCTCCGGATGCCACCATTTTTGTTCCTTCCAAATCCGCTTTGAGATATGCATTTTTCGAATAGCTCATATTGGCACCATTTCCCATATAATGCCACCCTGAGTACATGCCCGCACCTGTCAGTCCCATGTTTACTAAAAAGTCGACTTTCTGAAAAGATGTCAGCCAATTACCGGATCCATCAATAAATACCGGGCCGGCAGTAAAAACTGCTTTATTATGATCAAACATCAGAACGTGATCCTGTATCCAGTGATTTGCTACCTTGCAATCAGCGTCGGTTTGGAGTATGAGTTCACCCTTTGCTTGCTGCAAAGCCGCTTCAATCCCCATTTTTTTAAACGATTGACTGAATTCGGAACGGATGAAATGCTTAAGCTCGATCAGTTTCAGGCCAGGCATTCCTAATTTTTGAAGAATAGCGACACTTTCATCTTCAGAATGGTCATCAACGTAAATGATCTCAAAAAGGTGTGCCGGATAACTATTGCCAATAATGCTATTGAGACATGTCGGCATGTTCTTAGCCTCATTCCTGCCAACAATTACAACTGAAACGAATGTTCCCGATTCACTTTTGCTCCCATGGTCTAAATTTGGTATCTTCAGCCAAAAGTATCGGTATAAAAGTATGAGGCCACCATAAATCAGCGTAATGAATAATGAAAACAAAGACCAATAAGGTATCATACTTTGCATATCAACACCTTATAAACTATAAAGAATCAATCCCGATTCGGCTGGAATCATTATTTCGCTCCATTTTGATCCCTGAATAGTATATCATATTCTTTCTCTGTTTCCTTTACTTTGGGTAAATCAATATCCATTTCTTCATATGCGGAAAATTCTTCATGAGGACTTACCTGACCAAATTCTTTGGCTTTCGACCTGATTTTCCTGTTCAGAATTGCATTGGCCAGCATGCCCACAGATAAAAAGGGAAATACTAAAATACTGAGTATAACAAGTATCAGACCTGTTAAAAAATTGCGGCTGATCAACCTTTTTACCATTCTTAAATACCTGAAAATCACCTGGCGATCTATGATGAGGGTGGCTATGATCAGCACCGGACTTGCAATCCAAAGTATTTTATAAAGACTTTTGAGCAATAAAAATATGAGGAAGATTAAAATCCCCATGAACAATAAACCGATCCAGGCTTTGTTCAGACTACCTGAATCCTGAAAATAATACTTGCGTTCCTGCATTTTTTCTTACAAATTTAAACATCAATGTTTTGTGGTGCTAAAAAATCAGACAACTGCATTCCAAAACAAGACAAAGTTAAGTTAATAATCGAAAAGAGACCCGATTAACATGCGTTCAAAAGGAATCCAAAGATCGTATCCATAAACAAAAGTCAAAAAATCCGGGCCAAATTTACATAAGGAATTTTATTAAAATATGTTTGAAAAAATAAAATTTTTCGTACATTTGCCTCGCCTTTAGGGCGTCGGGCCTATAGCTCAGTTGGTTAGAGCACCTGACTCATAATCAGGTGGTCCCAGGTTCAAATCCTGGTGGGCCCACAGAATGAAGCAGTTGTAAGTTTTTTACAACTGCTTTTTTGATATTAATGTAAGGGAAATCGTTTGGAAATGATTAATTTGGATTAGGAATTTTATGTTATCCATTATTTTAAAGCAGCATGAAGTCCAATATCAACTTATTATTTTACAATCAAAAATTAATATTTGCCTAATATGAACAATGCAATTTAATTTTATCACAACCGTTAAATTACCAATAAAGAATTAACAAATGAGTATATTTACTTTTGGAGAATACAAAGGCGATATTAAATACAAAGTATTGGACGAGAGACAGATACGAGCCAGTGCTGGCATTCTTTTTCTCATAGGATTGTTTGGCTCTATCAACGGATTTATGTTGGACAATTATATTGTGATACCATATATTTCAGGGTTTCTGCTTTTGAATTTCCTGATTGGCGTATTGGTCAATCCGAAATTCACTCCAAGCATGATCATAGGTTCATTTTTAGTCAGAAAACAATCTCCATTGTATATCGGTGCTGTGCAGAAAAGATTTGCCTGGTCTATGGGAATAGCTTTATCCCTGACGATTTTTATTCTTAGTTTTTACCTGCTTAATGACGTTCAATATTTTCAGCCGGTATGCATGCTTTGCATTATATGCCTGTTATTGATATATCTTGAAATGGCATTTGGGATCTGTGTGGGATGCTGGATCTATAAGTTATTATTGAAAACCAAAATCATTCCTGAGCCAAAAGAAAGACCTAACTGTATGGGTGATGCCTGTGAGGTTTAATCACTTATTTCATCGATCAACTGTTCGATAATATCCAATTCAAAACCCTTTAGCATTGCAAAACGGATAAGTTTTTGCCTTTTTTCGTATCCCGATCCGTCTGTCATTGAAGCATATTTTTTGTCAATAACTTGCTTGATGTGTTCCAGGTATTCATCTTCATCAATCTCATTCAAAGCTTGTTTGATGAGTGATGAATGAATTTTTTTTAACTTCAAAGCCGGAATTATTTTATTTCTTCCCCAACCATTGATCCTGAATTTGCCCCTGACGTAAGACCTCGCATATCGTTCTTCATTTAAAAATCCATCCGTGATCAGTTCCGCCATCATTTCTTCCAGTTCATCCCCATAAACCTTCATTTCCAACAATTTGGACCTTACCTCAGCATGACATCTGTCTCTGTAGGCACAAAAATGCCGGATTTTAGCCAATTGCTGCTCTCGTTGTGAAGTGAAATTTTTATCCGGTTTATCCATATATTACAATTCAACTGTTCACCTGACCAGGTCATTTATAGGTTATCTCTCTGAATCCGAGTTTATCAGGATAGTCCGTATTAAAATGCAACCCGATGCTTTCTCTGCGCATTTGTGCACTGGAAGTGATCAGATAGCCAATTTTTATCAGATTCCGCAACTCAAACAATTGCGGTGAAACTATGGTCGATTTATACAGTTCTTCCGTTTCTAAATTTAAAAGATTGATCCTGTCAATTGCCCGTTTCAGACGGATGTTGGTTCGCACGATCCCTACATAACTACTCATGATCTCTTTCAGTTCTTTGGTACTTTGAGTAATGAGGATCATTTCATCCGGTTCGGTGGTACCTTTGGCATTCCATAAAGGAATTCCAGTCTCTGGTTTCACCTGATCAATCATGCTTCCAACTGCTTCACTCGCATTGTCAGCAAAAACCAATGCTTCCAATAATGAATTGGAAGCCAGTCGGTTGGCTCCATGAAGACCACTATATGTAACTTCTCCGGCAGCATACAGATTTCTGATCGATGTTGCACCTTTGTGATCTATCACAACACCTCCGCAAATATAGTGAGCAGCAGGCACCACCGGGATCATCTGGGTCAACGGATCAATGCCTGCTTCCAGGCAGGCTTCATTAATGGTTGGAAAACTTGTGGCAAAATCGCCCGGTTCAAAATGCCTCACATCCAGAAACATAGATTCTTCACCCCGGACTTTCATTTCATGGTCTATCGCTCTGGCAACGATGTCTCTGGGAGCAAGAGATTTTCTTTTGTCATACTTGTCCATAAATTGCTCCCCATCTCTTGTTTTGAGTATGCCACCGTGTCCTCTGACCGCTTCAGAAACCAAAAAGTCAGGAGAATTCCGCCTTCTTGCGTCGAATAAAGCCGTCGGGTGAAATTGCACAAATTCCATGTTGGCGATCCTGCCTTTTGCCCGGTAAACCATTGCAATTCCGTCACCTGTCGCGATCACGGGATTGGTCGTGCTTTTATAGACCTGCCCTGCTCCACCTGTTGCCAGAAAAGTGATTTTAGCCAGGTAGGTTTCTATTTCCTTGCTTTTTTTGTTCAAAGCATACGCGCCGTAACAGGTAATATCGGGCGTAACGCGGGTGACTATCCTACCCAAATGATGCTGTGTGATCAAATCAAGCACAAAATAATGTTCAAGGATCCTGATATTTGGCAAATCGTTGCATTTTTCAGCCAATGCCCGTTGAATTTCCCATCCGGTCAGGTCTTTGAAGTGTAACACCCGGTTGGATGAATGTCCGCCTTCCCTGCCAAGCTGGTACTCATTGTCTTTATCTTTATCGAATCTGGCGCCCCAATCGATGATCTCTTTGACCCTTTGCGGGCCCTCCTTGACCACCATTTTGACGATTTCAGGATCATTCAGCCCAGCGCCGGCATCCATAGTATCATCTTCGTGCTTGGTAAAATTATCATTATTTTCATCCCAGACAGCTGCGATGCCACCCTGAGCGTATTTTGTATTGCTTTCTGTTTCAGAGGCTTTGGTCAAAACGGTGATCTTAAGATCAGGTCTTGCAGTGGCCATTTTTATTGCGAATGTCAAACCTCCTATCCCGGAGCCGATGACTAAAATATCGGTGGTGTGTTTCATCTGTATTGTTAGTTATGCAAAAAGTTGAAAGCTTAAGTAAAAATAAAACTGTTACTAATCTACTTTTCATGCAAAATTAGAAACAATAATCTGTTTAATAGACTTGAATAACGGGAAAATAAAGAATTGTTAAGAATTTATGAATATAATGCAGAAAAATACAAATATCTCTTAATTTTAGAATCTCAATCTTGATAAACTTCCAAACTGCTAAAAAAAAGTTCATAAAGGTTTTATACTTAAATAAGAAACAGATCTATCAGCGAGTGTTATGTATCGGGCTGAACTCTAAATGTCAAATACTAATATCATGAATAATAATTTACAAAAATTATTAAGTGCTTTTATTATTATTATATTTTGCTTTCCCGGGATTCGTTCCCAACAGGTATTAACTGAATCCGGCATTAAGGCTGATGAATTTATGGTTTCTGACAATACGATAAGCATACACGTCGGCGATATGTACGGTGGCGGAGTGGTAGCATGGGTAGATGAATCCGGGATGCATGGATTGATCCTGAGCGCTATTGAATTGAGCACTGAGCAGGTATGGAGTAATGTCGAACGGGATATTAACGATCCTTCCAGATGGAAGTTCGATGGAAAAGCGAATTCTGAGGCTATTATAACTCAACCGGGTCATCTTGACAGCGCTGCAAAACTCTGCCTGGATTATGTTAATGAAGATTACGGCACAGGCGTATTTTCAGACTGGTATTTACCCGCCATCCAGGAATTGAAATCATTTCTACCTAATTATATGGATATTCATTTTGCCCTCATCAATGACAATAATCCGGCGACGACTCCTCCAAAGGTACCCATTTGGTCTTCAACCGAAGGCATTACATTCACTGCAAGGCTGTTTTCTCTTAATCTTGATGATGGCAATGATTATGAAGTCAACAAGTATAGAAAAATGGGAGTTCGCGCTGTCAGGGCTTTTTAACTCTAATATAAAAATAATTAAATTATAATTGTATGATATACAGACAACAAGACAATGATCAGATGTATATCCCATACCAAACCGTCACAACTAAAATATTGCAATATCTTAAAACAACCATGATTGGATTTCCTATGAAGTCTTCATTAAGCAGATTTTGTTATAACTATTTCAATTACATAACCATGTACATTTATTTATTTTCAATCCGTAATACATTATTTATAACGATGTTATGCATTTCCGGGATCAGTGCCCAGCAGGCGTTAACCGTATCCAGTGGAGAAGTAACCGGTAATGCGGGCACCAAAACTGTTGGAAGCATCAAAGTTGGGGATATGTACGGTGGCGGAGTAGTCGCCTGGGTCAACAAATCCGGAAACCATGGATTGATCCTGAGCGCTATTGACCTGAGTACATCGCAGGAATGGAGTAATAATAATCTTATGGAAGTCGGAGGCCAGGCGAGATGGTGGTACGATGGAAGAGCAAATTCAGTGGCAATCATAGCTCAACCCGGACATATGTATAGTGCAGCTCAACTCTGTATTGACTATGTGAATGAAGATTATGGCACAGGTGTATTTTCTGATTGGTATTTACCTGCAATCCACGAATTGAAATCATTCCTCCCCTATTTAATGAATATCCATTTTGCACTGATCAATGATAATAATCCTTTTACCATACCTCCCGAAATACCATTATGGTCTTCGACAGAGGATAGTATTATCACTGCAAAATTCCTGTCTCTTTCTATTAATACTCCCGCAATTAACGTTATGCAAAAATCCAGAACCATGGCAGTTCGTGCAGTCAGAGTTTTTTAACTTACCGATACTAATCCTTTTTATTATTGTTGAGGGTAATACATTAAATGACAGTGTGTTAATCGTGACATTAAACATGGATTAAATTGACTCAAAGTACATCAAAAAAACTATCTTTGGGAAAAACAACGGCGAATGGGATTTAAAATACTAAGCTCTGAACTGCTTGACCAATACAGAAAAGCGCTGAACGAATCACCGCTTGAAAAATTGGATAAGATGAAGAAGTATGATATGCCCGTTGACTATTTCCAATTTTATAAATCTGTGTCATCAGTTTATTCATCACGGATCGAAGGGGAAGACATTGAGTTTGACAGTTTTTTCAAACATAAATTCATGGGTGTTCAATTCAAGCCTGACTACACCCGGAAAACAGATGATTTGAATGCAGCTTATGACTTCATTGATGAAAATGAAATAAACCTGACGAACGTCCGCAAACCACATTCAATTATAACTGCTAATATTCTGCCAGCCAGTCAGCAAGGATCCATCCGGACAAACCCAATGTTTGTGATCAACAACGATGATAAGATTGAATATGTTGCTGCGGAACCAAATATAGTAAAGACAGAAATTGAGAAGCTTTTTGACGATATAGACCTACTATTAAACAAAGAATCTGACGCTTATGAGATTTTTTATTTTGCTGCCTTGATTCATCTTGTGTTCGTAAAAATTCATCCTTTTCAGGACGGCAACGGACGGACTGCAAGATTGCTCGAAAAGTGGTTTTTAATGCAGAAAATTGGTCGAAAAGCAGTTGCTATACAGCTGGAAAAGAATTATTATAAAAATATCATTGACTATTATCAGAATATCAGGAAACTTGGACTTGAATATCATCATCTGGATTACGGAAAAAGTCTGGATTTTCTCCTGATGACAGTAAAGGGAATCGAAACGGAAGAATAGTTTATATCACAACCACACCCTCGTTCCTTCCGTACAATTCTTGCAGATATCTATATTTTTTCTGTGCTTTGAAAGGGCCTGGCGAAAATCTTCATAGGGTTTTCCCTTCCAGATCAGGTCGAATTTTTCTTCCTTCAGATCGCCCATCGGGTATTTTGCATCTTTGTCAAAACAACAAGGGATGACTTGTCCATCCCAGGTAATGACATTGGAGTGCCACATCTTCCAGCAGTAGTTGTCAAGTATGTTTTTGATAACGTACGTTCCATCTTTCTGAGGCACATATCTGGAGTATTTTTGATTGATTGGCATCAGCGGATGGCCGTTTTTATAGTCATAGAGCTGGGCGGATTTAAATAGTACGCCATCGACTCCAATTTCTTTTGCCAATGTTTTCACAACATCGATCTGATGTTCATTCGGTCTGACCACCAGAAACTGAAACAAAACATAAGGTTTATTACTTTTCAGCTTTTTTTTCCATGCTACGATCCTTCTAGCGCCTTCCAGGACTTTGTCGATGTGTCCGTTTCTCCTGTATGACTCGTATACTTCCTGTGTTGTGCCGTCAAGAGAGATGATCAGCCTGTCCAGACCTGATTCTATGGTTTTTTTCGCCCGTTCATCCGTGAGAAAATGGGCGTTTGTAGAAGTGATGGAATATATTTTCTTTTTTGAAGCATATCGTATCATTTCAGTAAAATCAGGATGCAGGTAGGGTTCACCCTGAAAATAGAAAATGCCGTACATCAGGGTATCAGAAACCTGGTCCAGTGTTTCTTTAAAAAACTGAAGGTCCATTTTACCTGTTGGCCGCGTAAAAATTTTTAAACCGCTCGGACATTCAGGGCAAGCCAGATTGCAGGCAGTGGTAGGCTCAAATGACATGGTAAATGGCTTACCGACATGCCATTGTCTATTGAAAATCCTTGACAACTGGTATGAACCAATCAAACATGTCAGATTCCAAAGCCTTTTGAAATTTAATTTGGAAAGAAAATTAAGTGCATCATACCATCTGGAAATCAACTGTTTCATCAGATTTCTTTTCGCAGCCGTGCAACCGGGATATTCAACTGTTCCCTGTATTTGGCAACCGTTCTTCTTGCAATATTATAACCGGCATCTGCGAGCATATCTTTTAACTTCTCGTCAGAATGAGGTTTTCGTTTGTTCTCTGCCTCGATGATCTCTTTGAGTATATTTTTAACTTCCAGTGTTGATACTTCTTCCCCATCCTCTTTTTGAATAGATTCGGAAAAGAAATCTTTAAGTCTTTTGGTGCCGAACTCTGTCTGAACAAATTTGGTGCTTGCGACTCTCGATACCGTAGAAATATCCAAACCTGTCATATCAGAAATGTCTTTGAGGATCATCGGTTTAATGCTTCGCTCATCACCGGTCAAAAAATATTTGTACTGGTATTGCATAATGGCATACATCGTTTTATACAAAGTATGCTGACGCTGGAGGATGGCATCGATGAACCATTTAGCCGAATCAATTTTTTGCTTGACAAAAAGTACAGCTTTTTTCTCTTCCCTCGAAGAACTTCTATGCTCCTTGTAACGCTTCAGGATGTTTAAATAATTATCGTTGATATGTAAATCAGGAGCATTTTTATTATTCAATATCAATTCAAGTTCTCCGTCCCTGTTTGCTATGAAATAATCCGGAACGATGTACTTCACATGCTGCTGTTTTGTAGAAATAAACGCACTTGAAGGCTTTGGATTGAGTTTAACGATCTCATCCATTGCATCTCTCAATTCAGAGGAAGATATAAATAAATTCTTTTCTAATTTTGTAAAATGCTTTTTTGAAAATTCATCAAAATAATTAGACAAAATTTTCAGCGCCAACACCTTGCCTTTATTGACAGGTGGTTCGGATTGGTCTATTCTTTTTTTCATTTGGATGACCAGACTTTCCTGAAGATCCCTGGCACAAATTCCGGGTGGTTCCAGATCCTGCACTACCAAAATCATCTTTTCAATTTGTTCTTTGGTCACTTCAATGTTTTGTGAAAACAATATATCGTCCATTAACTCTTCAACTTCTCTCCGAAGGTAGCCGTCATTATCCAAAGTTCCGATCAGTTGCTCAGCGATCATATGCTCAACAGGGTCGAGATCGAGCAACCCGACCTGATCCAACAAGAATTCTCCAAAACTTATACTCGATCCCTGAGGCATATATTCCTCTTCAGTTTCCTGGCCATATTCACCATTCAACTTATAAGAAATCGGGTCTTCTTCTATGTATTCATTGATGTAATCATCCAATTCAAATACTTCTTCTTTTTCGAACTCGTTGTCATCATCTGAATCACTTTCATTCAGGTCAAAAACCTCCTTGTAATCCGTCGATTCTTCCAAAGCCGGATTAGACTCCAGTTCTTCCTCGATCCGTTGCTCCAAAGATGCCGTAGGCAACTGAATCAGCTTCATCAACTGGATCTGTTGAGGGGAAAGTTTTTGTAAAAGTTTCTGACTTAAATTCTGTTTTAGCATACGTTCCGATTATTCCTAAAAATTCAAATTGACATTCATTCTACTCTAATACAGGCACACCAAAGATAGTGCAACACACTGTTTCCGTTCATTCCGATGAATCAAACATTTGAATTTCGACACATCTAAATAACAATCGCCCGAAAAATAAAGTTTTATCTCACAGACGTTTAGCAATTAATTCAGACTAACTGAAGAACAAATATACATATAATTTAAATTCTTAATATACTATCTACTTATTTTCTGATATATAAATATTAATAATATAACTAATACATTTATAC
>DDTL01000081.1:0-2764 GCA_002344345.1 Saprospiraceae bacterium UBA2365
CGCTGGGTCTTACAGACCGCTCATTTTCCTACTTATTATGCACCGTTCTTATTTTTCGTTTACAGTTTCAATTAATTCGAAAATCAATTCTGTCAAGGTCCTTAAGTCACTTTCAATAGTCCCTTTCATATATCTTTCGTAAACACTTTTACTGTCTGGTGGGTTGAGATTTAAGTCTAACCTTTTTGCAATGCCAACAGTCTTAATAACTCTCTTTGTGTTCGTCCGTTCCCTTCTCTGCATGGGTGTAAGTAGTTTACATTACCTAAAATTTCCGCCAATTTTTCGGAAAAACTCTTTTTGTCGTTTTTAGAAATTTTCTTGAACTCCGTAATCAACTCGTTAATGTATCTGAAAGCATTTTCAAAATGGGAAGTTGGGAAAAATTGTTTTCCGTCTTTGCTGATTTCAACAATTCGTTTTTTCCCTGCCCAAGCTTAAATGACTTGAAATAAGTGTTTGTGAATTTCAAAAAGACTATCAATTCCCTTAATCTTTATCGGGTTTTCATATAATTCCTGAAGTCGTTTGGTTACTGCAGCACTCTCAACAAAGAGCAATACATCCGGGTCTAAAATCTCTTGTAGATTTTTTAAAACTCCTGTCTTGTGATCAGTGTATGTATAGCCAGGATCTATGTATTTAATATCCGGTAACTTTTGCATATTGTTGAAACTTTTTAACATGCAGCCTAACAGTTACCTGTATGTGGCGTAGCCGATTGTGGGCTACTTTCCTGTCAAGCCAGGATGAAGTTGATGCGGTTGATGAACCCACATTTACCCACCAAACCGGCTATGACATATACAGATTGTTATGCATTGGCATTTATTTATTTTTATTCTAATAACCAATCAATTACGTTCATTTTTTGGATTCCATCAATGTTTGTATTGTCAAAATCCAATGTCAATAGGTATTTTGGATAATTGTCTTTGATGTTTTTAAATGCCGAAATTTCCCGTTCGAATGTTTTTTCGTCATTAACAGTATAAGCAACCTGATAATACTCTCGTTCGTTATTTGGCTTTTGAACCACAAAATCAATCTCTTTGTCATTGTGTTTTCCCACGTATACTTTCCCTCCACGTCTATAAAGTTCGAAATAAACTACATTTTCAAGTTTGTGGCCTAAGTCGGTATCGTACTTGTTTGTGGCTGTAATGTTTCTCAATCCTAAATCAACAATATAATATTTCTCGTTTGTCGAAAGTAACTCTTTCCCTTTGATGTCATACCGTGGCGCTGCGTACAGAATATAGGATTGAGTAAGGAAATCCAGATATTTTATTATTGTATTATGCGAAATGCTTTTTTGAGAATTTTTATTAAGTTCTGCGGCAATATTTGTTGGTGAAACATAAGAACCAACAGAATCAAATATGAAGCTAATTATCCGTTGTAAATTATGAATATTTCTAAGTTTATTTCTCTGCGCAATGTCTTTAATTATCACTGTATCGTAAATAGATTGGAGGTAATCGTTTACCAAGTCCCGGTTGTTTTGAGAAAGTGTCACAGCTTCAGGAAAACTACTGTCATTAAGGTATTTACGAAATAAACGGTCAGTGTTTTTATCATTGTTGTTTGCCAGAATATATTCTTTAAACGAATAGGGTTGAATATTTATGGCAATATACCTCCCGGTCAAAAGTGTTGCTAACTCGCTGGAAAGCAAATAAGCATTTGAACCTGTAATGTATAAATCTATGTTCTTTTTAGAAAATAGGCTGTTTATCAGCTTTTCAAAATCATTGATTAATTGAACTTCATCCAGGAAAATGTAATATTTCTTGTCGTTTCTTACATTTTTTATGATTTCATCGTATAGCGCTGTCCAATTGGTAAAATTTAGATTTTCTCTTTCTTCGAAATTGAGGAATATAATATTTTCAGCAGAAATTCCAATTGACAAAAGTTCATTTTTAAAAGCTTCAAGAAGAGTTGATTTCCCGGAACGACGAATGCCGGTGATGACCTTTATCAGGTTTTGGTCTTTTAGTTGTCTTAACTTGCTTAAATATGTTTCTCTCTGAATCATTCTTTTTTAATGCGAAGATAAATCTTATTGACGAAAAAAGTGTTCATTATTAATTTACGTCATTAATTATCTGTTTTCATGCTGGTGCATAACGGTTTCGGACTTTGCGTTCGGGCAGGTTTCGGAACACAAAACTGTCAATGCACCACAAAGGTTGATGCTGGGTAGAATGTTCAATGAACGACTTCACCCGCCATTGGGTCAAACGCCTGTTATGCACAGGGCTTTATGGTCGATTTTAGCTTTCGTTTCTTGAAGTATTCCAAAATTTCTTCTTTAGTCAATTTGGATAACTTCTCACTTAATTTTTCTCTCTGTTGACGCATATATTTTACAGCGTCAAATGTATTTTCAGTCTTATTCATATTTTTCAAATTCTCTCGGAGAACGAATTTCTAATTGTTTGTAANNTTTGTAACCGTTTTTTATGTTGATGGAGTTGTAACCTCTTATTCTTTCAATGTTAACTATGTGTTTAAAGTTCCAACTAACCAAAAAATCAGCACGATTAATAGTCGCCAAGGTAATAAGTAAAAAATCTGTAAAACAAGTTTGACCCACCACTTTTTCAGTGATGTATTCTGTTGCTAAGTCAACCGCTTCTTCTGATGTTTCAATGAATTCAGTCAAGTCGGCTCTGAGACTTGTCACAAGTGCTTTAACTTGTTCTGGTGCATTTTCAAGTTCCTCTTCAGTTATTGTTGAGTAAAGAATGATGAATTC
>DDTL01000081.1:2815-7255 GCA_002344345.1 Saprospiraceae bacterium UBA2365
CTATAGATGTGTCTTTTGTTCAGTGTATTATGTGCATTTTGCATAACGGTCGATAATATGAAACGGTTGGGTTTTCGGAGCACATCTGTATCTACCGCTTCAGAAAGTTGATGCGAGAAATAATGCTCGCAAACAACTGAACCCCAAGTGTTTTATATTTTGTGTTGTCGTTTCGTTGTTTATTCTAATTTCTTTTTGTTTTCAATATATATGTCGTCAGAAACTTTTTTCAATGCTTTCATAAAATCTTGTCCGTCAAGTGATTTTAATTGAATCTGAACAATCTCTCTTAACTGTCTATAGCGTTCATGCTTATCTATTTGATTTCGAATGAGAATTGAATTAATATTTTCAAGGTTTGATAATACAACAAGCTCATTAATGCTTGCAAAATCACGAATATTCAATCCTTTTTTAGCTTTATCTGCGTTTGCTTCCCGCCAATCTTTCGCAGTGCAATTGAACAATGCAACATTCAACAAATCAGCCTCTTCTGCATAAATCAACCATTCTTTATCTCTATCGTAATTTTTTTCAGGTAGAATGCAATCCCTTACTGCGTTAGTATGAATAAGATAGTTTGTTTTAGTCAAAATCCGTTTAACATTCCATTCAAGATTATATTGATTACTCTCGATTTCCTTTAGCCGTTGATATTCCTTTATCAACAGGAGTCTAAACATTGGACTTATCCACGAACCAAACTCAAATGCTCAATCTTTATGAGCAAATGTTCCACCGTATCTTCCGGATTTAGAAATCAACCCTATTGCATTAGTAGCTTCAATCCACTTTTTCGGTGTCAAATTGAAACTGTTTAAACCTGCTTGTTTTCTAAAGGTGTCGAATTCGACATGTTTAAAATTTGGGTTATTCAAAGTCTCCCATAATCCAATGAATTCGACTGTATTACGATTTCTCATCCAATTGCGAATATGGTCTGTACCTTCTTCATCTCTTACCATATCTGTCAGGCAGATATAGTCTTGTTCATCCTGTTTAACTATTGAAATAAGTTTATTTTCAACTTCTATCTGAGTTTTATTTGTCATATTGTCAAATCGAATTACAATTTCCACAAATATACAATTCTAATCCAATTTATCATATGGGTACTATGGCTCTTGCAACCACGACGAACGCTTAGCTGTTGGCAGTAGTGCTTAATTATTGATAGTAAATTTATTGATTTTTTGTTATGTAATTACAAACAATTTTAAGAATTATCAACTATTCATTTGTTTTTTATTATATCAGGGATTACAAAGAAAAGTGGCATTAACATTATAGCAATTAATGTAGCAGGAAGCCAAATAAATGAAACACCGATTAAAGCAATATTTATCAAAGAGGAAATGTTATAACGACCAAGCTCTTGTTTTATTTGTTTAGTTGAAAGCATATTAGGAGCAATTTTTGACTCAACAAAAGCAAATTTCCATAATTTTCGAAGTACTAATCCAGAAAAAAGCATATTTAAAGGATAGAGTGATACTACAAAGGGATTTTGATTATAATCACCAATAAATGCAGTTATAAATGGGAACAAACATGTAAAGAAAAGAAATAAAATATTAAGCCATAAAAATTTTGTATTAACCTCTTTAACATGATGAAGGATATGATGATGATTGACCCAAAAAACAGCTATTAGGAAAAAACTGAAAGCAAAACTTAAAAATTTTGGCAACAGCTTTACCAGTGCATTAAAAAAGCTCTCAATAGAATTATTGTCAATATGAGGAACTTTCAACTCCAGAATGAGAATCGTTATTATTATTGCAAACATTCCATCACTAAAAGCTTCTAATCTGGTTTTTGTCATGATACGGAAATTATTTATCAAAAATTATTACTTTACCAATATCATTTTTTGTCAGATTGTTTACTGAAATATCTGTTAATGAATGTGTCATAAATTCTCTAGAGATATAATTTTGGTTTACTAAGTCAACTGCCTTTTGTAACATTTTTCCGTTTGCTCCTGTCACTTGTCCAATGATTTCTACATTGTTTTTCTTTGCCAATTTCACGAATTTACCCATCATCATTTTCATCAACCATTTCATAATTCCTGGCAAGTTCACACCTGCTTTGTGCATATTTGCTGTATCAACAAACTTTACAGAAACAACTTTTTTAGGTTGCAATGCAATTGATTTCTTTAGAATGTCAACACCAAGCACATCAAAAACATAATCAACTTCTTTGGTTCTTAAAACTTGCGAAAAGTCTTGTGTTTTGTAGTCGATAAATTGGTCAAGACCTGCTTTGTCCAAAACAGCTTTTTCAGATTGACTACCAGTGCCAATCACAAATAATCCCATTTGTTTGGCTACCTGCAATGCCTGAAAACCTACACCGCCACCAACACCATGAATCAGGATTTTTTCTCCTTTCTTTGCGTTTAACTGTGTCAAACTATCATAGGCTGTGAGCAAAGGCAATGCAATCGTTCCTGCTTCCTTAACGTCTATGTTGGTCGGGATTTTTGCACAATAGCTTGCAGGAATGGTAATTTCTTCTGCCCATGTTCCAATGTCGCTAAACAATCTGTAAAAAAAGACATTATCACCCACAGAAAAATCCTTAATATTTTGCCCAACTTCCAACACTACACCTGCACCATCTATTCCACCAATTTGTGGATTTTTGTATTTCAAGGTAGGAAAGCCCTTCATCAAATCCATATCTACCGGATTAATGCGACTTGAAATCATTTTTATTTTCAATTCTCCCGATTTTGTTTTAGGGCTTTCGATATTTTGAACCTTCATTGTTGAAAATTCTTTGCCTGCTTTTTGACGAATTATCGCTTTCATTAGATTTTCAATTTTTGTGCTTGTTCAGCAGTTAAAACTTGCTTTAAATCGGTTCTCCATTTTGCAACTGCATTTTGGATTACTGCTTTTTTTCTGCCTTGTTTATAAGCGTCTTCGTGTCCGTTGGCTCTGTCAAGNNTTTTACCTTTTCTTCTTTTGAAAGGCGAGAATGTGTAAAAGCCTTTACTCCAATAACTGAAACTATTATCAGCAATGCTCCAATTAGAATTTTCTTTGTAACCATGTTTTTTAAACTTATTTGTTATTTATAGTGCAAAGTTATTACCTTTGTCCAAATAAATATTGTAGTCGTTTATTTTAGTTATAGTATATAATTATAGACCAATGGAAAATAAAAGAAAAACCAAGGAATTCAATCCGAATAATTGTCCAGTTACCCATTGTCTGAATAAAATTGGCGGAAAATGGAAGCCTGTCATTATTCATTTGATACGAAAAGATTGCAACAGATTTTCAATGTTGCAAAAGGCTATTCCAGATATTAGTAAACAAATGTTGGTCAATCAACTTCGTGAAATGGAAGAAGATAAAATTCTTGAACGAATTATTTATGCAGAAATTCCGCCAAGAGTGGAATACAAAATTTCAAAATATGGTCAATCTTTGTTGCCAATTATTGATAGTATGTCAGAATGGGGATTGGAGGATTTAGGGAAGTTGTCAGAGTAATTTCTGTCGGTTTTGACGGTCGCTCGTAGCATTACTGCCACCGGCTGAGGCTAAAAGCTGGCGGGCAGTTTTGAAAATATCTCTTTCCGGCCAGCACAAATACCAATTAAATGTACAATCTTTCTCCTTACAACCATACGCCCGATAGCGTTTTAGCCTTTGTCAGCAACTGTTTTATTCTATTTCAGTCGTAATGAAATCTGCATTTTGCAATTAGTATTTCATCGTCTTTCACTCTGTAGATCAATCTGTGTTCGCCATCAATTCTGCGCGACCAATACCCTTTATATTTATGCTTCAGCGGTTCAGGTTTTCCTAAACCAGAAAGAGGAGTTCGTGAAATGCCTTTCAACAAGTCATTTAATTTGGATAAGATTTTCTTATCAGTCTTTTGCCAATATAAATAGTCCTCCCAGGACTCATCAACAAAAATGTATATCATTTTTCAATAAGGTCTTTCTGAAAGGATGAGCCTCTGCCTAGTTTTTCAATAGCTGAATCTAATCTTTTTTCATTTGCTTTGGATGACAACTCATGATAGGTAGCATTCAGCGAATTATATTCGTCCAACGACATAATCACCACACCACTGTCTTTGCCTCTGTTAATTATCAAGGTTTCAAAGTTCTCAGTCACACGATCAAGATACCGTTTGATATCTTTTCTGAAATCGGAAATTGTTGTTGTTAACATGGTATTGTATAATTTGTACATAATGGAGTACAAATATAAGTACAAATGTTTGAATTTTGTTATTTGCGTCAGATTTTTCTTAAAAATAGTTGCTAACGGTTTCGGGCTTGGCGAAGGTGGCGAATATCACCACAAATGTAGATGCGTAGAACCAAACTTTGATTCACTACAAATGTATCTACGGATCACTGAACCGCCTCTTTTGCCAAATCCGTGTTGAACTAAACCTTCGGTA
>DDTL01000206.1 GCA_002344345.1 Saprospiraceae bacterium UBA2365
GAAAAGGGCAGATATAAATAAGTTGGGTGCTATTGAAAATGAAGCAGTTATTATAGTTCTTTGATTAAAAGTTGCAAGTTGAAACTTGAAAAAGTTGTAAGTTGAAACTTAAAAAAGTTGTAAGTTGAAACTTAAAAAAGTTGTAAGTCAAAACTTAAAAAAGTCGTAAGCTAAAACTTGAAAAGTTGCAAGTCAAAACTTAAAAAAGTTGCAAGTTGAAACTTGAAAAAGTTGCAAGTCGAAACTTGGGAATTAAATATAAAAGTTTGATAATCAAGCTTCTAAACTGAAATTGTAGCTTGAAAAAATAAACGGACAAAAAAAAGCAC
This sequence comes from Saprospiraceae bacterium UBA2365, assembly GCA_002344345.1. Lineage (GTDB taxonomy): Bacteria > Bacteroidota > Bacteroidia > Chitinophagales > Saprospiraceae > UBA2365. The sequence goes on from DDTL01000206.1 coordinate 330, forward strand.
CCAACAAATCGCTTGCCGTATATGCCATTTTTTCAAGCCAACCGCACTCAATAGTTAGTTTGGAAATGCCAACGCACTAAAAAATGGCACATCGTCAAGCGTGAGCGTTATCGCTCAGTGTAAGAAAGACAACGACAGAGAAAAAATGAAAGACAGAAACAAAATGCCAAAAGCACATTTAAGCACAGAATGAACCTCTCAAATAGAAGTAATTAATGCGAATCCCTTTAAACGAATTTGAGCAACTACTTGATGAAACTATCCTAAAAAGAGGCTTAGCTTACTTTAAAGGTGGTGCAATAACCGATTTTTCAGAAATTTCAAATGGAGAATATGAAGCCATTGTTTCAGGCACGGAAGATTACACTGTTCAATTAGAAGTTAAAAACAACACAATAATAGAACACAATTGCGATTGCCCTTATGATATGGGGGCGGTTTGTAAACACGTAGTTGCGGTTATCTTCCATTTGCAACAAGATGAATTGGATCTTAACCTATCCTCTTCCAATAGTCCTAAGAAGAAAAAAACAAAATCTGTCAATCAACAAGTAAAAGAGCTGCTAAAAACCATTTCACACAATGAATTGATTGGTTTTGTTGAGGAAAACTGCAAAAAAGACAAGAAATTCAGAAACTACTTTTTGGCATCATTCGGGCATTTAAGTCAAAATCAATCGAAAGAATTTTATCAAAAACAAATTCACTCCATACTGCAAACAGCAGCAGGGAGAGACGGTTGGATTGGTTGGTCTGATATGAAATATGTGGTAAACACAACCCAGCCTTTTTTAGACAATGCCGAGCAATATTTCCAAAAGAAAAATTTTGAAAATGTTTTTTTTATCAGTACCGCTTTATTGGAAGAAATGACCGAAGCGTTTCAATACGGAGATGATAGCAATGGTGATTTGGGCTATTTTGTTGAATCGGCTATGGAGTTACTTTCAAAACTATCAAAAGAGGAAGTTTCATCAACACTAAAACAAGAAATTTTTGAATACTGCATTTCAGCATTTAAACAAAAACTTTTTGAAGGTTGGGATTGGCATTTGGGAGTACTTCACATAGCAGGTGATTTAATCGACAACGAAAAAGATGCCGATATGATTTTGAATTGTTTGGAGTCTGTGAATGGAGAATATGAAAGAGAATACGCTCAATCGTATAAATTAGAGTTGCTAAGGAAGTATAAAGACCCAAAAGAAGTTGAGGAATTCATTAACAAGAATATTTCAAATTCAAAAATTAGAAAACAGGAAATTGAAAAAGCCTTTGAAAGTCAAAACTTTGAAAGGGCAATAGAATTAGCTAAGGACGGAATTACTAATGATGAACAAAGCAAACCAGGTTTAGCTAAGGATTGGTATGATTGGTTGTTAAAAATAGCATTAGCTCAAAATGACACTCCAAATATTATTAAATACGCACGTTACAGGCTGATTGAGAATTTTGGGGCAACACAAGATTATTACCAAATACTGAAAAACACTATTGAAACTGAAAAATGGCATCCATTTTTAGAAGAAATAATAAAGGAAGTTACACCTAAAAGCAGATGGACTTATACAGAGCTAATACGCAGAATTTATATTAAAGAGGAATGGTGGGACAGGTTGTTTTTGATGCTTAAACAGAATTTGTCTTTGGAGAACATTCAAGAAAACGAACGGTATTTAGCTAAAGATTATTCTGCTGAACTAATTGAATTGTACAGTGAAAGACTAACTAATTATGTTGAAAAATATGTCGGTCGAAATCATTACCAAACTGCTTGCAGGTACTTGCGAAGAATGAAAAAACTTGGAGGTAGCGAGCGAGTAAATGAGTTAATCGAATTATTTAGAAAGCAGTACCCACAGCGTAAAGCATTAATGGACGAATTAACAAGATTATAAAATGTCAACACTCAACAGCCACCCAACCAAAATGGACGAAAAACAACACCGAAGCGATAACATCACCTATACGCAAGCAGGGGATCCGTGCTTCGTAGGGCAGGAAAGTAGTAAATTTAAAGTTCAGTTCTTCGTGGGAAGTTCAGTGCTAAAAAGCCCTGCCTGCGTATAGCTGAGACCCGTTGTATGCCATTTAAAAAAACACATACTAATAAACAAAACAAAAAATTTATACAAATGAAATCAACAAAAAAAACTACCTATTTATTAATAGGTATCTTACTTGTTTCAGTAATATTTGTGTCTTGCAAATCTCAAAGTGAAACTTCAAAACAAACCTACAATCCATCAAAGTATTATGATGAGAATGATAGTTATTGGGCGCAGTTTTTACCAAATGTAAATCCAAGCCTTGATAAAGATATCGAAGTTGATGTAGCCGTTATAGGCGGTGGGTACACAGGATTATCCGCAGCTTATCATATCAAAAAATCTAATCCTTCACTTAAAGTGGTAATTTTTGAAGCCAAACGAGTAGGTAACGGTGCATCAGGCAGAAACGGAGCACTCGTACTGGCACAAACATACAGCGAAGGTGGTTTTGTAATGGGCGACCATAAAAAATACCATAAAGAAATATACGATATTACAGTTGCCAGTATGAAACGCGTCAAAGCTTTGGCAGAATCTACAGGCATAGATCCAGGTTATGTTCTGAACGGGCAATGTTTAGGAATTTTCAACCCAGATAATATTGAAAGCTCGAAGGAATATGTTGAGGCAGCCAAAGAGTTGGGTATGCCCATTGAATTTTGGGAAAAAGAAAAAGCCATCAGTATGCTGGGTTCTCCCGGCTTAGTAGGAGCTGTATACGACCCAAATGGAGGTACAGTTAATCCGGGCAAACTGGTATCTGCCTTAAAAAAATTAGCTGAAGATGCCGGTGTTGTCATTTATGAAAACAGTCCTGTTTGGGGCTATACCGAAGGGGAAACTATTACTTTACCGGTCGTAGTGAAAGATGCAAAATATCAAGTAAAAGCAAAAAGCATTGTTATTGCTGCCAATGCTTATGCTTCAAAAACATTAGGATTTTTGGAAGATGATATTGAACCTTCGCACACACAAGTTTCTGTAACAGTACCGTTAACAAATGAACAATATCAAAAAACAGGTTGGAAAAATCAAATTGCTTGGTACGACGACCAGTATGCCGGAACTGATGCAGATGCAACATTTCATATGGTAATGACGAGCGATCGCAGAATTGTTATTGGCGGTGGCAGTGTTGAATATAACGAAGATGAAGGATTACTATATCCTGGAGACTTAAAAAAAATTGAAGAGCAAATAACACATCGAATTGGTGAACTCTACCCTTCGCTTAAAGGTATCAAAATTGAAAAAACTTGGGATGGAATTATCGCAGAAACAAAAAGTAAGAACGAAAGGATTGGCATAACAGGTAAAAACAAAAATATTTATTATGCTTTAGGGTATAATGGTGGTCAGGGCGTAAACGTTGCATTTCTTTTCGGAGAACTTGTATCAAAATTGTATAATGGCGAACATCACCCATTGTTAGATATTTATACTGAATAAAATAAGAAAAAGATGAATCGAAGAAAATTTATAAAATCAGCGGGATATACTGTTGGCGGGATTGCTATTGCCAGTGCATCGAGTCCGTTGATTTTTCCTGATAAAAACGCAACTTTTGACCCAAACAATAGTTTTTGGGCAAATGAATTTCTACTTGTTAATCCATCTTTAAAAGAAAATATTAAGGTAGATATTGCTATCATTGGTGGTGGATATACTGGTTTGTCATCAGCTTATCATCTTAAAAAATACAATCCAAATTTAAATGTCATTATTCTTGAAGCTAAACAAGTAGGACACGGAGCTTCGGGACGGCACGGGGGAATGCTTTTGCCGCAACCTCCAACTGAATCGTTTGAAATATATGACACTGAAAACCCTGTATTGCATCAACAAACCTATGAATTAACGGTAAAAAACATTAATAAAATTAAAGAATTGGTTGCTCAAAGTGGACTCGATTGCGATTTGAAAACCGATGGATATTGTCACACTATAATTGAGGAAGAAGACATTGCCTATTATAAAAAATATGTAGAAACTGTTAATAAATTGGGAATGCCTTTAGAATTTTGGAACGAAGACCAAACATCTGAAGCTTTAGGTACCGAGTATTATTCTGCATCGGTTTATGATCCAAATGGTGGCAGCTTACACGCTGTAAAATTCATAAATATTCTTAAAAAAACGGCTCAAGATTTAGGCGTTATCATTTATGAAAACTCAATGGTTAATGAAATTGTTGAAGGTGAAAAAATTGATTTGCTAATCAATAATTCATTTAAAGTAACGGCTTCAAAAATTATTATTGCCACCAATGCTTATACTTCAAAATTAGGTTATTTCAAAACACGAATTATTCCCGTTCACGCACAAACTGCAGTAACCAAACCTTTAACAGATAAGCAGATAGAAGAAATGGGTTGGAACAGCAGGTTACCATTTTATGACTCTCGTAACTATTTAATGCACTTGGTGTTGCGTGATGACAATCGCATTGTAATAGGTGGTGGAGATGCAGATTATTCATTCAGGAGCAATCTGCACTACAGTGGCGACTTAAACAAGGTGCTTGATATGACTAAACTAGAACTAACAAGACTTTATCCTTCACTGAAAAACATTGAATTTGAAAATATTTGGAACGGATTATTGTGTATGACATCAGATGATGTGCCAAGAATTGGCGTAAAGGGAAAATACAATAATATTTATTTTGGGTTGGCTTACAATGGGCAAGGTGTAAATATGTCATTTATGTTTGGAGATGTGTTAGCATCTGTAATAAATAATAAAACCCACGGATGGGAAAATACTATGTATTACAACTTTGATGATGGATTAAATAGTTATATACCACCAGAACCATTTCGTTGGCTGGGTTCATCCTTGTTAATGAAATTTTACAAAAGAAAAGATAAAAAAATGATAGAATAATATGGAAGATAAAATTCAAGCATACCGACAACCTTTAGTTACAGCAACGGGAATAATTTTAGGTTTTATTCTCAACTTTGCATCCACTTTTGTTAAAACTGATAGCCTCTTTAGTGAATTTGCAGCATACATAATTGGCATTTGCATTTTGACAGGTATTATTTGTTTAATAATTGTGTTGAGCAGAGTATTGAAAATGAAATACCCTAAAGAAAAAGCTGAAAATTACTACCAAAAAACATTGAATTATTTTCTGTTTGGTGTAAGTATTTCTTTTGTTGGAGTAATGGTTGATATGTTTACAAACTTTATGACAGAATAAAAAAACGGCATACAACATCGGTTTGGCGTAATGGGGGCAGAAGGAATAAATTGAACATTAGTAATTCTATTGAGCATTTGTGCTAAATTTGGGCAGACGTATTTCAAAATCCCCCACTACGCCAAGGTGTGCTGTGAATGATT
>DDTL01000185.1 GCA_002344345.1 Saprospiraceae bacterium UBA2365
CCTGTCATCCCTGCGGGACTGATTTTAAGGAATGGGAGGAGTGTTTTGATAATTCGAAAATTCAATGCTGCGTATTCCCTTAAGCCCCCAAAATCTGCAGCGAAGCTTAATACATCTCCACATATTCAAAAGTGTTTCCCATATGCTCCAGAAATCTGATAAAATCAGCATAACTCACGATCAATGAGGCTGTATTGATGCATGGGTGAAAGCTGATCGTCCGGCTTTTCTGCAGGTTTTTATCCAGAAAAACATGGACATGGCTGTCCTTATCATGGATCAAACCAAAAGGAGACACGGAACCGGGTGTCAATCCCAGGTATTTCATCATTCTTTCCGGTGAGGCAAAACTGATCTTACCTTGTCTGAGTCTTTTTTCGAGGTCATGTATGTTCAGGTCCTGCGAACACTCGAGGATCACGAGGTAATGCTTGTTGCCTTTATGATTGCGAAAAAAGAGGTTTTTACAGTGTGTTGCATCCAGGTTGACCCAATATTTGGCTGCTTCTTCGATGGTTGGAGCAGGCGGATGCTCATGGTATTCGAATGGTATCGCGAGGTCGCTGAGCAGTTGATAGAGTTTTGGATCGCCGTTCATGGATGGAGTTTTTCAGTGATTGAATTGTTGAGTTGTTGAGTTGTTGAATTGTTGATTTGTTGATTTGTTGAGTTGTTGAATTGTTTATTTGTTGATTTGTTTATTTGTTGAATTGTTTATTTGTTTATTTGTTTATTTGTTTATTTGTTGGAGCTGTTCGCCAGATCCTAACTTACAGCTTACAGATCACAGTTCACTGATCACTGATCACTGATCACTGATCACAGTTCACTGATCACCTTAAAATGTTGACTTGTTTTAATGGGCATCAAAATTATAGACCATATAGATCAGGTGTTCAAGGACTTTATTGATCTCTGTCATATATTCCTTTACAGCTTTGGGACTGCCCGGAAGACAGAAAACGAGCATTTTGCCTCTGACGCCTGCAATGCTCCGGCTGATCAGCGCTTTTGGATTTTCTGAACCATATTTTATCCTGATCATCTCCATGATACCGGGGATCTGCTTGTCCAGAAGCGGTGAGATCGTTTCGATGGTGATATCTCTGGAACCAATTCCTGTTCCACCTGTGGTAATCAGTACATCTGAACTTTCTCCAAGCCTTTCTGCCAAATTCTTCAGCTCTTCTGCACTATCAGGAATGACATGATTGGTTATCTCGCATATACGATCTGTTTCCATAAAAAATGCTTTGCATATATCAGTGATTGCAGGGCCGCTCAGATCTTTGTATTCTCCCCTACTGGCTCTGTCACTTAAAGTGATCACATCAATTTTAAAAACTTTGGGATGGTAGTTGAGTGTATCGTGCAAAGATAATTTACCGGGTCGGACCACCTTGGCAAAAACACCTTCTTTGGGCATCACACATTGCCCTACAGCGATAAAAATAGCGCAACCGCCACCGTGGCATTTTTTCCCTTTCTGGGTGATCATCAATTCAACTTCGTCATTCTGAAGTGTGTCCAGCAGTTTTACCTGGCGAAAATCGATCCCTTCTGTGGTGATGTTCTCGGCGAAATCGCCCGGTTTGAAATCCTGACCATATTGCTGGCTGAAAGCGCTGATCTGTTCTGAGGCAAGCAGGCTCACCTGGCGATGCCAGTCACCCCGGTGGGCATCATTTACAATACCAAATTCATCTATGATAATTTCAGGAACCGGATGTTTAACGGTTCCTTTTTCTGTTGAGATATTCAGCGAGTTAATTTTAAAATTCATTTTTTTAGAAATTGAAATTTCGTATTGAAACCTTTGCGACTTTTCAATCAAAATTAAGTTTTCTCCGGTGATAATTACCAATTCCAAATGAACATCCATGATTTTTTTTGGATTTTGTCCCTTTTTCTTGATAAAAAAGTGATACTGACGAGAAAAAAAATCGATCACTCTTTTTTTCTGTCAGTATTATGCTGACTTGTTGAAACAACGTCAGCAGAACAAAAAAATCAAGTTTCATTAAGGCGATTGCTAAAGCACCGCTCACTCCCGGGCTTGCATGCTTTTTTATACTGACGTTATGAGACATAAGTCAGTATAACGCAATTCCAGCCCTTCGTTCACTATCGCTGGTAATGAAACTTTCCAAGTATTGCTTCGTTGCAAATAAAACAACCCGAAACCATTAAACTATAATTATTTGCTAATTTACTTTAAATATGAGTTTTTAACGACAACAATCACAATGGATCCAAATTTTTATTCCTATCAAAACAAAGTGTATTACTTAAATTCAATTTTGCAAATGAGTAAAAATGAAGTTCAACCTACAATTCGTTTTTCTGTTTTTCCAACAACACAATATCCGAGATCCTCATATTTTTATCCACCGCTTTGCACATATCGTATATGGTCAGTAAGCCAACGCTCACTGCGGTCAGGGCTTCCATTTCGACGCCTGTCTTCCCGGTGCATTTTGCAGTGGCGGTGATGCGAACGCCTGTTTCATGGATAGTTGCCCGAACTTCCACCTTATTCAGATTGATCTGATGGCATAAGGGGATCAGTTCAGGCGTTTTTTTGGCAGCCATGATCCCTGCGATTTCAGCAACGGTCAAGACATCTCCTTTTTTGACCGTATTTTCCCTGATCATTTCCAGGGTTTCAGCTTTCAGAAAAATAAATCCTTCAGCAACAGCCATTCTTTTGCTTTGTGGTTTTTCCCCGACATCCACCATATTGGCTTTGCCGGATTGATCCAGATGTGTCAACTTTTTTTCTTCCATTTCAACCTCCGATATTATAAAATTCACGATGTGAACAAGTGGTTCCCTTTTCCGGTTTGAATGCCACAGCTTCCATCATTGCTTTCCGGGCGCCCAACTTCCTTACGTTATATTCTTCATCTGAAAATAAACACGCTTTGATATATCCGTTAGCTGTCAGTCTGAGTCTGTTGCAAATGGCGCAATTCCCGCCGGTTCCGCCTTCCACGACAGAAAAATCGCCGTTCGCCAGGTTCATTTGGCGGATAAAACGCACTTCCAAACCATGGTCTCCTGCAAATTGAAGCATCTTTTGCTTTTTATGCTGATCTTCACGATCAAAAAGTACCGTATTGATCTTTACAGGTGTCAATCCTGCCTTTTGGGCAGCCTCAATACCTTTCAGCACCTGTTCGAGGTCACCACCCCGAGTGATCCTGCTGAATGCTTCCGACTCAAGGGTATCCAGGCTCACATTCACCCGCATCAATCCGGCTTCTTTGAGTGGTTTGGCATATTGAGCCAGGTAAAAACCGTTTGTGGTCATCCCCAGGTCCGTAATGCCTTCTATTTTTGCAATTTCAGATACAAGGTGTACAATCCCTTTCCTTACCAACGGTTCTCCACCCGTGATCCTGATCTTGTTGACGCCCAATTCAGCAGCGACCTTGCAAACTTCCACGATTTCATCATAGCTGAGGATGTCCTCGTGCCTCAACATGGTGACCCCTTCAGGCGGCATACAATAAACGCATCTGAAATTGCAGCGGTCAGTGACCGAAACCCTCAGGTAATTGATATGTCTGTTAAATCTGTCTAACATAGATCGTTTCCCCGGCTTTTTTCTCCAATTCTCCAATGTCCAGAAACATGATGCCAAAAGCATTGGCATAGGCGCTGATATGCGCCGAACCATGATATATCAACGGGCTGACCGTGCCTTCAGGATCGAGTTTCACGGGATACCAGGATTTTCGTACCGCTTTTTTCCGGCTGATCGTTTGCCCCAGAACAAAAGGAAAAACGGGTGCAAAAAATTCATGTCCCATGATCCGGTATAACATTGGTTTGACGATGGTTTCGAATAATACCAGTCCGGATACCGGATTCCCGGGCATGCCAAAACAGAATTTCTGCTCATTCCGTGCAAAAACCAATGGTCTTCCGGGTTGTGCGGCAATGCTGTCAAAACACACATTCAATCCGGAATTTTTGATGGCTGGCGCAACATAATCCAGTTCGCCCATGGAGACGCCCCCGGTGATGATCAGCACATCATGTTTTTCCAGCGCAAAACGGATCGCCTCTTCTGTAGCTTTGTACGTATCTTCTACAATGCCATAATACTCAGCTTCCAGGTCCAGAGACCGGCAAAAACTGATGAGTTGAGTGCCATTGCAATTATAGATCTGCCCTTTCTCCAGCTTTTTGCCGGGTTCAATGATCTCATTACCTGTCACAATGATCCCAATGGAAGGCTTTTTATAAACATGGACAGAATCCAGCCCAATTGTCGCAAGGATTCCGCTATGAAAGGGTTTTATGAGGGTTCCGTTTGGCAAAACCAGGTCACCTTCACGGATATCTTCGCCCATCGGAGAGATATTTACAGACGATCTCTGATTCTTAATGCGGATCATATTGTCCTGAACATCAACATCTTCAACCATTACCACCATATCAGCTCCATTTGGAACGGGCGCTCCGGTCATTATTTTCATGCAATGTCCTTGCTGTAGCAAATAGTCTTCAGTTTCACCGGCAGGGATCAATCCTTCGATGACCAATTCGTCGCCAATATCCTTTTTTTGAATGGCAAATCCATCCACCATGCTTTTGTTGAAAGGCGGCATGGTGATTGCGGAAAAAACATCTTCTGCCAAAATCCTGTGAACACTTTCCCCCACTGGAATGGTCTCCTTCTCTGTGGTAAATGCTGTATCCAATACAATCTGCAAAGCTTCGGAATGTGTGATCATACCATCTTTTTTACAAATTTAATAAAAACAATCTGTTTGTTTAGATAGGAAGTCTTTTAGTCTTATCGACTTTTAGCTTTATAGTCTGATAGTCTGTTAGTCTGTTAGCTTAAATTGATGGCTTGGGTCTAAACATTCATTTCAAGGGCAATTTTAGCATTATTTGGTGAACGTATGCGCCCAAATGCTACAGGCAAACAAACTAATCAGCTAAATACCTTAGTTGGAAGAGCCAGAACCAAAGAAGAAATTGATTTATGAACAAGGAACACCGATTAACGATTTCAGATCTGTATTTCTATTCTAAAATCCAAAATCGTTAATCCTTGTTCGATATTCAGTGAGGCAATAATTCTACATCAAATTTCTTTAAAGTTCTGCCAAAAAAAACACGAATTCAATTTTTAAGACACTAAGCTGGACAAGCCAGAACCAAAGAGGAAAATGGGCGCTATGTCGTTCAGTATGGAAAAAAAAACAACTTAATTATTTGACTTTGGATTTTCAGATATAAAATTGAAGTGTTCAGTCACAGTATTTTTTGGATTTCGTCCTTTTTTCTTGATAAAAAAGGACCAAAAAATCAAGTTTCATTAAGGCGATTGCCAAGGCACCGCTCACTCCCGGGCTTGCATGCTTTTTTAACCGGTAGAGGTAGTTTTATTTTGGTATTTTGCTGGAACCAATGAAAGGAATCCAATCTTAAGTTCAGTAGTGGCTCGTCCGGTTAACGCAATTCCAGCCCTTCGTTCACTATCGCTGGTAATGAAACTTTTCAAGCATTGCTTCGTTGAAAATCA
>DDTL01000040.1 GCA_002344345.1 Saprospiraceae bacterium UBA2365
ACGATTGAAAATCAACAAATTAGAATTTTCGGAATAGACTTATCCATAAATTTTCCACATGTACTTTTCATTAAAATTCAGTTTTAATGAATTTCAATGTTTCTACAGTACCATCTTCCAATAAAACTTTGACCAAATAGTTGCCTGAATGGATGTGCGTCAGATCTATAAGAACGAAATCCAGGTTTTCACCATCGATTCGATGGACCATCTGACCTGAATTATTTAATACTTCAATACAAAAAATTGGTTTTGATGCTTTTATCCGGAAGAGTCCATTTGTTGGGTTTGGGAAAATATTGACCTTTTTTGATGATTTTGTCACAGAAATATCCAGTGGAAATGTAGCTTCAACGCATGCCCCTAAACTTGCATGAAGGAAACTGCCGCAACCGGAAGTAAATGGTCTAACCGCCTTGACCATATACCAGTTTCCGGGTTTGTAATCCTGAATGAAATATGGCCCTGCTGTTACCAATTCCGATGTGATCCTTTCAAAATGCCCATATTCAGATTCTCCGGAATAAATATGGTATCCAATGACTCCGGCTGTTTTGGAGGGCGCCCAGCTAAGCACTGCAACAAAATTTTGTTCTGCAAGCGTAACATTCTGAGGTGGGGCGATCTGGTACAAATTCAGGGTTGGATCTCCGTAAAAAGCAAAATGGGTTCGATTCCACCAATCCGGGGTATCATATTGCTGAGGTGCTTTTTCGAGATACCGGTTTTGTTCATTGTGGTTCATGATCTGTTTCATCGCAAGGCCTAAAGACAATCCGGTGCAAGCCTGATGAAATATATTGATGCCGGTTGTTGTCCATAGAGTAATTAAACATTTGGTATCCATTGCCAAAATCGATCTGATCCTCGAATAATTATTTCCTTGGGGAACGTCTCCAAATCCCCAGTAGCTTTGATCACTCGAAAAAACGGTAGCATCCATTCCTGATTCCTTCCAGGCATTTAAATCTGGTATGCTGCGGTTTTGCATGTAAATTTTAAATGGTCCGTTTTCGCGCACCCATTGATTGTGGTCCAATCCTGCTTGATTTTGATAAACATTTTGCAAACCTGAGATATTGAGCAGAGAACGGTATGAGCCATCGTTTGAATTGTCATAGCCGAAATAAAACGCGCTTTTTTCACCCATGTCATAGCCTTCGGCAACATTTTTGTATCGGCTGAGTCTATCGAGGTAATTGGCTATTAATTCGATTTCTGGGATCGATGGTTCGTTCAAGTCTGCAAAATCAACCCTGCCAAATGCCATTTCAATATCAGAGGGAAAAAAGTCCTGATCCCATTTGTAATCACCGGGATAATTATCAGCAAGGGTGGTTATCAGGAATTCAGGATCATATCTGGCAGTATCGGTAAAAATTCCATCGATATCAGCATAATAAGTGTCGCAACCCCTGGCTCCCTGATTAACTTCATGCGCATCAGGCGCAGTCACGTCAGTAGATCCACATCTTGGAAGAGGCACATGACCCAGAATAAATAAAACGGCGGGTTTATCATTTATAGGCGCATTATTGTAAATGTTTTGGATACTTTCCCTGATTTCAACCACTGTATCTCCGCTGTCCCATCCTTCTGCCCGAGGTACCACCAATTCATCAACAAACCAACCATCTGCCGCAAGTTCTTTTTTCAAGAGGAGATATTTTTGCGGTAGGAGTGCAGGGATATCTTCCGAAACCAGCAGGATCAGTCGGCCTTTATACAATGTGTTGTCAAAATGTGTACATCCGATGGTATATCCAATGGCATCGTATGGTTTTGATTCAAAAGTCCAGGTGTTTTGCCTCCTGAGCTGATATTCCATGCATTCATTCATATTTACCTGACTATCAGACCAGTGACCGATTCCAGCCGGAATTCCAGAAGCGATCTTTGTCCATTCAATAGAACCCATTGGTCTTCTGTAAACATCTGTTGACTTTCCACTGTTGGCCAGTGAATCGTGCAATAAAATATTGATCCTGGTGGTTGCCGGATCGAACTCAGCAGTTGCTAAACAAACTCTTTTGCCTGAAGTGTTAAAATTGAAGTCAAAATGTTGGGCATGTGATCCAAACGGGTTAAAAAAAAGTAAAATAATGAATGTAGAAATACCCGAAATGGTATATTGTAAGTCTGTTATCCATGCAATCAAATCGCTTGCTGTGTATGGTTTCGTAAAAAAAATATTCTCCATCCCATCGTAATTATTCAATACTTGAGCCTGCACCGAAAAGTTTTTGTCCCCTGAATTCCCGCTGACGTTGTCAGTCAGTGAAGGCCTGAAAGAGGATCTTTAATTTGTTGATTTTCAATTGGTTCCCTTTAGTCTTGTGTGGATCAATGACATCAGTAGGTTGGGGAAAAAACGATTGAAAATCAACAAGTTGGACTTTTCGGAGTAAACTCATACTTAATATTTAATCAAATTTCAATCTGCAAAAATTTAGAAAAATGCTATGAAAAGCAAACTTAATCCAGGAATATTTCTACGGCCCGGATAATTGGAAAACTTTAATGTATTATTATTATTTGTTATATAAATTATTAGTCTGTTAGCCTTTTATTCTCCTTGGATTGAGTGAATAAATTGAGCAAAAGACACCTGATTNNCTTAAGACTAAAAGACTTTTGAGCTAACTAATTAAAAAAAACAATAATACATGATAACGTGATATCATAATCCATTTTGGGTTTTATTATTTCTTTTTAAAAAATTCCATTGCTTCCTGTTTGGACGATACAAAGCGAACTAAATTTCCCTTGTTGGATTCTAACATAAAGTTTCGTAGACTTTTGCTCTGTTGGCTGAGTTCAGAAAACTGACCCACTATAGCCAGTTTGATCCTGTAATTTGAAAATTTCTGTAGTATTTCGCCTGCCAGTTTGTTTTTTAGAACAAAAAAATCAGGAGTGATCTGGTGTTGATACATAATGAGCATGTCCATACCGTCATAATATACATTTCCGATCAAATCCAGACTATCCTGTAACTTGTTGATGATGCATTCATCTGTTTTTACCTCTGCAATATAAGAATCTCCGATCAAAATTTTATCTATAATCAGCTCCATTTTTCAATTTTTAAGCATACTGATCGCAAAACCTCCACCTTCCTTAAGGATGATTTTTTGATCCATTCCCTTGGTAACATTCATTTTTTTAATGGTAATAGCTGTGGGATTTTTCTTATAATGAGCTTCGGAGCTGTCTGAATATAGAATTGCGGTATAATTAATGCCTTCTTCCAGAAAATCAAAATCAATAGTGATTTCCCTGGGTTGCTCATCAGTGATACCACCAATAAACCAATTGCCCGTTCCTTTTTCTTCCCTTGCGATCGTAACAAAATCTCCGATCTCTCCGTTCAATACGCGTGTTTGTTCCCAATCTACGCCAACATCGCGGATGAATTGGAATGCTGGTTGCCCTTCATAATTTTCAGGCAGATCACAAGCCATCTGAACCGGGCTGTAAAGGACAACATACAAGGCAAGTTGATGGGCCAGGGTGGTGTTCACCTGGTTTTTGGGTTTGGTTTTGATCCCAATATCAAATACTCCGGGAGTAAAATCGATGGGTCCTGCCAGCATCCTGGTGAAAGCCACGATTGACAAATGCTCCGGCGGATTTCCTCCGTCACTTGCCCAGGCATTGAATTCCTGTCCACGCAGGCCTTCCCGGGAGATGGCATTTGGAAAAGTGCGCCGTATACCTGTTGCCTTTATAGGTTCATGAACATTCACAGCGATCTGGTATTTAGCAGCAGTTTCAAATACTTTTTGATAATGGTTGACCATCCACTGGCCATGATGGTATTCTCCTTTTGGGAGAATTTTGCCTACATAACCTGTTTTAACTGCGTGAATACCCAATTTTTGCATTAGTCTGTATGCCGTATCGAGCTGGCTTTCATAAGTCCGGGGCGCACTGGAAGTCTCATGATGCATCATGATCTCCACGCCTTTTGATCGTGCATATTTTATTACCTCCTCCAGGTCATAGTCCGGATACGGAGTGACAAAGTCAAAAACGCCTTCCCTGTCATCAAATCCAAACCATCTTTCCCAACCTGTATTCCATCCTTCTACCAATAAACCTTTGATATCGTTTTTGGAGGCAAAGTCAATATAATATTTTGCATTTTTTGTCGTGGCACCGTGTCTGCCGTGTGCCTTTCCCGTGTCGACCCATGCGCCTGATTGATCCAAAGTCATTCCATAGTCCCAGGATGCTTTGTCAATATGCATTTCCCACCAGATCCCTACGTATTTCATAGGTTTAAACCAGCTCATATCTTTGATTTTTGAAGGTTCATTCAGATTGAGGATAAGTTTTGAATCAATCAATCCGGCTGCATTGTCAGCGATTTGGATCGTTCTCCAGGGCGTTTTAAAAGGAAGTGCTCTTTTGACTGCATAACCAAGGCGATCTGAACCGACGAGCTTGCTGGTGAGTTTAAGCGATTGAGTATCCACCTTGAGGGTCATGTCGCTGTAGTCTAACAAAGCTGCTTCATGAAAGCTCAGGTGAAGTCCATTTTGAGTACGCATGGTAATTGGTGTATTAACAGCATTTTCAGGGATGTAGGTTTGGGCAAGATCTCTGGAATCAGCCATTTTTTTAGCATCAATCCCGGATACCGGAGTAGTTTTATACAAATGTTCGTAGATATCCCAGTCTCCGGGTATCCACCAGCATGTATGATCACCCGTTAGCTGAAATGTTGTATTTTCATCTTTAATGATAACGGAATCAATCCCTTTTTGCTCCAAAAATTCATATCTGAATGCGATGCCATCGTCATAAGCACGGAAAATGATGTTGAATTTTCGGTTAGGCATCCTGTTTTCTTCCAGCCGGATGATCATTTCATTATAGTTATTTCGAACCTTCCTTTGTTCACCCCAGGGCATTTCCCATGATTCATCTACTGTACTTAATTCACTCCCAATGATGTTTATCGATCCTTTAAGCATTTCCTGGTTTGCAAAATCGAAACTTATTTCAGAGCTGTCAATTATCCTAACAGACAGATGGTCAACGAAGTAAATCGGTTTTCCTTCAGGGGAAATCAAAAAACTTATTTTATTGGAACCACCGGGGGAAGCCAATGTCAAGGTATCTTTGAAAGTTCTCAGGTTGCACGAAAGTATAAGTATCATCAGGCTGGTAAACATCAAAAAGGAAGATTTTTTCATTATCAATATTTTTATGATCGAAAGGGAAAAATATGGATCATCATGACCACTTGTCTGGTCAAAATTATCCAAATTATTTGAAATCGGCAAGAATTCCAGGCTTAGAATACCAGCCTTAGTAAATTGTTGTTTCCTCCTCAAATTTCATTATCCTCATATACTTTACTTATCAATGAATGTTTGGTTCACAGTAAATTTTCCTGCTCGCACAATGGTGAATCGAAATCTGATTAATATCATTTCACATTACCATAAAACCATTTTTCACCATAATATTTTGATAATAAAAGTTGATCCTTTTTGCCATATTTTCTTATAAATGGAGTAATTTGTCATTCAATTGTTTCTAAAATATTATTTTTTTTTTGATATCATTTTTTGTTGAATGCATAACAAACGAGATGCTTATGTTTTAGATTTTAGTGTGGAGCGAATATCTCAAATTTGATCATTTGGAGGAAAAGTTTTGGGACATTTTAAATTGAATGCTTGTTTTAGGTTTTATGTGCAATTTGATTAAAAAATATAGATCTGTTTTTTTTGTTTTTGGTTTCTTGCTTTTAACAGTGCAGGGATCTATGGCTCAATTGCAGGTCCAGGGTGCAGATAAACCGCCATATGATCCTGTCAATCTGATAAATGATGTTTTTCTTGGAAGCGGGGTTTCGGTTCTGGCGGTAAAGTACGAAGGAGAGAACCATGCTGTTGGTTATTTTGACTATGCAGACAATCAGACAGGGATCAATCGGGGTATAGTGATGTCTACCGGGAGGGCTGAATTTGCCCAACGTCCCAATATAGAAAGTAATTTTTCTTCTTTTAGCTCAGGCAACAAGTTTTCGGATGCAGACCTTATCAAAGCATTGGGACTTGATCCAACTACTCCTGAGATTGTGAGGGATCTTGCCCGGTATGAGATCACTTTTATACCTCATGCAGATTCTCTTCGTTTCAGGTATGTTTTTGCTTCAGAAGAATATCCTAAATATTCCTGTTCGCAATTCAAGGATGTTTTTGGTTTTTTTATATCAGGTCCTGATCCGAACGGAGGTGATTATCAATCCAAAAATATTGCTTTGGTTCCTGGCTCAGGTGAAGTTGTGAGCATCTCAACAGTAAATAACGGTGATCCAAGTACCCTCAACTGTAAGCCTAAAAACGGTCATCTCTACAATGATAATTCAGGCAGCTTATTTATGACCTACAACGCTTTTCTGGATGTTTTTACCGCTTCAGTCAAAGTAGTTCCGTGTCAGACATATACGATCAAATTGTCCTTATCAGACATCGCTGATGACCTCTATGATTCAGCAGTGTTTCTTGAAGCTAAAAGCTTCACTACCAATGAGGTTTCAGTGGACATTAAAACTTTTGCTCCGGATGGTAACATCGCTGAAGGTTGTCAGCCCGCTGTGGTCAGTTTCAAGTTTAACAATGTATTGGATGAACCTTATGATTTGGACTTAAAAATTCTGGAAAATTATCCAAATTTTGTTTTGTCAACAGATCAGTTAGATTACACAGGAATTCCGGCTAATTTGAGTATTCCTTCAGGCCAAAAAGAAGCTGTTTTTTCAATACAACCGATTCCTGACCATCTGAATGAAGGCTTGGAATGGATCGCATTGGAGTATCAGAAAAACCTTTGTCAGCGGGATACTGTTTTAATAGGAATTGTTGATAATAAAATGCCCCGGGTTTTTACCGATGAATTGTTTTCGATTTGCAGGGGAGACACCATTCAGTTAGAAGCCTCACTCGATGATGAATACATACCGCCCCCGCCGTTTGTTTTCAGTAATCATGAAAATTTTGCCATAACACCTGTCGGAGAGGCAGTCTTTTCTCCGATTTTGGTTCAGGGTGTTTTTCCCAAATTTCTGAATGAAAAGGTCATTGAAAAAGTTTGTATTGACACTGCCTGGATTGCAGGATTACAAAATTTTGATTTTTATCTCATAAGCCCCAAAGGTAATATCCTGGAATTAAGCACTGCTAATGGTAAACGTTCCGGTGGTGGAAATCCTATAGATTCACTGATACATACTTGCTTTTCACCAGTTGCAGCCAACAATATCAATCAGGGCAATCCGAATTTGAGTTTTATGGATCCTGCAAATCCTACTTATACCGGAGATTATGCCCCGGAAGGCTCCTGGAGTGATTTATGGCCTGATGAAAACAAGGATGTGAACGGGCTCTGGCAATTGATGGTCATAGATAACAATTCTTTTGTGGGACATCTTGAATCATGGTCCATCAGCTTTCATGCTGATTATCAGATTGGTTACAACTGGACTCCGGTAGATGGTACATTGGATTGTTCCTCATGTCAGCAAACTGAAGCCTTCCCGCTTTCAACTACAAATTATATCATCCAGGCTACTGATACATACGGTTGTACAACTGCAGATTCATGTTTGGTTGAAGTAATGGAACTTCCAATGGTGCAAGGAGTTGGTTGTGATTCTGTGTCAACTGATTTTGTGCGATTCAAATGGGATCCGATACCAGAGGGTTTGGGATTGGAATATTCTGCGAATGGTTCACAATGGTATCCTGCAACAGCTAATCTATTAGAATTTACCAGTCTTGGATTCAGCCAGACAGTAACTTTATTTTTACGTCTGACAGATGGAATTTGCTATGGATCTGTTCAGGTATCATCGTGTACCACTTTGCCATGTCCGGCTCCGGCGATCATGCTAACCGGCATTTCGCACCTTGATTGTTATGGAGATACAAACGGGTCTATTGCTTTACAGGCCAATGGAACGGTTGGACCATATCTCTATGAACTGAATTTATTAAGCAATGGTACGGGTGTATTCCAGGGACTGTCAGGAGGTACTGATACTATATATATTACGGATGGCAACCAATGCAAGGTTCCTTTTGTATTTACCATTCAACAACCCGATGAGCTGAAAATGTCAGTAATGACAGATAATATTCAGTGTTATGGCCAGGCAAACGGATCCATTCATCTCCATACAATTGGTGGTAATGGTGGTTATTTGTATAATTGGTCCGGGGCTATGTCGGCAACAGGTTCGGTTGATCATTTTGACAACCTGGGCCCGGGAATATACCAGATTCAGGTCAATGATGTCAAAGGTTGCGAAGCGAGGGCAACTGTTACATTGGTTGATCCGCCTAAATTATTTCTTACGGCTATCATTACTGATGTATTATGTAAATCTTTGCATACCGGAGACATTAGTTTGTTTTGCAATGGTGGCCATGGCGATTATTCGTATCAATGGTCGGGGAATGGCATTAGCTCAACTGTTGAGTCTATTCAGCACCTGACTGGCGGGCAGTATTTCCTTACGGTTACAGATGCAGGAAATTGTGCCATAGATACTTCATTCACAGTGAAGGAACCAAAAGAAGCTTTGACTGTTCATGTTTTCGGACAGGATACCTTATGTTATTCAGGTGCTTCAGGGCAGCTCTCAATTGAAATTTCAGGAGGCACAGGGCCATACGATATTTTATGGAATCATGGAGTTGATACACCGGAATTATTTGATTTGCAGCCCGGTATATATTCTGTTTTGGTCACAGATCGCAATGGTTGTAAGGAAAGCGAAAGAAAGGAAATAGTCAGATTACCTCAGCTTTCAATTGGTTATAAATTATTGCCCCCGGATTGTGCAGGCAGGCCAAACGGCAGAATTCTACTGGAGAATGCCACATATGGTTTGGTACATGCTGATTTAAATAAGCTTCATTATGAATGGAATACCTTGCCAAAGCAATTTTACAGGGATGCATGGTTTCTCAAAGGAGATCAGACCTATGAGCTCATGATAACGGACATTTATGGTTGTTCATACACTTTTCAGATTTATTTACCGGATCCCCAACCGATGGTCTTAAATACACTGGAATTGGATGAAGTCAGTTGTTTTGGTAATTCTGATGGTTCAGTGGAGATTGAAATTGCCGGTGGTCAGGAGCCCTATCAGTATTTTTGGAGCACAAATGCAACAAATACAACCGGAACAAAAGCCAGTGAATTGTCTTCTGGTTATTACTGGCTGACCGTATCGGATGCAGTCTTTTGTACCAACACTTTCAGTATTTACATTCCCGGACCTGAGGCAATTTCTACAACAGCGGCTATAGAACATATTAAATGTCATGGAGATCATTCAGGGAAAATAAATATCGAAGTAAATGGTGGAGTGCTACCATATGTGTTCAATTGGAATGATCTGCCAGGGAAGAATGAATTATCGGGATTGTCAGCCGGTAAATATTTGCTTGAAATAAAGGATGGAAACGGGTGTATCTTAACAGACAGCTTTTTGTTGCATCAACCTGATTTTCCTCTCAAACTAACGGCAGAAGCCTTTGATGTCACCTGTACCGGCGGATCTGACGGAAAAATAAGCCTTGAAGCATCTGGCGGTACCCTTCCTTTTGCATTTAGTCTGGATGCAGAAAACTGGCAAACGGGGCAACATTTCTATGGGTTGCCAACCGGGAAGTTCAATGTGTTTGTTAAGGATGGCAACGGCTGTAAATATGGTCTGAAAGATATTTTTGTCGAACATGGACAACAATTGGATGTCTCTCTTGGTCCGGATACAAGCGTTTCGTTTGGAAGCAGGTTGAGACTACAGCCTGTCATAACAGGAGATGATCCGGGTCCGTTTAAGTATCAATGGTCATGCAGCGATATGAGTATTCTGTCCTGTGAGGATTGTGAGCAAGCGGTTGTATCACCCACTCAACATGTCATAGTGTTTCTAGTGGTTACGAATGGTTTGGGTTGTGTAGCAGAAACCAATATTAAAATTGATGTGCTGGCTGACAGGTTCATACATGTTCCTGATGCATTTACGCCCAACCAGGACGGGATCAATGACAAACTGCAGGTTTTCGGTTCAGCGGGATCCATAGTCAGAGCATTTAAAGTTGTTGATTATTGGGGTAAAAAAGTTTTTGAACTGCATGATTTTCCGGTCAACCAGGTCGATATTGGGTGGGATGGATTATATTTGGGCGAAGTGATGAGCCCGGGGATCTATTATTGGTTTGTTGAGGCTCAACATGTCGATTTAAGTACAACCACACATGAAGGATCTGTGTTATTAATCAAGTAGAAATTTTTATCAGATATTATTTTTCAAAAATTATTTTTTAATGGTAGCTATTTAGTGTCTTAAAAATTGAATTCGTGTATTTTTTAGCAGAACTTTAAAGAAATTTGAAGTAGAATTATAGCCTCACGGAATATTTACCCCGTTGGATATATATCCTACGGGGCAAGGAAAGGATTAACGAATTATGATTTTAGATGTCTTGGACTTCTTAAATCAAAAATCGTTGATCAGTGTTCTTAAATCATTTTCCTCTTTGGTTCTGCCTCGTCCAGTTTAGGTGGTTAGATAATTAGTCTGTTAGCCTGTTAGTCTCCTTGGGTTGAGCGAGTACATTGAGCAAATGACACCTGATTTATTCTGGAAACAGAGGTATTAAACCTAAGTAAAATCATATGCTAACAGACTTAAGACCAAAAGACTTTTATGCTAAATAATTACTTTTTATGATTGAGTCTACTCCGAAAAGTCTTTGCCGCCAAATCCCCATTGACGTTTTCACTCAGTACATGCACTGACGTTTTCAGTCAGTACATGCCTGAAAGGGGACTTCTAATTTGTTGATTTACAATTGTTTGCATTTAGTCTTGTGCTGACCTTCAGCGTCAGTAGGTCGGGGCAAAAAACGAATGAAAATCAACAAATTGGACTTTTCGGAGCAGACTCATGATTTAAATGTGGAGCGTATCTGAGGAATGAATGAAAAAAAAGTATCTTTTTTTGAATTGAAAATTTCAAAACTGTCATGAAGCAATTAGGACTAATAATATTCAGCATATTTTTACATTTTAGCCTGATCTCTCAGGATATTCATGTGATTTTACCCCATTATTTGAATTCCAGGAACCTC
The DNA here is from genome assembly GCA_002344345.1 of Saprospiraceae bacterium UBA2365. GTDB lineage: Bacteria > Bacteroidota > Bacteroidia > Chitinophagales > Saprospiraceae > UBA2365. The sequence goes on from DDTL01000040.1 coordinate 11,169, forward strand.
AATCCTGCCTTTACCGGTTTGCATGAACACAGATATCGGCTGAGTCTCAGGGCGAAGGATGAATGGTTGACAAATGCCAAATCAAGTGCATTAAAATATTATCAGGTAGGTGCAGAGATGAAAATCGCCGGATGGGAAAGAGACCAGCTTTCAACAGGTATGGAGCTTCGGTATTCGGTTTTAGGCTCATCCCGCTTTGCATCTTCAGCCGGTGTTCTGGCTATAGCCTATACCAGACAGATGGCAGGCAATGTCTATAAAAAATCAGGGCATTTTATTTCAATGGGAGTTGAATACGGATTCGGTCAGCATTCAGTAAACGCAACGGATCTCATTTTTGGTGACCAAATTGACCCTGATACAGGAAATCCGACCGGGATTCCATCGCAGGAGCAGGAAGGAAGTTTTCAGGCAGTTTTTGGGGATTTAAATCTGGGTGTTTTATGGTATTGGCTTCAAGAGAACAGATTTGAATTAGCTTCAGGTGTCGGAATTTACCATCTTACCCGGCCAAATATTTCCATGTTGGATGGGAACGTGCCACTGAACATAAGATGGACCGGATTTTTAATGGCGGGATATCATGTAGCTCCTTCCTTGGTGCTTGAACCGGGATTGATCATGCATTGGCAAGAACCCCATTCAACAAATTATCTGGGAACCAATATTCGTTTTACCGGGATGAAAGAGGAAAATTTTTCATTCAAAACAGGGATTTGGATGCAGGGAAATGTTGTTGACAATGAATTTCAAATCAGCTTTCTCCATTTTCTTGTTTCACTTGGAATGCAAAAACTCGATATTGGTTTCGGGTATGGCCTGAATCTTATTTTGCCCGGCCAATTGGTCAATGACTTCAGAGGTCTTTCTATGTCAATGCAATACTATTTTGGTAGGGAAAATCGTCGTTACACACTGGCTTGTCCGAGATTTTGATCCTTCACGAGGAAGATTTGATCATAGAATTTCACCAACAACAAAAATGCTTCCTCCGATAAAGATCAGGTCATCTTTTTCTGCCTTATTTTTTGCTGCTTCAAAGGCATCTGCAACTGAAGGGTAATCGGCAGTACCCTCGAGTCCTGCTTTTTTTGCCTGATCAAATAATTGCCCTGCAGGTAGTGCCCTGATGACTTTTGCCTGGCAGAAAAAGTAGAATGCGTCTTTTGGTAATAACCTTAATATGCTTTCTATTGCCTTATCATTGACGAAACCCATTACAAAATATAATTTGGCATATTTTATTTGTTGCAGATATGCAACCGTTCCTTCCCATGCGTCCAGATTATGTGCTCCGTCAGCGATGATCAAAGGCTGTTCACTCAGTACCTGCCATCGTCCGATATAATTGGTCAGCTTTTTAAAGTATTGAATGGACTGGATCACAGATTTCAATGGTAAGGACCATTCAGGATAATATTTCTTGAAAATCAATACCGAAGAGAGTGCGCATCTTATATTTTTGGGTAAAAAAGGACCATTCATGAACGTTTCTCCCCATTCAAAAAAGTTACCCAAATCACAAATTTCATCCGTAAAATAGATGGATGCATTTTTTTCTCCGGCAATCTGTTTAAATACCGGTTCGCTCTCAGGATGTCGTTCACCGATGACAACAGGAATGGCAGGTTTGATGATGCCTGCTTTTTCATAGGCAATTTCGCCGATGGTATTTCCGAGTATTTGAGTGTGATCGAGGGAAATGTTGGTTATCACAGATAACAGTGGCCCGATGATATTTGTACTGTCGAGCCTTCCGCCTAATCCAACCTCGATGATCGCAATGTCCACTTTCTGTGAAGCAAAATATTCGAATGCCAGAGCAACTGATAATTCAAAATAACTTGGTTTTGCAGATTTGATCAATTCAGCATTTTGGTTGAAAAAATCCAGAACAAAATTTTCCGGGATCATTTGTCCGTTCAGTCTGATCCTTTCTCTGAAATCTATGTAATGTGGTGATGTGTACAACCCTGTTTTATAGCCTGCATGCTGGAAGACTGCACTCAAAATATGAGCAGTTGTGCCTTTGCCATTGGTGCCCGCGATGTGGATGGAAGGAAATTTTTTATGAGGTTCTCCCAAATGAAGCATCAGCGATGAGATATTCTGAAGATCATATCTCAACGCTTTTGGCCCGATATTTTGGTATAGAGGCAACTGCTCAAAAATATATTTGATGACATGGCTGTACGATGGAAAAGGTTTTTTTCCCATTGTTCGGATATAGCTTACTCTGAGATTATTTCTTTTTCTTCACAGGTGCGATCATCACGATCATCTTCTTGCCTATCAATTTGGGCATCTCTTCAGGGGCGCCATATTCTGCAAGATCTTTTATAAAATTTAAAAGAACCAGTTCACCCCGGTCTTTAAAAACGATGCTTCTGCCTTTGAAAAACACAAATGCTTTTACTTTTGCGCCCTCCTGCAGGAATTTTTTTGCATGATTTAATTTAAAGTCCAGATCGTGTTCATCTGTATTGGGACCAAACCGGATTTCTTTAACTACTGTTTTTGAAGTGTTGGCTTTGATTTCTTTTTGCTTTTTCTTCAGCTGATACATGAATTTGTTGAAATCAACGATTTTGCAAACTGGTGGATCTGCATTCGGGCTGATTTCGATCAGATCCATTTCCAGATCCTGAGCCCATTTAACAGCCAGTCTGGTATTGTAAATGCCCTGATCAACATCATAACCTGCAACTTCGCTGATCTTGTCAAAATCATCGCCTACTAGTCTGACTTTGGGTGCAGTAATGCGATCATTTAACCTGTATTTACTGCTTTCTTCCTTGGTAGGTCTTTTTAGATTTGGATTTTCTCTTCTGTTGATGTTCAAATTTCAAATTTTACGTGATAAAAATAACATTTAATCAACAAATACAGGATCCTGTCATTTCCCAAAAACGATCTTTTGATCAGGAACCTGTCTCTTATGTTTTGTTTTGTGTTTTGTTTTTTGTTTTTGGTTTCACTTCTTTAGCAGTCTGGATAAAGACATTATTTGTTTCTTTGTCCAAATGTCCTTCAAGTTGACTGTTCTGGTCAGGATTATTGGCCATAATGTATTCTGCGATTGGGTCTTCCAGGTGTTTTTGGATCGCACGCAATAAAGGCCTGGCACCAAATTGAGGATCAAATCCTTTTTCAGCCACAAAATCGATGACTTCCTGATCAAGGACAATTCCGAATCCCATTTTGTTGATGCGTGTATATAGTTCCTTCAGTGAAATATTGATTATCTGGAGAATGTGTTCTTTTTTAAGGCTGTTAAAAATGATCACATCGTCCACCCGGTTAAGAAATTCCGGAGAAAAAGTCTTTTTCAATGCTTTTTCCAGGATTCCCTGGGATGCTTCTTCTTCATGCTGCATCCTGCTCTGCGTGGCAAAGCCAACCCCCTGACCAAATTCTTTGAGCTGCCGCGTTCCAATGTTGGATGTCATGATTATCAGGGTGTTTTTGAAGTCAACTTTTCTGCCGAGTCCATCTGTCAAATGTCCGTCATCCAATACCTGAAGCAGTATATTGAATATGTCAGGATGCGCTTTTTCTATTTCATCCAGCAGCACTACACTATAAGGTTTTCTTCTGACTTTTTCGGTCAACTGGCCGCCCTCTTCATAGCCCACATATCCGGGAGGCGCACCTATAAGCCTGCTGATGGAGAACTTCTCCATATATTCGCTCATATCGATCCTGATCAATGCATCTTTATTGTCAAACAGGTATTCTGCCAGTGTTTTGGCCAATTCTGTTTTTCCGACACCGGTTGGTCCGAGGAAAATGAAAGTCCCGATCGGCTTTCCCGGATCTTTCAATCCGATCCTGTTGCGCTGGATGGATTTGGTAACTTTTTCAATGGCTTCTTTTTGACCGATGATCGCATTTCCGAGATCCTGAGGCATCGTAGCCAATTTTTTCGTTTCTTTCTGTGCCACCCTTTTCACAGGTATGCCAGTCATCATGGAAACGATTTCAGCAATATTGTCTTCATCCACCAAATGCCGCTCATTTTTGGAAGCTTCTTCCCAATTCATTTTGGCTTGTTCCAGTTGAAGGATCAACCTTGATTCCTGATCCCTTAGCTTGGCGGCAAGTTCGTATTGCTGACTTTTTACTGCAATGGTTTTGTCTTTTGTGGTCTGCTCAATCTCTTTTTCCAGGTCCTCGATTTCTTTAGGAACATGAATATTGCGCAGGTGGGTTCGGGCCCCTGCTTCATCCAGTACATCGATCGCTTTATCAGGCAATAACCGGTCACTGACATACCGGTCGCTCAGGTAAACGCAGGCAGAAATGGCTTCATTTGTATATTCAACTCTGTGAAATTCCTCGTATTTTGATTTAATATTTTGAAGGATATGAATGGTTTCTTCAGCTGAAGGCGGATCAACCAAAACTTTTTGAAAACGCCTGTCCAGAGCCCCGTCTTTCTCAATATGCTGACGATATTCATCCAAAGTGGATGCACCGATACACTGTAATTCACCTCTTGCCAATGCAGGTTTGAAAATATTGGAAGCATCCAGAGAGCCAGTAGCTCCGCCGGCACCCACCATGGTGTGGATTTCATCTATAAAAAGAATGATATCGTTGTTTTTCTCCAATTCATTCATGATGGCTTTCATCCTTTCTTCAAATTGTCCACGGTATTTGGTTCCCGCAACCAGGGCTGCAAGGTCTAACATTACAACCCGTTTGTCAAAAAGATTTCTGGACACTTTTCTTTGATGGATTCTCAAAGCCAAACCTTCAACGATCGCGGTTTTGCCAACTCCGGGTTCTCCGATCAAAATCGGATTGTTCTTTTTCCTCCTGCTCAGGATTTGAGAAACCCGCTCTATTTCCTTTTCCCTTCCTATGATAGGATCCAATTTGTTCTCAATGGCAAGTTTGGAAATATCTCGGCCAAAATTGTCCAGCACAGGTGTGTTGCTCTTTCCCGGGTTTTTAGATTCTTTGAAGGAAGATTCCTGTTCACCATAGCTTTGTTCCGGAGGGATCGATCCCTCAGCAGAAAAATCTGACATATCATCAGTGGTATCCTGTTCTTGTTTTGCAAAATGAAGCTCCCGCTTAAATGTATTATAGTCCAGGTTGATATCATCAAAAAACTGGACGATCTCAGGATCACCGTTTTTTAAAATAGAAAGCAACAGGTCCTCAGACATTATTGCATCATTTTTATTGAGTCTCGATTCCAGAAATGTGATCTTCAGAATTTTTTCAGCTTGCTTGTCAAGTGGTAAATTTTCCAGTTGGATGGGTTCAACGGCTGGTCTTTGACTTTTAAGTGAATTTTCTATCCTGGTGATCAAAAGTTCCAGATCTATTTCAAGTGAATTGAGTACTTTGGTAGCCAGATTATCTTTTTCATACAACAGTCCCAAAAGGATATGCTCAGTACCAATATAAGCATTGCCAAGCCGTATTGCTTCCTCACGACTTCTCGAAATAATCTTTTTAACTTCAGGCGAGAACCTTCTATTCATAAATTTTTTTTAATAAAGGAACAAAAATGCATCATTTATGGCTTTTACCAAAATCTTTTCTAAAGAAGTTGTAAAAACTATATCCATATCTCAAAGAAAATCATTTATATACCACCAATAGCCTTCTAAATGATGCCTTTGACTGGTAAACAACCAAATTTCAATGGCAAAGTTTAAAGTTTTATAAACATGCTTCTTTAAGGTAAAAACGCGAAAACCTTTCAAACTTTACCAAAAACAATGTTAAATAAATGATTAGCTCTTTTATAACAATCTACAGTAAAAAAGTTCACAGGAATATCACTAAAAATTATTCACACTTCCGGGGTGAGTCTAATGTCTTATAAATTGAATTCGTTTATTTTTTGGCAGAAATTTAAAGAATTTTGATCTTTGAGATAATGCCAAACAGAATATTTACCCCATAGGATGTGAATCCAACGGGGTCGAACCGCTTAGCGAAGCGGCTCGGGGTTCTTCAATCAATTTCCTCTTTGGTTCTGGCTCGTCCTGATAAGTGATGTTATTTTTTTGCCGGCATACGTTTGTGAAAGTAATTAAGTCTGAAATCGTTCATGCAAATCAGATTTTAATTGTTAATTCCGGGCTATGCAGATATATGGCCTGTACAGAATAAAACCATCAGACACATTACGAAAACAGGATCTCTCATTTTATTTTGCAGATGAACATTATATGAATGGCATTGTTAAGCTCAAATGAATTTGTAAGTTGATTTTTTTTAAGTATCTTTGTTAAATATTAGAATTTTTAACTCCCAATAAATTTATCAGGAAGTCAGATGAAGTACAGTATTGAAAAAAATGATAAATTCTCTTTATTTCAGTTGCATGAAGAAAATCTGAATGCTTTGATTGCCCCAAAGCTTAAATCTGAATTTATTTTTCTGTGGAATGAAGGTGTTGAAAGCCTGTTGCTGGACTTAGGTGAAGTGAAATTTGTTGACTCTTCAGGTTTAAGCGCTATTTTGACTGCGAACCGGCTCTGGAAGGATAACGGCAGTTTTATCATTACAGGTGTAAGGCATGACGGGGTCAAAAAACTCATAGAAATCAGCAGATTAGAAACAATACTGAATATCAAAACGACCAGAGAAGAAGCACTGGATTATCTGAATTCATTTCCTGATCTTTCAAAAGAAGGAGAAGCCTGATTCTCCCGATTAAGGACAATGTGGAATTACGTCTGATCATTATTGGTTCCAGTGCCGCCATACCAGCTCATCATCGAAACCTGAGCGGTCAGGTGTTGCAAACGCCATCTTCTTCCTATTTGATCGATTGTGGAGAAGGAACTCAATTCGGGCTGACCGATGCAAAGGTCAGACTCAGCAAAATTGATCATATCTTTATCAGTCACCTTCACGGAGATCATATTTTTGGTTTGTTCGGTTTGCTCAGCTCTGCAAGCATGCAGGGACGCACGAAGGAATTGTCGGTTTTTGCACCGCCCGGACTTAAATTATTGATCGATGCTTTTACGGAAACGAAAAGCATGTATCTCAATTTCGAACTGAACATTGTTGAGGTGGACACAACCGTATACCGGCAAATTTTTGAGGATGAGCATTTCAGGATGTATTCCATTCCTTTGAAACACAGGATACCCACAACCGGATATAAGTTTGTTGAAAAACAGAAAAAAGTCAATATTCACAAAGAAGCCATTGCAAAGTATCAATTAAGTTTTGACCAGATCAAATCGCTCAAATCTGGAAATAATGCAAATTTGGAAGATGGCCGTACGATCTGTTCTGAAGATGTCTGTTTTCATAAATATAAACCCAGGTCGTATGTATATGTTTCTGACTGTGTTTTCAGTCCGGAAATTGTCAGGTTTATCCAGGGTGTTGATGTGCTTTTTCATGAGGCAACCTATATGAATGAGGAAAAAGAACTTGCACAGACGAGGTTTCACAGTACAGCACTTCAGGCAGCCCTCATTGCAAAAATGGCAGGTGCCGGCAGACTGATCCTTGGGCACTTTTCCAGTCGATACACCGACCTGCAACCCTTACTCGATGAAGCCAGATCTGTTTTTCCGGATGCAAGCTTAGGCACTGACCAGTCCGTTTTCCTTTTTTAAGTCAGTTCATATTCAGCAGCTTATTATGTCTGAAGTTTTTCACATGATTCAATTATATGAATAATCAATCTGTTAAACATTTAATAAATCTTCATATGATCTTGACTCCTTAGTGTCGTAAAAAGTGAATTCTTGTATCTTTAGGTAGAGCTTTAAAGAATTTTGAACTTAGAAACAAAGCCACACAGAGTATTTACCCCTTAGAGCGCGTCCGCATGTGCCTGCGGGGGGATCTTAAATCAATTTCTACTTTGGCATGGTTCGTCAAGGTTAGTTGGGAAAATCAGGCAATTTTTTTGAGCATTGCTAATTTTCCATGGTTGAAATCAATTCAATGATCGTTTGATTTGCAATGGTGAAAGGAATCATCAACACAGGATTATTTTGTCGGTTTGTCAAATTGTTAGCTAAAATCTGTCAGATTGTTTTAAGTTTGTATCATAAACTCAATTTTTGATAAAATGAAAGATCCTCGAACAGGTGTAGAAATACAGGAAAATATTTCTGAAATTGTTGTCAATGAATCAGATAGAAAATCCGGACTGATCTGTTATCACTGTGGCGATACCTGTCCTGATGACTCGATCAGCATTGGGGATAAATTGTTTTGTTGCAATGGTTGCAAAACAGTTTTTGAGATCCTTGATACCAGCGATATGTGTAATTATTATGATATAGAGGACAATCCGGGTATCACTTTGAAAGGTAGAAGGCAGGTGCATTATTCCTGGCTGGATGATGCAGATGTCAAAGAAAAACTTATAAGTTTTGAAGATGAAAAGCATACCAAAGTCAGTTTTTACCTTCCTCAGATCCATTGTTCAGCCTGTGTCTGGTTGCTTGAAAATTTGTATCGGCTTGCTGACGGGATCATTTCCTCCCGCGTAAATTTCCTTGAAAAACAGGTTTTTATACAATATGAGAACGATAAATTCACCTTGCGTAGTTTGGTTGAGTTATTGGATTCTATCGGATATGCACCCGCTATCAGCATGTCAGATCTGGATGAAAAAAAGCCAAAACAATTTGAACGCAGCTTTTATTACAGGTTGGGTTTTGCCGGTTTTGCATTCGGGAATATTATGCTGCTAAGTTTTCCTGAGTATCTTGGTCTGGATAAAGGTGTGGATTACACATTTTTCAGATTTTTCGGGTTCATCAATATTATTTTATCGGTACCTGTAGTTTTCTTCAGTGGCATCGATTACCTCAGGTCTGCCTGGGTGAGTATCAGACAAAAGAATCTGAATATAGATGTACCCATCTCTCTGGGAATTTTAGCGATTTTTTCCTGGAGCCTATATGAAATTTTAAGTGGAACCGGTGCGGGTTACCTTGACAGTCTGACCGGACTCATCTTTTTTTTACTGATTGGCAGATGGTTCCAGCAAAAAACCTATAGCACAATTGAATTTGAAAGGGATTACAAATCTTATTTTCCAATTGCAGCCACCATTGTAGACGAGGGAATTGAAAGAACAATAGTTGTAGATAAGCTAAAACCCGGGGACACAATAATTGTAAGAAATCATGAGTTAGTTCCGGCAGATGGGTTACTTTTGAAAGGAAAGGGACAGATCGATTATAGTTTTGTAACGGGAGAATCCGAAAAAATCAGTGTGATGCCCGGGCAAAAAGTTTTTGCCGGAGGCAGGCAATATGGAGATTCCATACAATTGACCCTAACCAAAAAAGTATCTCAAAGCTATTTAACGCAACTTTGGAATGATGCAGCTTTTAAAAAGGAAGAAAAGCTGAGGGCGAGTGAACTTGCAGACAGAATAGGCACATATTTTACCTATGTTATTTTAGCCATTGCTTTTTTAACCTTGATTTATTGGCTGATTTTTGATCCTTCCAAAGCGATTTTTGCGTTTTCAGCCATTCTGGTGGTGGCTTGTCCTTGTGCGGCAGCGCTTTCTATTCCATTTACACTGGGAAATGTGCTTAGAATACTTTCCAGAAGGCAATTTTTCCTAAAAAATACCGGGGTGATCGAATCGATCAACAATATCACTCATGTGGTTTTTGACAAAACAGGCACTTTAACCTACACAGGCCAAAGTGAAGTTGGTTTTGAAGGAAAAATCGGAGAAGAGGGCGACTGGTCAGTAATCCGATCCCTCGCACACCAATCCAATCATCCCATGAGCAGGATGATTGACCATTACATCGATGCACCTTATGTAGATGTTGAATCTTTTGAAGAGATTGCAGGTTCAGGAGTTTCCTGCTTTTATAACGGACGAAAATATAAAATTGGAAGCGCTGCCTTTACCGGTAGCAATTCTGCGGTCAAAGGCGTCCATGTGGCAATAGACGATCTGGTAGTTGGTGTTTTTGTGGTGAACAATACATACAGAGAAGGTATCCATGATTTTCTGAAGTATTTCGGGGATCATTACCGTATTTCTCTGATTTCTGGCGATAATGATAAGGAGCGTGCACAACTGGAGGCATTATTTCCTTCAGGAACTAATTTGTTATTCAATCAAAGTCCGGCTGATAAACTGGAGTATATCAGGATATTACAGGAAGACCAGGGAGAAAACGTTCTGTTTTTCGGTGATGGTTTGAATGATGCGGGAGCTATTCAGAAAAGCAATGTAGGTATTGTGCTCACGGAGGATGTGAATAATTTTACACCTGCCAGTGATGGCATTATCAGCAGTATAAAATTTGGAATGATCCCGAAGTTCATCGATTATTCAAAGCGGAGTCTTCGCCTGGTTTTTTGGGCTTATGCCATTGCATTTATTTATAACACGATCGGAATCAGCATTGCTGCTACTGGTAATCTTTCTCCATTAATAGCAGCCATTTTGATGCCGGTCAGTTCGGTGAGTGTTGTATTATTTGGTGTATTAACCAGTACGATTTTGGCAAGCAGGATCGGATTGGGTAAAATGGATCATAGGGGTGATTAAATCAGCGGTGGCAATTCAGACAAAAAATATAGGCTGCGGCATTGATAACTGAATTTATGTGCTTCATTTTTCTTTTCAGACTTAAAGATGAAATAACTGATCATTTTATCAATCCTGGCTGGAATCAAAACAAATGATATTTGAACCTCAATACGTATAGCTGGTAAGGCAGTCAGGGAGCACTTACCAATGATAACTGATCCGGTATTTTTATTAATGAATATTTGATCCGGGTTCGCTCGTTGTATCCCGGATCTTTTTGGGTTCGCTGCATACATAATATTTTCAAACGGGTTTGAAATTCTGTCTGTTTTTTTACAGAATCAAACGTAGTCCTATAAAATATTGCAATAATAAAGATTTGTAAAACCCACAATATTTGGTTTAATTTTTGAAAAAAAACTTCAGATTTGTGAAATCTGATCATTATCTATATTTGAGGTGATGAATCTGTCGGTTTATAGAAATGGAAATATATTAATAATGCGAATCAAGGGTTAAAGTTAATTCTTCAGATAAGCAGGATTTTCTCACTTTTTTGCCTCGATCCTGAAGGATGAAAGCGAGAAAATCCTTTATCCTTCTTTTAGGATTGAGGCCAAATTAAGGATTTTCGGAGCTTTTTTTCAACCCTTGATTCGCATTAATCGCAGATACCAATAAATTTTTCCAATAGGCATTATGCAGTTG
>DDTL01000178.1 GCA_002344345.1 Saprospiraceae bacterium UBA2365
CCGGGTCTTTAAGTTGGGTAAGCCCATCTTCAGGAACGGTAACTTCGGTTTCGGGTTCAGCCCCTATTTCTGTTGCCAACGGAACTACTACGCCGGCTATTTCTATTTCTCCGGCTACCACTTCATCAGCCGGAAGCATGAGCGCTGCCGATAAAACCAGGCTGGATGGTCTGGTGAGCAGTCAGTGGACGACCAGCGGTTCTAATATTTACTACAATGCAGGGAATGTGGGTATTGGTACATCAACCACCAATGCTCAGTTGCAATTGGGCAATACAGTGATAAACCGCAAAATCGTATTGTACCAGGAGACTGACAACGACCATCAGTTTTTTGGCTTTGGAGTAAATAGCAATACATTGCGTTATCAGGTATTAAGCGGATCAGATAGCCACGTTTTTTATGCAGGTACATCTGCCACTACTTCAAACGAATTATTCAGGATTAACGGCACTGGCGAAGTAGTGATACCTGCTTTAAGTATGGCGGGTGTCCTGCTGAATGATGCTACAGGCACCGTAAGCAGTTCGGTTGGGACAAGCGGGCAGGTGCTTACAACAAATGGCAGTGGAGGTATCAGCTGGACAACTGCTGGAACAGGGACAGTTGCGGGAGTTACCGGAACAGCACCAATAGTTTCATCTGGGGGAAACTCTCCGGATATTTCCATCTCGCCAGCTTCAAGCAGCGCCGCCGGAAGCATGAGCGCCGCCGATAAAAGCAAGCTTGATGCTATTTCGGGAACAAACACCGGCGACCAGATTATTTCGTTGACCGGTGATGTTACCGGTTCCGGGACCGGAAGTTTTGCTGCAACCATTTCATCGGCTTCGGTGAGCAATTCCAAGCTGGCAAATATGGCTGCCAATACTATAAAAGTGAATAATACATCATCTACTGCCTCTCCATCCGACTTATCCATCACAACCAATACTTTTCCGGCAAGGAGCAGCACAGGAAATATTGCTGCAAAACCAGTTACCGACTTTGCACTTACTATTCTGGACGATGCCAATGCATCCATCGTAAGAACAACCATAGGGGCTGGAACTGGTAATGGAACGGTAACTTCCGTTAGTGGCACTTCTCCAATTTCGGTTGCTACAGGAACAAGCACCCCTGTAATTTCAATTGATGCTGCCACCACTGCATCAGCAGGAAGCATGAGCGCTGCCGATAAAAGCAAACTGGACGGTCTTGTTAACAGCCAGTGGGCCACAAGCGGTTCAAACATTTATTATAGTACAGGGAATGTTGGTATTGGAATATCATCACCGACACAAAAGCTTGAGGTAGCTGGAAGTGTATTCATTCCTTCAGGGTCATCCTATTGGATAGGCAATGCCACCGACGCAGGAAACAGACTGCGATTGCACCAGAACAACTCAAATGCCTATGTCGATTGGGGAGAAGAAAATCTTTTCTTTCGTTCAGGTGCTTCATCAGCAACTAATAGGGTTGTGTTTACAAGCACCGGCAGAGTGGGCATCGGAACCACAACACCAAAAGCTACCCTTGATCTGGGAAACAGCACTTCGAACCGGAAAATGGTAATGTGGCAAAATATTGATAACGATCATCAGTTTTATGGCTTAGGTGTAAACAGCAATACTTTCCGTTATCAGTTGCCCGGAACCACAGATAGTCATGTTTTTTATGCCGGAACTTCAGCAACCACATCCGATGAATTGTTCAGAATAAAAGGCTCAGGTGAAGTGGTGATACCTGCATTCACAACTGCCGGTATTGTACAAAACGATGCCACAGGAAAATTAAGCAGCACCCCCGGTACTGCCACCGGCCAGATGCTTTACTGGAACGGAACAGCCTGGGTTACTGTGGCTGCCGGGCAAAACGGGCAAATACTGACCATGGTAAATGGAGTTCCTACCTGGATGAATAATTATGCTTTAGATATCGGTGATTATCATCAGGGAGGTATTATAGCCTATTTCCTTCAACCAGGCGATCCTGGCTATGATGCCAATGTATTGCATGGTATTATTGCTGCACCAGCCGACCAAACCAATGCAACATGGGGTTGTTATGGGACTGATCTGCAAGGCGCCGAAGCCACTGCATTAGGAACCGGGGCTCAGAACACACTCGATATCATATCAGGTTGCAGCACCGCCGGCATTGCTGCCAGAATATGCAACGACCTTGTGTTGAACGGATACAGCGACTGGCATTTGCCCAGTAAAGATGAACTCAATAAGCTTTATCTTTACAAGGATTCAATTGGTGGTTTTGCCTCTTCTTGGTATTGGAGTTCCTCAGAATGGTATACCAGTATGTATTATGCATGGTTACAGAATTTCTCCTCCGGTCAACAAACCGTTGATAATAAGAGTACAAGTTTTAGTGTTCGTGCAATCCGATATTTTTAATTGGCCGCCTCTTAAAGGTAGGTTATACACTTTATTAGCATAATTTTGTAGATGAGTCCTTATTCATTAAACAAATAATAAAGGATCATAAACAGGATTCCTATAATCATATTTAAGTCACTGATGGTACTTTCGCAGTATCCCGATGCGCAGTTTGCAATTGTACCAACGGATACTGATGTTGAAAGTAAAACAGGAAAGCTTAGTTGCATAGCCTGGCAGATCGCCTACCACCTGTTGACCGGTGTTGCGGGCTCAATTACTGAAGGTGTTCAGCAGGTGTTAAAAGATTCCATTGAGAATGTAGTAGTGTTGTTATGTTAGCCATGAATTGCCAGCCGCTTTACCCATGAATTGCCAGCCGCTTTACCCATGAATTGCCTGCTGCTTTACCCATGAATTGCCGACTGCGAATGCCATGAATTTCCGACTGCTTTACCCGTGAATTGCCGGCTGCTTTACCCATGAATTGCCGGTTGCTTTACCCATGAATTGCCGGTTGCTTTACCCATGAATTGCCGGCTGCTTTAGCACCCGGATATATTGGAGATAGTGCAAGGGCTTTAGCCAAAAACAGCTTCGCATTTGGCTAAAGCCTGGTTCAATAAATCTTCAGCATTCAACATAAATGGGGCTGTAATTGAATAAATACGTCAAAATTATCTTAGCATACCTGAAGTTACCAGTGCCTGGGTAGTAATTATTCGTGCCTGAGTAGTAGGTACCCGAGCCTGAGTAGTAATTACCCGAACCTGAGTAGTAATTACCCGAACCTGAGTAGTAGTTTCTCAAGCCTGAGTAGTAGTTTATTGTGCCAGGGTGGTAGTTTCTTGTGCCTGGGTGGTAGTTATCCGAGCCTGGGTAGTATTTATCCGAGTCTGGGTAGTAGTTCCCCGAGTCTGGGTAGTAGTTACTCGTGCCTGAGTAGTAGTTACTCGTGCCCGGGTAGTATTTTTCCGAGACCAGGTAGTAAAAGAATAAGATCGGGTAGTTGTTAAAACAGACCTGGGTAAGATCGGATATGCCGGTTTATAGGCTTTTGGATTTCAGGGTGATCATCAAAATTGTGGGACTTTGTTGGTCGAAATGTGATATGGTTAAATTCATATTAATTTCAGATTAATAATGGAAAGATACGTAGAAAATACAGCACATCGAATCTAAAGAAGAATGGGCAGAATATTAAAATAATAATTAATATGACATACTTTTTGGAATACGCCCTAATATGCAACTAGTTCTGAATTATTTTGACTTTCTATCGAAATGAATTCAGCAGAATTAATCCTGTAAGGATAAAATCTGTAACGCCATAAGTTCTCTTATGCATTTGATCATAAAGCTTTTTTAACACAGTATGATTCTCAGTGACTATTATTTATCCTTTTGCCTGATATTTGTAGATAATTTACTCAAACTGATCTCCATATTAAAGCATATTGTTGATTGATATAATACAGCCTTGTCCTGATATTCTGAAATATTATAAAGATCATGGAAACTTCTGAAGGTAAAACCAGTATTGATTCCTTCGCTTAATTCGAATCCGAATTTTATTTTACCGGTAATGCCAATATTATTACTAAAATCCGAGATATCTCCTGTGCTAAAATCTCTGTAGAGCCCACCGAAAGCAACATTAAAGAAACTTGAATTCGGATACTTTTTATAGAGACCCAATAACAAGCCCAATTCATGATATTGTTTACTAAAAGTAATATCGTTAATTTTTGTTCTTAAGCTTATATCATAACCAAAGAAAGTTTCAATAGAATAATGCTTATGGGTATAATTCAAATATGTGATATATTTCGTTGACATTGTAGGTATTATTTTGGATGTCCCAAAATCATTATGGTTGAAACCAATATCAATACCAAAATTCAACTGAGCATTTAAATTAGCTGCATACATCAAAACCAATAAAAAAATAATTTTTTTCATTTCTAAAAAATCTAATAGTTAATTCCTACTTCCATTGTTACAGGCGAGTGGTTTCGGTGAATTTGCCCGCCAGCATCGGATCGATTCAAATTAAAGGTATCTCTATACTTATTTTAATTCAGGCTACCGGAAATTGAAAAAAACAAAGCCGATTTTAAATGCGGTTAATGAAATTTCCCTTAAATAATAATGATCGATGCTAACTTGATTATCTAATACAAATCTATATAAAAAATGACAATTAAAGAAGAAAGTACTCTCTTTTTAATACTGATCAATTTAACTATTTCTTAGAGAATTAAACAAGGTACACATTCTTTGATCATGGTTTGATGGGAATGATTATTTAGATTTTGTTTCCAACGTTGGGTACCAAACTCAATAATACCATTCCGGCTCCCAGTCAAACTCTCCGTCAGTCACTATTACTGTCTTGCTTTTATCTTTGGTCAGGGCAGTGGAGTGAAAAGAGCCATTGAAAATGTGATTGGTAGAATCGATCCTGGAAATATAAATTGAAAAGCATAGCAAAGGATCCAAAGAGTCAGTAAAATTGTATTGCATTTCCTTCCAAAAACGTACATTTGTCCTTATTAGCAATTCTTTACGCATGCGCAAACCTGATTTTAAAAACATCCAACCGGATTTTCATATTCCCGGATCAGTCAAAAACGATGTTCAGGAAACATGGCAAACTGCTGAAAATATCCTGGTCAAAAACCATTATTCCCGTGAGGATGTCAAATCTTTCCCTCACCTCAACAGCATCGCCGGTGCGCCTCCTTTTCTTAGAGGTCCGTATCCGGCCATGTACACCGTTCAACCCTGGACCATCCGCCAGTACGCAGGATTCAGCACCGCAGAAGAAAGCAATGCCTTCTATCGCCGCAATCTCGCTGCCGGACAGAAAGGCCTTTCCGTAGCTTTCGATCTCGCTACCCATCGTGGCTACGACTCGGATCACCCACGGGTAAAAGGCGATGTGGGCATGGCAGGCGTAGCCATAGACTCTGTCGAAGATATGAAAACACTGTTTGACGGAATCCCGCTCGACAAAATGAGCGTGTCCATGACCATGAACGGCGCGGTCATCCCCATCATGGCATTTTATATCGTCGCGGCGATGGAGCAGGGCGTTGCCCTCAAAGACCTTTCAGGTACCATACAAAACGACATCCTTAAGGAGTTTATGGTGCGCAATACCTACATATATCCTCCGGCACCGTCCATCCGCATCATTTCGGATATTTTTGCCTTTACATCTGTTCATATGCCTAAGTTCAACTCCATCAGTATCAGCGGTTATCACATGCACGAAGCAGGCGCGCCCGCTGATCTGGAACTCGCTTATACACTGGCAGACGGATTGGAATACATCAGGGCAGGCATCAAAGCAGGCCTTGATATCGATGATTTTGCCCCGCGTTTCTCTTTTTTCTGGGGTATCGGGATGAATTTTTTTATGGAAATCGCAAAACTGAGAGCTGCGCGCGTAGTCTGGACCGAGTTGGTAAGTCAGTTCCAACCCAAGAAAGAGAAATCCATGGCGCTGCGCACGCATTGCCAGACATCAGGATATAGCCTTACCGAACAGGATCCTTTCAATAATGTTGCCCGGACTACCATTGAAGCGATGGCAGCTGTGTTGGGAGGAACACAATCACTCCATACCAACTCACTGGACGAAGCGATCGCATTGCCCACAGATTTTTCTGCCAAAATTGCCCGGGATACACAGATCCTGTTACAAAAAAATACGGATATCACCAAAACTGTGGATCCCTTCGGCGGCAGTTATTATGTCGAATACCTTACCGGGCAACTGATCGAAAAAGCCCGTGATCATATCAATGAGATAGAATCCATCGGGGGAATGGCAAAAGCTATTGAAAAAGGCATTCCGAAAATGAGGATCGAACAGGCAGCTGCAAGGAAACAAGCCATGGTAGACAGCGGGCAACAAAAGATCATCGGTGTCAACTCATACCAAAGAAACGTTGTTGCGTCTATCGATATACTGGAAGTGGACAATTCAAAAGTCCGTGAACAACAGATCAGTCAATTGGCCCAACTGAAAGCAGGAAGGAATGAAGTCATGGTGCAAAAATCCCTTCAGGCACTAACGGATTGTGCGAAATCAGGCAAGGGGAATCTATTGGAACTCGCCATCGATGCTGCCAGGCAACGGGCAAGTTTGGGTGAGATCTCTGATGCAATGAGCATTGTTTTTGGAAGGTATGAATTTAAATCAACGGTCATTCAGGGAGTTTATGGAGAAGCATTGAAAATGGATACACACTATAAAAAAGCACAGGAACTATCCAATGAGTTCGCTATTTTGTTCGGACGGCGTCCGAGGATCATGATCGCAAAATTGGGCCAGGACGGTCACGACAGAGGTGCGAAGGTGATCGCAACGGGTTTTGCTGACATGGGTTTCGATGTGGACATCGGGAGCATGTTCCAGACACCGGAGGAAGCAGCGCGTCAGGCAGCAGAGAACGATGTGCATATTCTCGGTATTTCTTCACTTGCAGCAGGACACAAGACTTTGGTTCCCGAAACCATTGATGCGCTCAAAGCCATTGGCAGGGAAGATATCCTGGTTGTGGTAGGTGGTGTTATTCCGGAAAGAGATTATGAATTTTTGTTCGACAAGGGTGTTGCCGGTGTGTTTGGTCCAGGTACCGTATTAAGCGAAGCGGCCATTGCACTACTCGGGATTTTAATGCCCAAAGCCTGATCAGCTAAAAAACTAAAGACTAAAAAGCTAAAAAATCTTAACCATATACAAAAATCAATGTTCAGTATTCAAAAAAAGTGAAAGTAAAATCCAAAGTTCAATTCGCGGTCAAAGGCCAGGAATGCCTAAATTGTGGTCATGAGATGCTCCACGAAGAGAATTATTGTCCTGAATGCGGACAGCAGAATGATCAACGAAGGATGAGCGTCAGGAATTTCCTACACACCATGCTTGCCGGTTTTTATTCATTTGATTCCAGATTTTTCAGGACCATTATTCCACTGATCATCAAACCCGGAAAAGTCAGCAAAGAGTACATTCAGGGTAAAAGGACATATTACAGCAATCCTTTTCAACTGTTGCTGCAAACCGCCATTGTTTTTTTTGTTGTGGTCGGATTGATCAATTCAATAAAGAGTTTCAATTCAATGCCCGAAGAAAATAGACTTCAAAAGCAGCAAAACTCAGCAGATACGCCTGGTATCAACATGAATATGGGGATGGATCCTTTTGAAAAAATCTATCAGGAAAAATTAGACTCCGTATTCAAAGCAGATCAGCTGAAAATTGTCTTTCAGGATCAGAATGTGCCAAAATCCGGGAAGGATACTTTGTTTGCACAATTACATACGATCGGAATACAATTAGAATTTCCTGAATACAATCATGATGACTATGATGTGGATTTGATGGAAATGGATTCTTTCAATATCCATTTTTTGAAAACTACCAAAATATTGGAAAATCATTTGAAGAAAATGAATATTCAATATGACATTGATGATCAATATTACAGGGATATTCAAAAAAATTTGACCGGAGTGCTGGTAAATCTGATTGGCTTTAGCAACATCAATGAATTTATTGAATTTGCAGGAAATAATGAAAAACTGACAACGAAAGAAGCTTTGGATAGTTTACATTATGCATATTCCAAAAGAAATATTTTCTGGTACCAGAAAGCAACAGATTTTAATAAATTGTTGTACGACAAGGAATTCAGGCACGATTATGTGGATGGGATCATATCCAAAACTACCCTTGCATTATTCTTTTTGTTGCCTGTTTTTACTTTGTTCATGACCCTGATTTATTTCACCAGCCGTTACAACTACAGTGAAAATCTCGTAGTTGTATTCAATCTGCAGACTGTATTTTTCATTATTTTGCTCATTTCAGTGTTGATTTACAATCTGTTTGACACGAGGTATGTCATTGTAATATTGAATCTGGCCTATTTCTTTTATGTCTACAAATCACTCAGGAACATTTACCGGCAAAGCAGATTGCTCACAATGTTCAAGTTTATACTTTTAACCATGTTTTATGGCTTTTTGAGTATTGTCGGTTTCCTGATGGTTTCGTTTCTGGTATTTTTATTTTAATAAAATGATAATCAATTAAATGCATTTAAATGATGATAGCAGAGCCATCCTGGAAAATAATTTGGAATTGATCTTTCCCCTGTATTTTCATAATAAATGAGGAATCAAATCCCGAAATAATATAATTTTTGAGGATTCAGATCTTTTAACTTCTAACCATTTAAGCCAAAAGGGTAGGGATCACCTTCTTTCACCGGTTCATTCATGAAAAAACAATCCAGAAGTGATCGCATCTGCAAACAACATGCCCTGTAAGCTCAACGAAAAATTACCCTCTTGCGCGATCACCCGTCCATCGCCCAGATATGGAGCGATATTGTTCAGAAAATGTCTTTCAAATACATTTCCCATATTCCGGATATCATCCAGTTCGCAGCCCCACATCGTCCTCATCCGGGTGAGTAGGTATTCATTGTAATGATCTTCAGGCGTCAACCACTCCGATTCAAACGGTAAGAAACCCTGCTGAATGCTATTGATGTACCGGCCGTTATTGGCTATATTCCACTGACGGCTGATCCCGTTGAAAGAATGCGCAGACGGTCCTATTCCCAGGTATGGCTCTCCTTTCCAGTATGCCGTATTATGCCTGGCATACCTTCCTGGTAAGGCATAATTGGAGATTTCATAATGTTCATAACCTTTTTCAGCCATATAGGAATGAGTGAACGAAAACTGTCTGGCCATGATCTCCTCTTCCGGCAGGATCACCTGTTTTGTTTTGACCAGGTGATTTAAAGCTGTCCTTTTTTCAACAGTCAGATTGTAGAAGGAAAAATGCGGAACGGGGAATTCCAATGCCTGGTCCAATTGCTTTTTCCAACTGTCCACATCTGATCCCGGCATGCCAAAAATCAGGTCGATACTGAAGTCGTCAAAACCTGCATCTACTATGTTTTGTATGGATCTTATCGCATCTTTGGCATTGTGTGAACGATTGAGCAGTTGAAGGATATCATCATCAAAGGATTGCACTCCAAGACTCAATCGGTTGATCCCGAGCTCTTTAAGATCATTCAGGTAACCAGGCTGGATGTCATCAGGATTGGCCTCAAGGGTGATCTCTGCCCCGGTTTCGATCCGGTAAACGGAGTGTATTTTCTGAAGGATGCTTTCCAATTCTGATGGCTTGAGCAGTGAGGGCGTACCTCCGCCAAAATAAAGCGTTTGAATGCTTCTGTTGTCCAGATAATCTTTACTCAGGTCGATTTCCAGAAGGATGGCATCGATCAACAGGCTTTTATTTCGCTGTGAAACAGCGAAATGAAAATTGCAATAGTGGCATTTTTGCCTGCAAAAAGGAATATGTATATATATGCCTGCCAAAATCAATAAAGTTGATCAGCTATCAGAACTTTGGGCTTGATTGATAGATGGCGATGAAGATCATGGCCATCCGGTAAAGCGATGAAATGTCATCATGCAGTTGATCTTCCACCAGCCACACTGATGGATCCTGCTCGTATTCAGTGTAAATATCGATAAAACCTTGCCGTTCACCTTCTGAAAACCAGACGAAAGGAGGCGCATCGCGTTTGAGTTTGAATTGGATGATCCGTTCCCCATCTGAAAACCGCCATTCACTGAGATCATTCGACCACATCGTTCGGGCAGTTAAAACCTCATTGCCTGAGCGAAATTCCCAAAGGTTTTGATCAGGCGGGAATTTCAGCTTCATCGTACCCGTGTTTTCTCCAAATTCAAATTGCCATTCTGTCCAGTCGTCCGCCAAAGCCCAGGTGGCAGAAATACTGCCTTTGATATCTGAACTGTCTGTTTCGATAGTCCATTCCCTGAACGAATCCAGCCATTTTGCCTCCACACGGATAATGCGTTGTGCATTGGGGTGTGGTTGAAAACACAGTAAGGCAGTCAGGAATAAAATCAGATCCTTATAGTTCATCCGGGTCAATTTGATTGAAATAATGGTTGAAAATAATTATTTCACCATAGTATTGACTCATTTGCAGATAAATAAATGAATCTGCAGGATGAACAACCGGTCACCTTGATCACCATATTAAAATGGCAGATCATCAAAATCTTTGTTTTCAGACGCGATACTTTCTCCAAAATCCGCAGCATAAGGTGGAAATTCACCAGCCGGATCTTGTTTTGATTCCTGTTTTTCTTCTGCTTTCGCTGCCTCAATACGCCAGGCATTCAGATTTGTGAAAAACTTCTCGTTCCATTCACGACCTCTCAGGTCAAAATGCACCTTGATCTGACTACCCGGTTCAATACCGTCTATGGCTGAACATTTGTCCTGGGTCAACTGGAATTTGATGTATTGCGGGTAATTGTCTTCGCTGATGACGATCACAAATTCGCGGGCCTGAAAAGAAGCCGTCTTGTTCTCTGTTTCAAAAACCTTATGGAGTTTTCCTTCAATTTCAAATGACATATAATTGATTTTTATAATTGATTAATCCTGTTAATAGCGCCGACAATACCGGCAATGATGATCTCCGTAGCATCGCAATATTCATTGGTCATGTAAAACATGGGCTTGCCTGTTCTTTGATAGGCTCCTACCACCTGCCGGTTAAGCACGATCTGATAACCCGGAAGTTTTGGTTCTGTTTTGTCTGAATCCGCATAATTCTTAATGGGGCCTATCTCATAAAATTCATATTTGTTGGATGCAAACCCGGCTATATCGTTGTCATTTTTTTGGATGAAGATAATAGCATATTCATCATGGGATGCATAAAAATAAGCGATAAATGCACGGTCAAACCTATCCGGAATGTCGATTTCCATATTGTAAGCTCGTGCAAATTCGGTTAGCAACGCACGGTCATTCAGTTCCATGAGTAAATTATTGTAGACGTAATTGTCATTGTTGCTGGTGGAAAACTTATGTATATCTCCGTTGGCAAAATACCGGTCAATTTTGGCAAAACGCATCCAGGCTGTATTGAACTCATCCGGGTATATATCAAAATGCCCCAAGTGCAGGGTATCATTCTCATTATCATGATTCATGATCTCAAATTGCTTAGAATGTGCCTGCAGATAAGGATCCAGCTTTATGACCTTTTGTCCGCAAGAGATCTGGGTGAAAACTGCCAAAATTAAAACGTTGAAAAGGGTGAATTTGAATTGCATTTTTTTCACTGTTAAAAAATTTTTGTGCAATGATACAATTTTACACTTAATCACACAAAAAAAGTATTTTTCATGCTTGATTTTGACTTTCCTGATCAAAAAACACTGACAGTTTGGTCAAATCAATCATTACTGCATACTTTTTTTATGACTTTCATACTGATAGCTATCTTTTGAAATTAAGTTTTTTTTAATCTATGTGAACCTATGTTTCTATGTTCCTATGTGGTGGAAAATCTAATTCATCCTTTCGAAAATATCCTGGGTAATCATATTGTTCAATTAAAATGATCAATAGATCCAATGTTTTCCTGAAAATACATTATCACAGGAAATATTTACAAATATAATTGATGCCTTCATTTCTGATTTTTATTATTTTTGAACCATCGTTCAGGAAAACTTTTACCTATGTTTAAAGTCAGATTGATTTCGGATCCCGCATATTATATCATTTGGAGGAAAACAATGGTATCAGGATTTATTATATGGTTGGCACTATTTTTCCTCTTGAAGTTATTGGATGTTTTCATTCCTGCCGAAAAGGAATGGATTGTAATGCTTATCATCATTTTCAGTGGATTAATTCCCTGGATACCATTATTCTTTTTTTACAAACAAATCAATTCCTTAAGTTCCAGATTTTGGCTTGAAATTGATCAAAATACCATCAAAGTCACTGATAATAATGGGAATGTGGATCAAATGCTTCAAATTGGTTCGGGTGATGTGATTTTGGCCAATGAAAAATATGAACAGGAGGATCCACCCTGGAAGTTTGTCCTGAATAAATACAGAAAGAATAAAATCACCATTATAAACAGCAAAGCTAAAGCCACTTTTTATTTTAAGCCAGATTCATTTTACAGTATTAACCAACTCGAAACCATCCTCCGGCTCTGGCAGGACAAAGGCTGTAAAGTTGAACGCATAAAACTGTAAAAATCCGGTTTTTCACCAACTTTTCATTATTGCTGATCTTTTTGAGGCGGCCTTTCTGGTCTGCGGTTGCCTCTGAAATTCCGGTTTTTATCCCATCTTTTCTTATTGTTTCCCAGTTTTGGCTGACCGGATTGGTCTGCTGCCGGTTTATTCTGATCAGTGTGTTTAGGCCTGTTTGGATCCTGCTCATTCGAACGCGGCTTTTGTTGATGTTTTTGTTGCTGCTGATTCGGATAATTTTTTTGCCGCTGTCCTTCTTTCCCTGAAGGCTTTTCCTGTGGTCCGGATTGCTTCGGATCCTGGTTGGCAAATCTTTCCCTGTCTTTCGATCCTGAATTTTGCCTGTTTCCGCCCTTCTTTTTTTTCTTCTTGCTAACCGGCAATTCAATCTGACCTGTTACATCTGCAAAATCCACATTTTCATCCACATCTTCCTTGATGTACTGAACTACACCCAGCGATTCAGGTTTTTCGCCACGTTGATTCTGGGCAAGGATGTCATCGATGTTGTCTTTGTGTACCGCATAAACCCGGTTTTTCTCCACATCATTGCGAATGCTGTAGTAGAGCAATCCTTTGAAGATATCTGTCTTGATCAGAATGGCCGTTCCTTGTTTGGTTTCAAGCCTTTCAGCGTCTTTCGGGAAGTCCTCCAGTGCATCGATGTAGGTGTCGAGTTCGAAATTCAGACAGCATTTCAGCCTGCCACACAATCCGGTCAGTTTGGATTGATTGATCGCAATGTTCTGATATCGGGCTGCTTCTGTGGTCACTGAACTGAAATTCGTCAACCATGAAGAACAGCACAATTCTCTTCCACAGGAAGCAATACCGCCGATCCGCGAAGATTCCTGCCTTATACCGATCTGCCTCATCTCGATCTTTACCCTGAATTCCCGAGCATAGATCTTCACCAGTTCCCTGAAATCCACCCGGCCTTCAGCGGTATAGTAAAAAGTTGCTTTTCGTTTATCTCCCTGATATTCAACATCTCCGAGTTTCATGTCGAGTTTGAGGGATGTAGCCAGGTTTTTGGCTTTGTGCAAAGCGCTTAGTTCCATAGCTCTTGCCTCCGTAAGCTTTTCCAGGTCTCTGTCGTTGGCCAGCCTTTGAATCTCAAAAATATCCCGGTCTTCCCTGTAGTTCTTCTTTTTCATCTGAAGCCTTACCAGGTCACCTGTCAAACTGATCTGTCCCACATCATATCCGCTGGAAGTCGTCACTATGACCCAATCCCCGGTGTGGATATCCAGTTTGTGAATGTTGCGATAAAAATCTTTGCGCGAACCGTTTTTAAAGCTGATTTCATAGATGTCATAAGGGGTGGGATCAACGGATATTCTGTCTTCCAGCCAGTCAAAAGTGCTGAGTTTGTTGCATCCGCCGGATTTACAACCACAACCACTTTTTTTTTGCTCCTGTTGTATATTATTATCGTTATCTGTAAACATGTTTTTTTTGCTTTATTCAGTGCCCAAACCAGCATGATCTACGATTTCGAGGCAAGATTTTTAAGTGAAATGTTAAGTTCATTCCTTTTTTAAAATCTCGACATTTATCTGTTTATTTATCTGCATCCAACACGCTGCTGCCTTTTCGTAATGCTTCAATGATAGATCTACATCGTAATCACTCTTTCTGCCTAATCATCATCCCTTTTCGTTCGCCTTCGCAACCATGATTTTGTGCAAAGTTAATGAACTGTTGATCATATTCAATTTTTGAGCGGCATTTCTCTCTATGTATTGAATATTGTCATTCAACAACTCAATGATAGCGATTGTTTTATGTATGTCTAAAATGGATTTCATTTTTTGTATGGTTTCAAAATTGTTTTGATCCACCCTTAGTTGATCTTTTTCCACATGAAAGGATAAAAACAGTTGCTCAAAAAATCCAAGCGCGAATTTGAAAAAATGCTTCTGGTCATCTTTATTGTATTTGGAAAATTTATCGGCCCATTCCAGTATCTGAACTGCCTGACCTTTGTATGCCAGTCTTAGCCAATCGACCAGTTCTTTGTTGAGTACCTCATTCCCTTCTTCAAATGATTCCAGAAAAGCAGTCATATTGCCATTCGCCATGGCAATCTGCGGAGCCATTTGAATTGGGTCAAGCCCGGATTTGTTTTGTGCATACCAGCTGATATCTTCTTCGCGGAATGGTGGTACCTGAACGATCTGGCAACGGCTCACGATCGTTGGCAATAATTGCTCGGGATGATCGGTGATCAATAAAAAAACAGTATCCGGTGGTGGTTCCTCGATCAGCTTCAACAACCGGTTGCCTTCTTTTTCCATCAACTCTGCATGCCAGATCAATACGATTTTCCGGGAACCCTCGTAAGCTTTCATACTGCAGAATCTGATCACTTCGCGGATAGAGACCAAAGGTATGTTCAGTTGCTTTTTATCTTCATCGATGAATTTTCGCCATCCGTTGAGGTTGAAATACATCTTTTCCTGCAGCGCCCGACGCCATTCCGGCGCCATGGCTGAACTGGGTGTACCTTTTTCATCCCTGGCAATGGTTGGAAATGTAAAAAAAATATCAGGATGGATGTACTTGTGTGTTTTACGACAAGCCGGACATTCTCCGCAACTGTCTCCGTCCACAGGACGAGTACACTGCGCCAGATTCGCCAATGCCACTGCCAACGGGAGTTTACCACTGCCTTCCCTTCCGATAAATAACAAAGCATGAGGCAACCTTTCTTTGGTGAAAAGCGATTGAAGGAATTCCTTTGTAGCTGTCTGTCCGGGAATGTCTCTGAATTGCATATTTTTTATGTTAATCCCTCAGTCCATTCTTCAGGGCAATATTTCTGATAAATGCACTTCCGGTTATCTGAAATACGAAGTTAATGATATTTATCGATCAAAACTACTTTAGAAAATACCAAAGCGCTTTGATCCAACGGTTTTTAAACCACATCAATTGATGATAGGCGACCCTGGTTCCGCCAAAAGAACGGTAAATTCTTTCAATATTTGGTATCATACTACCTTCAAAATCATACCGTTTGACTAAAGTGGATGCAAGCCTGATCGATTCATAGATGAGCAGTTTGGAAGCATGTGTTTGTTCGATTTCATGATCCATCCCCAATGCGAGACAGTAAGCGGTGTCATGATCCATAGCCAGTATCATGGATGCGACGACTTCCTGTTTCAAATTGCTGGCGATCAACAGTTTGCCCTGATTGTTTTCATGCAGCGCACGGCTGATCCGAATGATCATTTCTTTACTGATCCGATGCCTCACATGCTGTTTATTCAGGCTCTTGGACAATAAATCAAAGATGATCCCGGGATCTTCTGTGAGGCTGATTTGATGCATCTCAGCGGCCTGACGGATCTGCCGCCTAAGGGTCTGATTCATGCCTTTTGATATGATATCAGGGTCTGAAATATCTTCCAAACGATAAGTATATCTGGTAGTTTGATGATATTGTTTCCATATAAACGGATAGGCATTCTGCATGTCCGGATGCAGATTTATCTGGATCATGGCTACATCACGGGGCAACTGATCCAATAAAACAGCACTTGTTTTGTTTTCAAAAGAGTACTTGCTTTGCTCTGTCGCTAAATCAGCCGGATACACCAAAAAAACGCCGGAATACGGGCTGAAATCTGGATTCCGGAGCACTGGCAAACCTTTTAAACTGCTTTTATAAACGGGACAAATTCCGTTGATCTCGCCCGAACCATTGACGGAAAAAAGGATATCCCAACGGTCTTTTCCACAAACTGCATCCAGCCACCAGGGTTCAAAAAACAATGGAAGTTTGCGGTCTTTTGTCCATTCCCTGTATGTATTTCTATTGTTCGGTTTCAAATCGATTATTACAGTTTTTTCAGATTTAGGCATAAAAATACGCAAAGTTTATCTGAGAAAATGCTAAAAAGCATTTTTCGTTAGAATTTTATTGGTACAAAAAAAAGACAGCTTTCGATTTATGGAAATTAACTTTCTGTTATCATAACACTTTTAATGCGAATCAAGGGTTGAAAAAAAGCTCCGAAAATCCTTTATTTGGCCTCAATCCGAAAGGAAGATAAAGGATTTTCTCGCTTTCATCCTTTAGGATCGAGGCAAAAAAGTGAGAAAATCCTGCTTATCTGCAGAATTAACTTTAACCCCTGATTCGCATTTCCAACAAAAATTTAAGTTTTGATGTGCCTGGTGTTTCAGAAGGCAGAGC
>DDTL01000177.1 GCA_002344345.1 Saprospiraceae bacterium UBA2365
AATTTACACTGCTCAAATATTGTGTAGGCAGGCAGTCCAGAAATTCATATCAATTTGATCCATACAAATCATACTCGGGGATAACTCCATTTAAGGCCAGGTGGTTCTTTGTTTTAAAAAATCAGATTTGGGTAATTTTTGGACAGAACCAAAAAATTATATTAGAAAAAGCTACACATAATATTTACCTCGTTGGATAT
Organism: Saprospiraceae bacterium UBA2365; assembly: GCA_002344345.1. GTDB lineage: Bacteria > Bacteroidota > Bacteroidia > Chitinophagales > Saprospiraceae > UBA2365. Next base: position 201 of record DDTL01000177.1, read on the forward strand.
ATATATAACGGGGTCGACCCCTATACGGGCAGGCTCATCTGGCCTGGCTCAAGCAGGCAGGCCCATACCGGCAAGTTCATACGGGTAATTTCATACGGGTAAACAACGAATCACGATTCTATATTATACATTAAATACCAGATCTGACACTGTTAATAGATGTTGCTTTGCTTGCCCGTAGGGGTTTGCCCCGCAGTGAAGCGGCTCGGGATTCATAAATCATTTTCTTTTATCGTTATGGATTGTCCAGGTTAGGACTTGTATTTTATTAATCCAAAATGGCTGTTGTAAAAACGAGCTTCCCAAGGTACTTGAGATTTGATATTAAAAACACTACTGACCGATAAAATATAAAAGAGTAGAATTTTAACTTCGAGATTCCTCACTTCGTTCGGACTTGTCCTGGCCTTAGCGTTTGGAATGACAGACAGTTAGTTGTTTGAGCAGGTGACAGCCATTTGCATTGCCGACGGCTATCACCTGCCACCCAAAACCCATGAAAGCCTTGTTATATTGAGCAAGGGATAAATCTTGTAATTTTTGTGGGTTAGCAGTGTTCAGTTAAAATTTCCTATAATTTTCAGGCTAAAATCTGTAAAACTGCCACTATACAATCGATAGACCAGTTTTATCACCGGATCAAATGATCTTTAAGACCTATGCCTTCAGCCTTTACAAAAAACCTGACGTATCAAACCGTGCAAACCATCTGATTAATCAACTTGCAAATTGATACTTGGTAAAAATTATTGAAATGAGGTCAACAAATAAAATTTATGCAAAAATTTGCTCTGCCAAAAATTTCTTTGCTTATCCATACAATCAGACCACGTATTGAAAATTTCTGATTATTTCTCATAAAACTGAAAATCAGGGTTGTGATTGAGTGAAAATATATGACTTTGGATTATTTACACTTTCTTAGCTTAATAGTCCTTTAGTAATCATTCATTTGATTTTTTTAGCCTTACCAAATATCACAAAATACCCAATATCAGTATGTATTGCGACAAAGTAACGTTTTGATCAACTTACACTCACCATTGCTAAACGCTCGACAAACCTGAACAAATGAGGAATTTGATCAAAGAATAAAAATACAGGTTAAAGTCTTCAACTCTCGGGCAATCATTGCAGAAAAAATCTTAAATCCTTATTCAACGAGGTGTTTCAACAACCTATAAATTTTATATTCTGACAGCTTTTGAATGATTACTCAAAATTATTTTCAAATATGCCTAAACAGACATCGATTTAATATGAAAAACACTTCCGAATAAAAGTCTATACAGCTAACTATCAAATAATTAAAATATTTTTTACCCTGATCATTATATTATTTACAAACCACGTTTTTTCTCTTTATACTTATGTATCAGCCTCTTCATGTGCTCAAATGTTTCATCGAACGCCTTTTCAAAAGTTTTTTCAGAGGATTTGGAAAGCAATGTTTCTCCCGGCACTTTGAGTGCTAATTCTACTATTTTGTCCTGGACCTGACCTGTTTTTTCCAAACTGAGCCTGATATTCAGATCAACGATATTGTCAAAATACTTCCCGAGCTTGGAATACTTCTTTTCCATGTAATCGAGCAATTTTTGATCTGCCTTAAAACGGATACTTTGGATGTTTACGTTCATATCTGTTGATTTATAGTGAAAAAAAATTATGCTTTTGGGTGTGATTTTTCGTATACTTTTTTTAATTGTTCGATCGTATTATGCGTATATATCTGAGTAGTATTCAAACTTGCATGACCAAGCAATTCTTTGATTGCATTGAGTTCTGCACCATGATTCGATAAATGTGTCGCAAAACTATGACGTAAAATGTGGGGACTTCTTTTTTCCAGCTTACTCACCAGTGATAAATACTCATGTACAATGTTATATACATTCTTCGGGCCCATTTTGTTCCCGTTTTTATTTACAAAAATGCTTTCGAACACATCGCTATCAAAAAATTGGTTACGCATCCTTGTATAATTTTGCAATTCAGCAAGAAATTGATCAGATACGGGCACTAACCTCTCCTTTTTGCCTTTACCAAAAATGCGGAGCACTTTTCTCGAATAATCGACATCAGCGTCTTTCAATGAAATCAATTCCTCCCGCCTCATTCCGGTTAGATAAAGAGTCTCCAGCAACAATTTATCCCGGCAACCCTTAAAATTTTCTTCAAAAACCAATCTATCCAACAAGTTACACATCTCATCTTCCTGTAAATACTGTGGCAAACGCTTTTCAGTTTTCAGCATCCGCGCATTGGTTGCCGGATTGGCATTCAAATGGCCATTTTTTTTCAAAAAAGAAAAATATGATTTAATGGCAGAAATTTTACGGTTAACCGATCTGGGGGACAAGCCTTTCTGTACCATAAAAACGATCCATGAACGGATATGACTTTGGGTGAAAGCTTTAATATCCTTTACATCATAGCTATCTGATCCGTATTCCAAGAACTGCCTGATATCCCGGTGATATGCTTGCACTGTGTTTTCAGAGTACCTTTTTTCGTAGCTCAAATATTTGATAAATGTATCCAGCATTCAGCTAACGCTTTTTACAAATATACAGTTTTATTATCAATAAAACCTATTTTTTAGACAAAAAAACTTAAAAGAATTTCTATGAATACAAAATTTTTATATGGGTTTAATTGCAATATTTGCTTATAAATTTGAAACAATTTAAATATTTACAAAATATAAAACGCCAAATTAAATTCCATAATTTAAAAATCAACCAAGCAGAATTCTGTTTCTGATTAATGATTTTCTACATGTGCTCGATAGGATACTCTTTTGGAAGAAACCATAAAAATCTGGACTTTCAAATCAATGTTTTACCTATTAAATCGAAACGTCGCGGTAGTTTTTCAGATACGAAACAGGATAGTATCTTAAAAATTGAATTCATGTTTTTTTCGGCAGAACTTTAAAGTAATTTGATGATAGGAATAAAGCCGCATTGAATATCAGGCTCAACCGGGTAAACCAGGATTTAGTATCTTATTTATAATATTCTTGTATTCTATGGCTTGTGTATTATCAGATAATGAGTTGAATAAATTATGTTGATTGCTGAAAATGACCGGCTGAGGCTGAAAGGCTAATATCCTGTGGATATTCTATGGAAGGACACAAAATAGCAGGGCCGATTAGTTCAACATAAAGCTCTTTTATGACCCTAAGTTCGTGATATACAATGCATCCTGAATGTCATAGATGCACAGGCTAACTTCATCGTTTTGCTTGCCTTAATGCACCTAATCAAAAAAAAAGCTGAAGCATTTTGATGAAAATGCTGACAGGTTAACTTCTAAATACCATTCAATGCTTTATTTGCCGGCATAAAGAGTCGTACTCAAACAACTTCAATAATTAAATGAATAGTCTAATCCGAAAAGTCTTTGCTCCCTAAATCCCCACGGACTTTTTCAGTCAAGGCAAAAAACGATTGAAAATCAACAAACTGGACTTTTCTGAACAGACTCAATGAAGGTAATTACATCTATAATTCAACAAAAGTTTTTTAAAAAGCTATAAATCAAATAGCAGAATGGAAAATCCGGTACTTCTTATAAACTACCGCACCGATACGTTCATACTCGGCCCTTGTCTTGACATTGCTTTCCATGACGAGGTGAGAATCCAATACTTTAAAACCGGCATTCGCTGCTGAATCGATCAATTTTACAGCGAGCAGTGAGTCCAAACCTAAATTTCGTTTGCTTTCTTCTATACCTCCCAGCATTAAATTGAGTTGTTTTGCTTTTTTCATAGCCCACAAAACCCTGATGAATCCGAATGGGAAAAGTCTTCCACCGACCGCTTTTAATCCTTTGCTCATATCAGGCATTCCAATGACAAACGCCACCAGTTTGTCTTCTGCATCCAATACCAATTTGACGAATTTCGGATTTAAAATGGGTAAAAACCGGTTTGAAAATTCGTGCGCTTCTTCATCTGTCAAGGCCGAAAATCCATAAATTTTCTGGAAACTTGCATTGATCAGATTGAAAACAGGACTGACCCATGGCCGGATATCTTTTGTTTTGGTGAATTCTACTGCTTTGTATCCCTTCAGCAAAACCCTTTCAGCAATTTTATGATAAATTGCCGGCAATGGGTAAGGCAGATCAAATCTGTATTGAACGAGGTCGATTTTCTTTGTGTATTGCCTTTCCGCCATTAAGTCTGCCATATAGGGATAACTGTGGTTGGTGATCATGACTGTTACAGGATCATCAAAACCCTCAATCAAAAATCCCTGGGGATCCTTATCAGAAAAACCGATGGGCCCGACGACCTCATTCATACCTTTCTCCTTTGCCCAATGTTCAATAGTACTAAGCAAAGCATTAAAAACCTGCCGGTCTTCATAGCATTCCATGAAACAAAAACGGGCTGACTGCTCATTTTGCTTCTGATTGTAGGAATGATTGATAATGCCCATGATACGGCCAACAACCTGACCACTTCTTTCCGCCAAAAGCAGGATGGTATCACAATGTTCAAACGCTGAATTTTTCTCCGCATCAAAAACCTTCCACTCATCTTCCCAGATCGGAGGCAACCATTGCTTGTGGTGTTTATGTATAATATATGGCAATTGAATGAACAAAGCCATATCTTTCCTGGAACCATCCAGTTCTCTGATCACTAACCCATCGTTGAAAGAACTATTCACCATAACACAATAATTCAAAGAATCCGACAAAGGAATGCCACTTAATTTACATTCGAAAAGGCAGTCCTAACCAATATCTGACTTCAAAATGCACTGATTTCAAAACCAATCAACAATCTGCCCGGATCCAGATCTGCGTATGTATCTTTGAACGTTTCAGACATCCTGTAGGAACCAAACAAAACATACCTGTTGAACCCCAATCTTGCCTGTAAACCCCATTGGAATGGCTCGTCATAATTGATTCCCCTGAAAGTAGTTTTTGACCGTGTAGCTCCATTTACCGGGTTTTCATATTCATCCCATTGCACATACTTGGACATAAAAACCCAATTGCCCCAAATACCCAGATCCAGATATTTACCAATGTGGTCACCTCGTTTAAAATCGAAATTGAATCGGTTATAATAACCCAATTTAAGTGCGTTTTGACCAAACATTTCCTTTTTATGGGTCAAATTATCAGGAAAAATATTTGCGTCGTCCTGCACGATCCTGTACCTGTCCCAGGTGATCGCGTAATCAAGTCCCATGGCATACAAACCTGAGATCTTGAATTTTTGTCTGAACCCAAGCTGAAACTGATATGAAAGTAGTGGATTGGTTTTGAGTCCTTCAGTTGGCTCAATCTGAACATGAGCACCATAACTACTGTAAAAATGACTGTATTGCTGTCTGTTTTTACCCGTTTTAGGAACATCATACAAGTCTTCTGTTTCGTTTTCAAGCAAAACTTCCTGTGCATGAACCTTCGTGTTATTAGTAGATAAAATAATCATAAAAAGGGTGATCCATATCATTTTATTCATCATCTTACTTTCAATTATACGTTAAAAAATATTTGGCCTTTCAGGCTGTTATTTATTAAAATTTCATCTTCATCAAAAAAATCAGTTTTTGCGCCACTCATCAGTATATCCACGATAAAAGTAACGAACTATGGCACCCTGTGGCAATTCTTCTAAATCTATGGTAACCAATTCATCAAATAATACTTTAACAACAGCATATTTACCGAGCTTACCTTCAGGCAACTGAATATGATAATATAAGTAAGGAGAAAACAAGGTATCCCAGCCGGAAATCTCTGTTTCATAATCCATCGGCGTTCCGTCTGTGTCTTCATTTATAAATTCTTCTCCGAATTCATCATGATCCGGTTCAGTTTCCCATTCTTCCACCATTTCCAATTCCTCTATTTCCTCTTCGTTCTCTAAAACTTCTATCTCTTCCTGAGCTGCCTCTTCCTCCAAATCTTCTGTTTCCATTTCTGCCTCCTCAGTCTCAACTGACTCAACTTCATCCATAACTTCCTCTATTTCAACATCTATCTCTTGATCTACAAATTCGGGAGCTTCCATTTCTTCTTCCTCATCAATGGCTTGAGGTGGCGGAAAATCGTCATTTTGTTGTTCAGTAAAATCTTCCATCGGGTTTTCCTGATCTTCTTCCTGGATGAACAAATCATCTGATAAGTCTTCTGAATGCTCATATTGGTCAGTCACAATTTTCAGATATCCGTCTTCTTCCAAAAACCTGATGCCAGGAAATTCAGGCACCTTGTCTGTTCCGGTGAAAAAAGAAGCCTGTGGCATGCCGTAACCGTGTGCATAATCAAAATAAGGGTACAAATGAGCGGATTGTTGTATCAGTTCAAACATTTCCATATTTGTTTTGCCGGGTAAAGCTTCCATGGCACAGGCAACGAAGCCGGTAGTTAATGGCGCTGCGAAGGATGTTCCCTGCGTACGACTCACCTTTCCGTTCTTAGCTGCAGCTGCAACTACACCTGCATTGGAAACATTGGGTTTCATTCGTCCGTCAACCGTTGGGCCGAGCGAACTGAAATCCACCTTGATACCATTAGCCGGGTCGATCCCGCCAACGGATAAAACGCTGTCTGCATCGGCTGGCGCACCGATCACTTTCCAATTTTCTGTTGAACCTTCATTTCCTGCAGCATTGACGACCAGAATTCCTTTGGAGGCTGCCATGTTGGCTGCGCGGGAAACAAGGCTTGTTTTACCATCCATGTCCTGAGGAAAATATCGATGGTAAGTATATCCAAGCGAACTGCTTATAAGTTGGGCGCCATTCTTATCTGCCCATTCTGCCGCAGCAAGCCACCATTCTTCCTCTTTAAAAGGTTCAGAAGAAACTTCTGTTATCGCCAAAATAAATTCTGCACCTGTGGCCAGCCCGAGCAACTGACCATCCTCATCGATTCCTGCGATGTTTGACAGAACTGATAATCCGTGAGAATTGGCATGATAAACCTGTTCACTTTTTTTGGTAAAATCCCAGGTTTTGACAATCCGGTTTTCATCTCTGATGTGCTGGAATGAAGGATGGGTATTGACCTCAGGAAATCCTCCGTCAAAAACAGCTACGCGAACTCCTTTCCCGGTGATACCCATTTTCCTGAACAAGCCACCCTGCATCATCTGGATTTGTCTGACCTTAAGGGTCTGGACATCCATAGCAAACCAGCTGTCTTCTTCGGTGGATGCCAAAACAGGTTCAAGATATTGCCGCTCGACCGATGTGACAAAGGGTAAAGTACGTAGCGCAATAGCCTGTTCCTCTGTCGCCCTGACAGAAACTGCATTGAACCACCTGCTTTCAAAAGTCAGCGCTTCAACCATGGTACTCACTACATCGCGGTAGTCTTGCCTGACCGGAAAATCTGTCGGATCATAGAGATTGATTCCATGTTGGATCCTTCTTTCAATGGCTTTCTGGTCAAAATAACTGTAAGGGTCAAAGCTGGTACCATCCTTATCGGTAAAAAAGACCCAGTATTTATCGGTTTGGGAATGAACATTGTACAGAAATGAAGTAAAGATAAAAATCAAACAAAGCGTAAAAATCCTAGTTTTTTTCATCTATAATTGAATTTAATAANNATAAATACAGGTAAAAAAAATGAATGGCTGAAAATAGTTTTAAAATGCTCTTGATAGGTATTTTTTTTTGGAATAATTTTGTAGAGTGATGATTTCTCAAAAAAATATTCCATAATTTTAAAATTTAAACAAAATGAAAGATTTTATTTTAATTGTATGTAAACCAATGCTTTTAATGTTTTTCCTGGGATTTATCGTTTTAGGTTGTCCTTGTTATGAACTTGAAGAATTGGGCCAGTATCCACATTTTGAATTCATCACTGTAAAAATGACCAATAAATCGTCATTGGATATTCACCTGTTCATATCTGAAAAAGAATCTTTTGATCCATCCAACAAAGTTTTGCCAAATGGATCCAGAGAATGGAAATACAGTTGGGAGGCACAAAATTCAAATGATAAATTTAACATCACCATTATTGCCGGCAGAAATGGAACGGTTTTAGATACAAAAAACGATGAGATAGAACCTGGGATCATCTCAGAACACTACATTTATGCTACATGGAATGGCAGTTCACTGGACTGAACTGAAAAACAACTGATAATTCATCAGATTAGAGGGATTAATATATTTCAGATTCATCAAAATCCGAATATAATAAAGCCGGAAGCTCATCAGAACTCCCGGCTTTTCCTTTTTTGCTAAAAAAGATCAAAATTTTATTTTACTGATGAATCCATCAGCTTCATTCTCAGATAGGTATAGATCTGAGCGGTCATTTTTGCACGTTGTTCGTTGGTGGAAGCGCCTCCGTGGCCACCTTCTGTATTTTCAAAATAATACACCTTACTTCCCAGATCAGTCAATTTGGCTGCGGTTTTCCTGGCATGTCCGGGATGAACTCGGTCATCCCTGGTGGAAGTAGTGAAAAATACCTCAGGATAATTTACGCCGGCCTTGATCTTCTGATAAGGAGAATACTGACTGATGTAAGCCCATTCTTCAGGAATGTCGGGATTGCCGTATTCGGCCATCCAGCTGGCGCCAGCAAGGAGTTTGTTGTACCGCTTCATATCGAGCAAAGGAACGGAGCAAACCACGGCATTGTAAAGATCAGGACGCTGTGTGAAAGCCACACCAACCAGCAATCCGCCATTGCTGCCACCATAGATACCCAGGCGTGCCGGATTGGTGATCTTCCGTTTAACCAGATCCATGGCCACACCATGGAAGTCATCATAAACCCGCTGACGGTTTTCCTTCAAACCTGCCTGATGCCATTTCGGACCAAATTCACCACCACCGCGGATGTTGGCCAAAACATAAACGCCGCCTTTCTCCAGCCAGGTCATGCCGGTAACGGCAGAGTAGGAAGGCAACTGGGAGACCTCAAAACCGCCGTATGCATAAAGCAAAGTCGGATTTTTACCATCGTATTTCATGTCTTTGGCGCTGACCACAAAATATGGAATTTTTGTGCCGTCTTTTGAAGTAGACTCAAACTGCTGTACCTGGAAATTATCGGTTTTGAACCATTCCGGAAGGGATTTAATCTTGATGAAATCACCTTTTTTGGCGTCAGCAAGATACAGTGTGGAAGGAGCAAGGAAATTGGTGAAGTAGAAGAAGAAGCGATCGCCGTCATCTTCTGCTGAAGCCAGCGAAATATTACCAAATTCCGGTGCATTGAACCTGGTTTTCTGCCATGTGCCGTTCCAGGTAAATTTGTATAATTCACTCTTGACATTGTTGACCAATTTCACTATCATGGCATTTTTGGTGGAAGTCATTCCTTCGATACTGCTTTTTGCATCCGGTTCGATGACCAGTTGATAGTTGGTTTTTCCTGCAAGCAGATCTTTATAAGGAATGCTGATCACAGCGCCTTGTCTGAATTTTTGCCCGCCGATCTCCCAGTCTGACTTCAGATCGAACAAAATCTGATCTTTGAAAACAGTAGAAAGTGAAATATCTTCAGGTAGTTCAAGTGAAACGATGGAGCCATTTTCGATAAAATGGTAGGTTCCGGTATAAAAAGAAGTCCTGCGTGTGATGAGCTGGTAATTTCTTTCCGGGGTAAAAAATGAGCTTCCCCAGATACCCATATCATTTTCTTCACCCTGGAAAGCCAGTTGTGCATTCTGTATCGGTGTGCCTCTTTTCCAGATCTTTACTTTTTTGGGATACCCGGAAGTGGTCATTCCGTCACCAAAATCTGTGGCAACCATCAGTGTATTTTTGTCAATCCAGCTGGCGCCGCCTTTTGCTTCAGCCAGGAAGAATCCGTCTTTTACAAAATTTTTGGTGGTCACATCAAATTCCCGGATCTCTACGGCATCACCGCCTCCTTTGGACAAATTCACCAAAAAGCGCTGATAATCGGGATAAAGTCCTTCAGCTCCTTTAAAAACCCATTTGATATTGTCTTCCGCAGACATTTTATCGATATCCAGGAGGATCTCCCAGGTCGGGTTTCCGCTCAGGTAGTTGTCAAAGCTGGTCCTGCGCCATATCCCGCGAGGGTTGGTTTTGTCCTGCCAGAAATTGTAGATAAAATCACCGTAGATACCCGGCGCGGCGATCCTTTCGGTCGAATTGAGCACGCTGAGGATCTTGTCATAATTCTCTTTGTAATAGGGTTTGGACTCAAATGCCGCTGTTGACTGGGCATTCATTCCGACAACCCATTCAAGCGCTTTCGGGTCATCGACATTTTCCAGCCACAGGTATGGATCATTATTTTGGGCCATAAGGTTCAGCAATGAAAAATGAAAAAGTAAAACCATAAATGTTAATACTCGCATAATGTTGTTTTTAATGTTTTTAAACCAATTTGTTGACTAAACGCAAAAATAAAAGAATAATTATCATATGAAACTTAAAGTGTAAGTCCTTATACCAACGGTCGATATATGGGGACGAAAGGAAGGAATGTGCGGGTTTTCCCGGGTATTCAAATCGGTTGAAAATGACAACTGCCCGTCGGATTCATGGTTTTAGGAGGGTAATAAATGTACTGAGGGTCAAAAGTATGGTACAATTTGTAACTTTACCTTTACTCCTGATTCATTTACTATCAATAGTGTCCGACAAAAATTACAAGATTTCTCGCTACGCTCGTAATGATGAGGCTTTTGGGGTTTTTGGAGGTTAGGGAGTGGCGGCGGCAATGCCGCCGCCACTCCCTAACCCAAACAACTAACTGTCTGTCATTCCTGACGCTGCGGTCAGGACAGGTCCGAGTGTAGCGAGAAATCTCAAACAAAAAATTCTATCCTTTTATATTTTGCCGCCTGTTTTCGTCGCTGGGACACCCTGAGTTAAAAATCGAATAAATTTGCCAGATTTTGTTGCTCAGGGGTAAGAATTAACATTTTTGAGACAGTATGATCAGATAAAGGGTGGGTCACAGTTATTTTTTGGATTGTTTTCGCTATTTCTATTGCTTTTTCAGGGCTTAAACCAGCTTTTTTGATTTTTAACTGTCGCTCCAATTCTTTGTAAATCTTATATGCAGCAAATGTGATACAAATATGAGCTTCTATTCTTCTTTGCGCTCTGTGATATACGGGTCTTACCTTTAAATCACTTTTAGCTATTCTGAAAGCTTTTTCTACATTCCACAGGTTTTGATAACTTTCAACTATAAAATTTGCTGCTAATCCGGTATTGGTTAAGTATCCTTTCAACCCATCCCACTTTGCATCCAAAGTGATCATTTCTTCATTGAGGCTAACTTTGACTTCATTTTCTATCTTTAAAAACTTGTTATAGCCTCTGTTATTGATATGCTTCTTTGTCAGTTGCCCGTTTTTGATCTGTGTCTTCAGCCTGTCCAGACCTTTGCGACGATTATGGGCATCTTTTTTTGCACGTGCACTGCTGTAAGTAACGATCAATCTGTCTGAGTTCTCTTTATTTAATAGTACACAAGACTGGCCGTTTTGCAATTCCCTGGAAAGTATAGCTTGTTTGATCTCTTCTGATTCATTTTTTATCCTTGCTCCTAATATGTATTCAAATCCACGAGCTTTAAGTTCTCTGATATTATCTTTAGACAGCATTCCCGCATCCGCTACCACTATCAACTTTTCTACATGGTATTTATGCTCAAAACTTACAATGATCGGCATCAAAGTATGTCCTTCGTATTTATTCCCTTCAAAAATGCTATAACTTACGGGATAGCCCTGTTGCGTAACCAATAAACCCAATACAATCTGGGGGTTACTATGTTTGCCGTCCTTTGAAAAACCTGGCTTCCTCAGATCGTCCTCTTGTTCAATTTCAAAATATAACGTTGTGACATCATAAAACAAAAGGTTCAATGGTTCTTTCAACACCTCACAAGTGTGTGCATATGATATGTCCTGTATTGCTTCTTTTTGCTTTGAATGCAGTTTATCCATATACCTGTACACACTGTTAATATCAATACAAAGTCCGTGATATTTGGATAAATAATCCACTGTCTTGAGCTTGCTGACCGGGTACACCAGGCGACATAACACTAAATGGCGAAACATCTGATCTTTTACCTTGCCAAACCCTATCTCATCAAACAATTTCCCTAAAAGCTTTTCGATGCCTATCACCGTTAATGATTCAATACCAGCAATAAATTGATGAAGTTCTTGCTTATGACTTGAAAAACTAAATTCCTGCAATCCTGAAAGTCTGTTAATCCATTCTTTGCCTTCTAGAAATAATTTTTCAACAACTCCGGCATTATTGCTACAGCCTATTGTTTTGACTACCTTATTCCTGCCATTTAGCTTTTGGATGACCTGAATACTAATTTTTCCACTTTTGTTCAGCTTTTTTCTTACAAACATCCCGCAAATATAATACATGAGACACCCGGGACACCCTAAATCAATCAAATAATTTTATATCATTCTAATATTCAGACATTTATAAATTTTGTCAAAAAAACCGACGAAAACAGGAATAATTATTATATAAAACTTAAAGTGTAAGTCCTTATACCAACGGTCGATATATGGGGACGAAAGGAAGGAATGTGCGGGTTTTCCCGGGTATTCAAATCGGTTGAAAATGACAACTGCACGTCGGATTCATGGTTTTAGGATGGTAATAAATGTACTGAGGGTCAAAAGTATGGTACAATTTGTAACTTTACCTTTACTCCTGATTCATTTACTATCAATAGTGTCCGACAAAAATTACAAGATTTCTCGCTACGCTCGTAATGACGAGGCTTTTGGGGTTTTTGGAGGTTAGGGAGTGGCGGCGGCAATGCCGCCGCCACTCCCTAACCCAAACAACTAACTGTCTGTCATTCCTGACGCTGCGGTCAGGACAGGTCCGAGTGTAGCGAGAAATCTCAAACAAAAAATTCTATCCTTTTATATTTTGCCGGATGATAGTGATTTACTTTAGTGAAGTTGAACCACAATGCCTGAAAGAAGATCAAAGAAAAACCTCCCGGAATTTATGTTCAATAGCGATCAATTCATTTTCAGAAAGATCTTTGAATTCATGCGTCCTTTCTCTGTGTGACAAATGTCCGTTTCCCTGGTCCAAAAAACGGATTATCAGTGCAATCTCCTTGTCCGGCATTGCAAAAACATTTGTGAGATAATGATTCATCCGGTCAAATTTTTGGAAATAGGCTAATTCCTGAGGAATTGTTTGCTCAATAGCATATTGGATACAGCTATACAAAAATTCCGCCACTTTGGTTGCATCAAAATATCTGTACAAGTCCATAGTCTTGTTCAATATTTCAATATTATTATCCTTTGAAACGCTCCAGTCAATTAAATCAAGTCTCGGAATCGAAAATTGCTCCAAAACCATGCGATATGCTTCCATTCTCTCGATAATGATCGCTGATACCGGAAATATTAATCCTCTTGATACATATTCTTTTCTGATGAGCACATCATGAATTAGATATCTATGAATTCTGCCATTTCCATCCACAAACGGGTGAATGAAGACGAAACCAAAAGCGATCATGGCTGCTGCTATCACTGCATCAAAATCAGCATCCTTTTCCAATTTCTTGTTGGTTTCAATTAATCCATTCAGCAGTTTGTTCAGATCAGTCCATTTGGCAGAAATATGAGACGTGATCGGAGTCCCGTATCTCCTGTCATGTTCGCCCACAAATCCTTCCTGTTCCCTTATCCCCAATTTGGTAAATCGGGGATTTTCAATTACTGTCTGTTGCAATCTCTGCAACTCTTCAATAGTGATATCCCGCTGACCGGCCAGTCCGATCGTGCGACCCCAACGTTGTATCCTGTTTTGTGCAGGATTTTCACTTTCAATCGCAAATGAAGCTTTTGAATCTTTCAAAATCAGAAAAGAAGCTGACCTTAACAGAATGTCAGGATGAATATGATCAAGAACACTTTTGATCTGAGCCGAAAAATTCAGTTCACCAAAGTGGCGGATTTTGTCCGTTTTTCGTACCATCGGGCAAAAATCCCTGACTCCGGGCAAATTATTCCTGATCCGATGTCTCTGGGAAATCTCAAACTCAGATGTTGCAAATTGTATTTTGGCATCCACCAGGTCAACATAATTTCCGGAACTCAGGTTTGGCAATTCCAGTTTTTTCCCTGTCAACCACTCGTATAAAAACCAGATCATCCTGCTGTATCGCCCGGTTGGCTCCCTTGCGATCAGATGGGTAATGTCAACTTCAGGAAGGTTTTCAAAAATCTTTTTCAAAACGCCAAGGTCGATCCCTTCATATTTCAGGGCGAAAGTCAAATGACCCATGATCGAATTTTCCGGCATATAACGAGGCGTATAAACCATCCATTCATCGGTGTCATATCTTTTATGTTTTAAGCTGATCATGGCCAGGATATCTGGTATCACCACCTGCAATTCAAAGGTCTTGATCAAAGCTCCATATCCGGCCAGATATCCTTCTTCAGGCGCTGTCCTGCCTTGAAAAACAGTTAATAAATGTGAAAATTGATTAGAAATTGCCATTTGCTATGAAAACTTATTAAGCAAATGTTAGAAAAATAATTAATGTCGTGAAAAATGATTACTTTTTTATATTTTTCATGAAAATTAATTATTTTGGCCAATACTACTGACATAATGTGTAAAAGAACTCTGGAAAAAGAAGGGATCATCATCTTACTTTCCGATACAGAAAGTAAAGTATAGCATATATATAATTGGTTATTAGGTATTTAAGAAATATTATGAATAAATTAATTCAATATTAGCAACAATTTTTAAAAATAAATAGAGTAATTCCCCTTTTAAAAACTAAAAATCATCTGAAATCGTCTTATCCACTTTGATCAATTCTTTCAAAATTATATTGATCTCATTTCTGAACTGATCTTTCATTTTTGCCCATTCTTTTTTTGACTGATTATTCCATAAAGCACTTTTTGTCCAATTATCCGGTTGTTCTGAAGTAAACTTTGTTCCTGACTTCATGTGGATCATTTCTCCTGCAACATAATCAATATTATTGACTACAATCTTTGCTTTTCCATCTCTGGTGATTACATGGATATTATAACCAAAAAAACCTCCATCTTTGATTATTCCATTATCATACTTTAACTTTTTACTTTTGCATTTTGCAAAAATCCTGCCTTCACCTTCATTAATTATATCTGATGGGATCAATGTTCCTTTATATGTTTTCATCAAATTTACTTGAAACATGCTGAAGAGCTTAGATTGTGTCATAGAGCTGTCAAATGTAGCTATGTATTCAAAAAATGTTTCCTCCCCATCAACTTTCTCAATAAAATCCTGAGAATAACTTAAATAAGGTACAATAAAAAGAAAAACTAATAAACTTACCTTGGTCATATCATAAAGGTTAATAAACTTTGATTTAACTTTTGCTCATGAATTTGATATATTATACCCAATACCAGAAGCTTAAAACCCAATATCATTTTTATTTACTGATCAATTCAATTCCTTTTTTTTCTTCCTGAGGATATAATGATAGATGTGTTCACCTGGATTTTCGGTTATTGGGTATGCACTAATAAATTCATATCCATATCTATACATATAATTTAATGCATCTGCCATCGAGTTAAATTTTATAATTTGACCATTTTCATCCACTAACTCATTATTATCTTTTGGGTTTCTTGTTTGGCCATAGTCGACTTTAATTGAGGCATTAACACTAAAACTTGATTGTCCACTCCCCACAATTTCAATGTATTCAGCATTTAATCTATCAGCCCTTATTCCGTTTCGAATTGGATTTATCTCATTATTTGAGGAACTGATTGGCTTGATTTGCCCATAAGTAGTTATTCCAAACATTAGGAATAAGCCAATTAAGAATGTTTTACTCATGAATTTATTTTTTATTAATAAATCTTATCAAAATAAATTTTTCCTGTTCTTTTATTGATAACGATAACCCTAACTTTCTGAGCTGTAATAATATCTGATGTCATGTAATAAACTCCTTCTGGAAATTTTTTCAAAATGTCATAAAACTTATACTCTATTTTCCTTTTAGTTGATGGTGTAAATAGGAAATAAATACTTATATAGCTTTTATCATTCTCCATTTCGAGACCATTTTCCACATTCATTGGAATAAAAAGAATTTCTTTAGTTCCTAAATCATAATATTCTGGAATTATCTCAATAAATTTTTGTGTTGGGAGTGAACTAAATTGGATTTTGTATTTTGAATTATATTTCCAATGTTCAATAAAAAATGATTTAGGTGGTTTTGCATATTCAGTCCCTAAACCATAATTTAGGTTAACTAAGATTTCAAACCGTTTTTTCTTAGTGTTATATCCCGCTGAACTAAAAAGCGTTTTGTCTTCATAATAATAGACGGTTTTATTTAGTTCAATTTTCTTTTTTTTCAGTTCATTAAGATCATCCTTATATCCTTCTGTCTTTTTAAAAACCTCTTTTTGAAGGTTTGTATGGTAACCTTGAACATAGTAAT
>DDTL01000009.1 GCA_002344345.1 Saprospiraceae bacterium UBA2365
GCCGCCGTCAGTATTTATCTTATCAAGAATTTCATCAAGGCGTTTTTGAGTAAGATTGGGGGTTTTCTTAAATGGCGTCTGGTCTGATTTGTAAAAATTTGTGCTGATGATTTTGGCTCGTTGTTGAGTTTTGGTATCGGGGTTGAAAAGATCAATAAACCAATCATACAGGTTATTCATCCAGTCTGCGCCATCAAGGCCGCGACGCAAAATTACCACAAACAAATATCCAACCACAGCGCCAACGAGGTGTGCAATATGCAAGCCCGGATTATTGGCCGGAATGGTGGCCATATCTAACACCAGGTAAATGATGCCAACAATCCAAAGCGAAATACCGCCAGACAGCATGGGGAAAAGCTTGTAATTGGGGTTAATGGCTACTGCCGCTGCCGCAATTGCCAAAATGCCGGCGCCACTCCCAAAAAAATAGTGTGTGTGAGGCTGTGCCTGAAAAGAGGGGAGAACCGATGCAACCACTAAATAAGCCGCTGCCCCGGCAAAAGTGCCATAAATAAAAACCGGGATCACTTTGCGGTTTCCGGTCAGATCAATAAAAATAAAACCGAAGCACCAAAGCCACAGCATATTGGTAAGCAACTGCCAAAAACTCACATGAACGAAGGCATGCGTGAATATGGTCCAGAATTTTGCCAACGTAGTTTTTAGTACCGGCGAAAGCGCAAACCAAGTGAGGATATTTTTCTCAAAAATAGATTCAATATCCGCTCCCTCCGGATACCGTACGAAGGCAATCGCTTTAAAAAATGCAAGAACCACGAAAAGGATCATGCTGATGGAGATCAAAATCACTACAGGGTTCATTCTCGCACCAAACGACAACCTGCTATCATAATTTCTTTCAGAAATTGACATACAATAAAGTAACCTGTTAGGTTTTAGTTTTCAAAAAATCGCTTCAAACTTTAATATAACGTTCGCCGATTATTTTTGTTCCAGATTTTTAACAAAATAAATCCTGTGAGTGCGCCACCCAGGTGCGCAAAGTGGGCGATATTGTCGCCAGAGAATTTAGAAACCCCACCAAAAAGGTCAATAGCCACCAGCCCAAGTACCGCCCATTTTGCTTTTATTGGCACGGGGATGAACATGATGTAGAGTTCTGTGTTGGGGAACGTCATGGCAAAAGCAACCAAAATGCCGAATACTGCGCCCGATGCGCCAACGGCAAGATTTTGATCGCCCATATAATATTGCATGGCAAGATGCGCGGCGGCAGCTCCAAGGCCACAAATCAGGTAAAAGATGGTAAATCGTTTGGAGCCCCACACATTTTCTAAAATGCGTCCAAACATCCACAGCGCAAACATGTTGAAGAGGATATGGTAAAAAATAATTCCTCCTGACGGCTGACCAAAAATATCCATGCCATAGGCCGCATGGGCAAACATGTGAGTAATAATTTGCCAGGGCCTGAATTCCTCACTTCCTATCGGCCACAACCCAATAATTGATGTAAGATTGATTTTGGGATCGTAAAGAACCTGCGCCACCCACACAAGCACATTGATCATAATAAGGTTTCGCACCGCAGGTGGAAAATTGCCCGAGGGCCTCGTATAAAAATCACTCATGTGACAAAGATAACAGGTAGAAGCATTTTTTGTTCAAAGAGATGTTAGCGGTGTAGCTTGCGGCGCATGTAGTCACGAGCTTCGCGTATTTCCTTTTTTACACTATCGGATATTCTGGCTGACAGTGTGTCTGCCGCAAGTCTTGCCTTTAAAGCAAGCGCCGCACTATCGTTAACCGGCGTGGACGCTGTTGCAGAAATTGATACCAGCGAATCAGCTAATGCGGTGGTGGTGTCAGTTGTAGTTGCGTCTGGCTCTCCGTAATGCAGTGTATCAATGCCGGTTGTTCCCTCCTGAGATTTGTTCCCGCTGCCACCACAGGAAATTAAGAAGCCAACAATAGTGATCGCTATCAGTAATAAAAAAAGATGTTGGGGTCTCAATTGCTTTAATTTCCAACGAAAATACTTCATTATCGTTACCATGTGTAACTTATTTTGTTTGAACGATAACTTAGGCGATTGAGGGCAACTAACGCAATTTTAATTGCACAACATTTTCAATATGAAGCGTATGCGGGAACATATCCACCGGCTGAACTTTATCCAAATAATATTTGGCACTGAAAAGCGCTGCATCACGGGCTTGCGTAGAAGGGTTGCAACTGATGTACACTATCTTTTCTGGAGCCAGATTTAATATGGATTCAACTACCTCCGCGTGCAGTCCGGATCTGGGCGGGTCCACAAAAATTACGTCAGGTTTGGAAGACAGCTTTTGCAATTCATTTTTCACGTCTCCAACGATAAATCCGACATTTTCTATGTGGTTGTTCAAGGCATTTTTTCTGGCATCTTCAATGGCTTCTTCTATCAGTTCAATACCGGTCACATGTTTGGCTCTGGCAGAGATGTACAGGGCAATACTCCCCAAACCGGTATAGAGGTCAAAAACGCTTTCATGCCCTTCCAATCCGGCAAAATCCAATGCAATATCGTATAAAACTTTGGTTTGCAGCGTATTGGTTTGAAAAAATGACTTTGGAGAAATGAGGAAATTCAATGATCCCAGTTTTTCAGCTATCTCAGGTTTACCATCAAACAAGATAAATTCCTGATCATTCAGACTGTCGTTGAACTTGCTGTTGACTACATAAAACAGACTGGTGATCTCAGGAAATGATAGCTTTACAGAATTCAGTAGCGAGTGGATCTTTTCGGTGTTATTTTGGGAGAAAACGATCACTACCATCGTCTCACCTGTAGTAGCTGTCCTGACTACCATGTTTCTCATCAGTCCTGTATGCGTTTTAGCATCCCAATATGTGTACTCGTTGTCCTGCGTAAATTTTCTTACAAAATTACGGATGCTGTTGGAAGGTTCAGCCTGTAGATGACAATGATCGATTTGAACGATCTTGTCAAAACTGCCGGGGGCATGAAAACCAAGTGCTTCCTGTTTATCAGGCGTTTGCATGGTCTCCATTTCCTTCTCCGACCACCATCTTTTGGATGAAAAGGAAAACTCCAGTTTATTGCGGTATTCCGTAGTCAGGGCACAAGCTTTTACCGGTAAAAATTCCTTCGGTTCGATCCTTGCAATGCGTCTGAAGGCATCGTGTATCTGAATCTCTTTTTCTGCAAGTTGCCTTGCATAACTCAAATGTTGCCATTTGCAGCCACCGCAAGACTCAAAATGCGAACAAAATGGCGTAATTCTGTCGGGACTTAGTGCAACATAGTGTTTTACATGACCCTGGAACACACCTTTTTGCTTTTTGGTCAAAAGGATCTCTGCCTGATCGCCGGGTACCGGTCCCTTGCAAAAAACAACGCGGCCATCATCGGTTCTGCCCACAGCCATTCCTTTATCCGCAATGCCTGTAAAATGCACCATTACCAATTCTGTTTTGCTTTTTCGAGCCATGAAATACTTTTTGGGAATTAAAATTCGGATTTCTCGTAAAAATTAACTTCCGGGTGATTCTCTTTCGCCATTTGAATTGCCCAGCCGGAATCTGCAAGAAAAACAAGCTTTCCATCTTTGTCCATGGCGAGATCTCTTTTTCTCCGGCTTTTGAAAAACTCAAAAGCTTTTTTATCCTCACAGGATACCCAAAGCGCTTTGTGAATATTGATTGGATCATAGCTGCAGGAAGCCCCGTACTCATGTTCCAGTCGGTACTGGATCACTTCAAACTGCAGCGCACCGACGGTGCCAATGATCTTTTTACCTGTTTCAAGTGTGGTAAATAACTGAGCTACACCCTCATCCATGAGTTGTTCAACACCTTTGTCCAACTGTTTTCTTTTCATCGGATTGGTATTGACCACAGCCCTGAATTCTTCAGGCGAAAAGCTTGGAATACCCTTGAAATGAAGGATTTCTCCTTCTGTCAGTGTGTCGCCTATCTTGAAATTGCCGGAATCATACAAACCCACAATATCTCCCGGAAATGCTTCATCCACAATGCTTTTTTTGGAAGCCATGAACGAAGTCGGGTTGGGAAACCTCAGCATTTTTTCAAGCCTGATATGGTTATAGGGTGTATTTTTTCTGAAAACTCCGGATACCACCCGGACAAAGGCAATTCGATCTCTATGCTTCGGATCTATATTGGCATGAATTTTAAAAACAAAGCCGGTGAATGCGGATTCAAGGGGTAAAACCGCACGTTCTTCTGTAACTCTTGGTAGAGGTGCAGGAGCGATTTCCACGAAACAATCCAACAATTCCTTTACCCCGAAATTATTGACTGCACTGCCAAAAAAAACAGGAGACTGTTCTCCATTAAGGTATTTCTCTATTTCAAACGGATCATAGATCTGGTTGATCACACCGAGATCTTCACCAAGCTGTTTGGTTGGGTTTTTACCTAAATGCTTTTCAAGGCTTTCGTGATCATCCGGATCCAATTCAATGACATCTTCCTGTGTTTGTTTACTGTGGGGTCTGAAAAGTACCAGTTTGGATTCGTAAATATTGTATACACCCTGGAACCGTTGCCCCATTCCGACAGGCCAGCTCAGTGGGCAAACGCTCAAACCCAGCAAGGTTTCTACTTCATCCAACAGGTCAAAGGCATCTTTTCCTTCACGGTCAAGTTTATTGATAAACACGATCATAGGAATATTCCTCATCCGGCAAACACTTACCAGTTTTTTGGTTTGTTCCTCCACTCCTTTTGCCACGTCGATGACAACGATCGCGCTATCCACTGCGCTGATGGTTCTGTAGGTATCTTCAGCAAAATCTTTGTGGCCGGGCGTATCAAGTATATTGACACGTCTGTCTCTGTAATCAAATGCCATCACTGAAGTGGCAACGGAAATACCTCTTTGTTTCTCGATCTCCATGAAATCAGAAGTGGCATGCTTTTTTATCTTGTTTGATTTAACTGCGCCTGCGATCTGGATCGCTCCACCGAACAACAATAATTTTTCTGTCAAAGTTGTTTTTCCGGCATCCGGGTGACTGACGATGCCAAAAGTTTTTCTTTTATTGATCTCTGAAATGATGTCCATGTTGGTCTTTTTTCCGATTTGAACCCGCAAAGGTAATTTTTTTGTACATTTTTTGAAACCGACTTTGCATTAAGCATTGAAATAAATGGAATTTAAGATGTTATCAAATTTTTTTGTCGGGATCATACATGAATTTATATGATGAATAGTTTGAATCATTTGATCAGGATAACTCAATTAAGCTTGATTATTTAAAAAAAATAGGTAGTTATTCAGGTGGTTAGCTAATGAGTATGCTAGCATGTTAGTCTCTTTGAATTGAGCGT
>DDTL01000002.1 GCA_002344345.1 Saprospiraceae bacterium UBA2365
AATAAAAAAAAGAGCTGTCTGCATAGACAACTCTTTTTTGTGGAGCTAGGGGGATTCGAACCCCCGACCCCTTGACTGCCAGTCAAATACTCTAGCCAACTGAGCTATAGCCCCAATTTATATAAAAGCGATGCAAATATAAGAGCATTTATTTGATCTCCCAAAAAACAATTCTTCAAATTTCATAATGAAGTTGTTTAATAATGTATCTTAATGCTTGCAAACAAATCATTGAAAGCACTCAGGAAGCAAGCTTGTACTGACGAAGCAAGCTTGTCAGCATTTTCAATCAGCATTTTCAACCAGATGCTTCAGCTTTTTTTGATTCCGAACATTCCGGTACGCAATACTGACGAAGACAAGCTTATCAGTATCTTTGATTCAAAAAAGAGCTTCGCCCTGACTTTCAAGCATTTATTTTCAGCAATCAACATAATTCTTAAACAATTTCAATATCTAAACCGGATCTACATCAATACTCATTTTAACTGGTGAAAACATCTTGTTCTCATAAAATAAATCCCTTTGTTCCAGAATAAACCGCTTTACACCCACGCCAATCCGTGGATCTTTCTCCAGTTTAATCAAAATTCGTTGATGATATAATCCTCTCAACCGTTCAATGCCTGGTGGAGCCGGTCCCAAAACAGCCCTTCCAAGCTTAGTTTTCAGCATCCGTCCAAACTCGGTCGCTCCCTGGCGGCACAACTTAGGATCTTTATGCTTCAACATGATATCGATCAGCCTGGAAAAAGGCGGATAATTGAATTTTTCCCTTTCCAAAAGCTCCCTCTCCACAAAGCTTTGATAATCATGATTGATGATGTCACGTATCAGGGGATGATCCACAAGACTGGTTTGAATGATGACCCTGCCCTGTTCTTTTCGTCGGCCTGCCCTACCCGAAACCTGTATCATCATCTGAAAAGCACGTTCACTGGATCTGAAATCAGGAAACTGGATCAATCTGTCGGCATCTATGATCCCAACCAAACCGATGTGGTCAAAATCCAGACCTTTAGTGATCATTTGCGTTCCAATCAAAATGTCCGTTTTATGCCGTTCAAAATCCAGGATAATGGATTCCATTTCATTTTGGGTACCCGCTGTATCGAGATCCATTCGACCTATATTTGCTTCAGGTAATAATATTTTAAGCTCTTCTTCCACTTTTTCTGTTCCCAATCCCAAATCGATCAATCCCTGCGATCCACATACAGGACACACCCCGGGTAGCGGACTCCGCGCATGACAATAATGACATCTGATCTCTTCAAAAACTTTATGATAGGTCATACTGACATCACAATGCTGACATTTGCTGTACCAGCCACAGGAACCGCAACGGATCGTTGGCGCAAAACCACGCCTGTTCTGAAATAAAAGCACCTGATCTCCTCTCGACAAAACATGCTGGATCTGACTGATCAGTCGGATACTGTAGGAAGCATGATTGGGCAACAACATGGATTTGTCGTGCATGTTGATGATCTCTATCTCAGGAAGTTTTACTGTTCCGAAACGACTGTTCAACCCAATATATTGATATAAGCCTTTTTGTGCATTATGCCAGGTTTCCAGCGCAGGTGTGGCACTGCCATATATGATCCGTGAATTCAGTTTATGCGCCATAAAAGCTGCTACATCCCGCGCATTATATCGGGGATTCGGACTATATTGTTTGAAAGAAGGATCGTGCTCTTCATCCACGATGATGAGTTTTAAACCCGTAAAAGGCAAAAACAATGCACTGCGCGCACCGATCAGTACCGGATGCCCGCCTAAGCATTTATTCCAGATCTCTACTCTTTTGAAAACACTCAGCTTGCTGTGAAAAACCAGTACATCATCTCCAAAATTCTTCTGCAATCGCTGTACAATATGCGACGTCAGCGCGATTTCAGGTAATAAATACAAAACCTGACCTCCCGAAGCAACGGTTTCACTGATCAACTCCTGATAGATCCTGGTTTTACCACTACCAGTCACCCCGTGTAATAAGGCATGAGGCTTGTCTCCAAAGCCTGTTCTGATCTGATTGGTGGTTTGCTCCTGAACCGGAGACAAAGCAGGCAGCTCTTCAATAAATCCGTCAAATGGCTTGAGCCGGCTGATCTCCACATAATATTTTTCTATGATCCCTTTTTTCTCCAAAGCGCTCAAAACAGAGGCATCCGCTCCAGTCTCTTTGCAAATATGACCCGAAGGGAAACCTTTTTCCTCTCCTGACCCAAAAAGGAATTGTACTACATTTGCCTGATGAAAAGAACGAACAGTATTTTCAATCGCACGGTTATAACCGGATTCACCATCAGCATAAGCGGCACTAAACCGAACCCATTGTTCCAATTTTGGTTTGTAAACCTCCAGCAACTCTTCCCTTGATTTGATCAATTGCTTATCAAAGAGCTTTTTCAATACCGGATACACCGATTTTTTATCGAGAATATCCTGTATCGTCTTCACAGGGATCTCCTGCTGCATTTGCAAAGCTTCCATGATCATAAATTCATCTTCACTCAGCGATAAATGAGCAGAATATTCAGTATCCGCAGCAGAAATGAGGGTTTCACTGCTCATTTTCAACCCCGTAGGTAGCGCTACTGACATCACCTCACCCTCTGTACACATATAATATGATGCTACCCACTTCCAAAGATCGTACTGTTCCCGCGTTATGATCGGGTGTTGATCCAGCACACTATGTATGTACTTCAGGGTAAATCCGGGTTGATACGATTCCCCCATGCATTCTATCACCAATCCTGCATAAATCTTATTGCGCAAAGGCACTTCAACCCTAATCCCAAACTGAACCGAGTGTTGTAAATCAAGAGGTACTTTAAATGTATAGTTGGTCTTTACAGCCAGCGGAAGTAAAACGATTACATAAATAATAGGTTCATTTTCAATATTATGCAAAACCTGATCACTCATTCTCTTCTACTTGATTGAAAATTTTAATATGCTTCCACATCCACATCACTCCTTCGATCACCTACCCCATGCAAACTCCCGTCAGCTAATACCCGGATGGCTTTTACCAGGCCGATCCTTTCATAAGTTCCAAAATCATGGCCTTTGGCTTGAAGGTTATCCTTTACAACCTGTTCCAAACCATCCTTCTCGATGAAAATTTTGTCAGGTAAATACTGATGATGGAACCTGAATTGATCCACAGCATCATCCAATGTCATTTCAAAATCAATTATATTGACAATAACCTGAAAAACAGTGGTAATGATGGTAGATCCACCCGGTGAACCGAGCACCAAAAACAGTTTTCCGTCTTTTTCCACGATCGTCGGGGTCATGCTGCTCAGCATTCGTTTCGCCGGGACGATGGCATTTGCTTCATTCCCTATCAGACCAAACTGGTTTGGGAAACCAGGTTTTATGCTGAAATCATCCATTTCATTGTTCAGAAAAAAACCGCCGCCCTCAACCAACACTTTTGAGCCGTAATTGGAATTGAGGGTTGTTGTGACTGAAACAGCCATTCTGTTTTTGTCAACGACTGAAGTATGGGTAGTTTCAAAATGCTCCCGATCCGGTAAATCATAGCTTTGGATCGAACTACTTTTTGTCGCAAATCCCGGATCAAAATCCTTCATTTTAGCGGATAAATAGCTGCTGTCCAATAAAGTGGAAGCCGGAACATCAAAAAAATCCGAATCACCCAAAAATTTTGCCCTGTCCGCATAGACTCTTCTTTCAGCTTCAACCATCAGATGAATACTTTCAGGCGAATGGAAACCTAAGGCGCCAGGATTAAATGGTTCGATGAGTTCTAGGAGTTGGGCAAGAGCAATCCCGCCACTGGAAGGTGGTGGCATGGAAACCACGCGATAAGACCTGTATTTCGTTTCGATGGGCGATCGCCAGACAACCTGATACTCTTCCAAATCTTTTTCACAGATAATGCCTCCCGATTTCTGAACGGTGATGACGAGATGTTTTGCTGTTTCACCCTTGTAGAAACCATCCCTTCCCTTGATCTTAATTCGCTCAAGGGTTTGGGCAAGTTCTTCCTGTATCAAAACATCCCCTTTTACCCATGCTTTACTTTTTACAAAAGGATTGGGAAAAGGATTGAATTTTTGAAAATCATTTTTGTATTGGTTCAGTCGATCAGCTTCTTCCTGAGAAATTGCGAAACCTTTGCGGGCAAATTCTATCGAAGGTTCTATGATCTTTCCAAAATCTCTGATCTGCCCGAATTTTTCCCATGCACTGATCAGTCCATCTACAGTTCCCGGCACACCCACAGCCAACGCCCCAAAAATACTGGCTGAATCTATCACGCTCCCGTCAGGCCGAAGGTACATATCCTTGTTTGCCATACCTGGAGCTTTCTCCCTGTAATCCAGACAGCTATAATTTCCTTCTTCAGTCCTGATCAACATAAAACCTCCGCCTCCGATATTGCCTGCGCGGGGATAGACCACCGCAAGGGCGAATTGACTCGCTACGGCCGCGTCCACAGCATTGCCGCCCTTCTTCAGGATTTTCACTCCAACCTCAGATGCCAATGCGTGTGCGCTGACAACCATTCCACGATGTGCCACGACGCTTTTATCTATGTGATCAGCCTTGTAATAAGTTTGATTACAGGACAATACAAAAAATGAGCATACGAGAAAAAAAATTGATCCCGGACGATGCCTGAGTCTTTTCATATAAATATTTGTTTCAAATCCAGACTAAACTGACAAATGTAATCTGTATTTCATTTATTGCCAAAACTATGAGCTAAAGTAATTTTTTTGAATACCGCTATAATATTTAATGGCAGTTAGCGTTAAAAGTTTATATTCATAAACACCTTCCGTTAATTCCACATTTTTTCGGAACACTACAACTAACAGTTTCCTGGCTTTGTTAATTCATATTTAAAAAATCACATTTTATATTAAATATTTTCATAATTTGTATATTTTTAAATTCAAATATACTACATATTATTAAGT
>DDTL01000022.1 GCA_002344345.1 Saprospiraceae bacterium UBA2365
AGGTTCACATAGGAAGGAGAAAAATCTATGTGCTTATGTGTTAAAATCTATGTACCTATGTGTTAAAAAATACAATTCACCACATAGAAACATAGGAACATAGGTTCACATAGGATGGAGAAAAACCTATGTGCCTATGTGGTAAAAAAACTGATTCACCACATAGAAACATAGGAACATAGGTTCATATAGGATGGAGAAAAACCTATGTGCCTATGTGGTAAAGAGAAATTCACCACATAGATAATGAACTGATTAAGCTTAATACAAATGATGTTTTATTGAATTTAAGACCCAATAAAATTTTCAAGATCTTCCTTGGTGTTGATATTCACCAGGATGTTTTTATCTTCGGTTTCCACACAGTGAGTCGGATAGAAAGCTATAAAATCCCTCAGTGAAATTGCCAGATCCTTCAGTTCCAAAAGATCCTTCGCAATTTTTTCGGAAGTTAATATCGGATGTCCGCCTTTTCCTTTGTACTTAGGTTTAATAAGATCCGCTTTATGCCTGTTTTCATAGAGTAAGTTCAACAAATGCGGACTGGCAAATGGATTATCGATATTCTGTATAAAGAAAAACCCCTTTCCTCCGGCAGCATGGATCCCGGTCTGCAGGGAAAACAAACGACCTCTTTCTGGGTATTCATTGATGACGATCAGGTAATCCTTATACCTTTCCTTACAATCAGTCAAAAATCCAGCATCTTCGGAGTTGAGTACCAAAATGATCTGCTTGCAGTCAACATCCAGATATTGACGGATAATGTGATCCAAAAAACTTACCCCGTCAGGCATCAGCAGCTTTAATTTTGGCTGGCCCATCCGGCTGCTTTTCCCGGCAGCCAATATGATTACGGTGCAATCATTCATTTTTTATTCACTTACCACTCAAAAGTACTGATAAATGCACAACTCAGTTCTTTTTAGTATATTTGTTAACATACAAATTGCCGGATATGACAGATAAATTCTCTATCACCCCTTTAAACCGCCTGTTGCGGATGATCCTGGAACAATATGATCTCCACCGCAGTATCTTTGGAATACCGGAGGAGTTGTTCTTTCGCCCGGATGAACATCCAGGACTGGCCAGACTTCACCTGGACCAGTTGCTCGAAAGCCCGGTTGGGGTGGCTGCCGGCCCGCATACCCAACTCGCTCAGAATATCGTGGCTGCCTGGTTGACGGGAGCCCGTTTCATAGAACTGAAAACCATTCAGACACTTGACGAACTGGAGATCTCCAAACCCTGTATCGACATGCCGGATGAAGGGTACAACTGTGAGTGGTCCCAGGAGCTTAAAATACATGAATCCTTCGACCAATACCTGAATGCATGGATCATCATCCACGTGCTGAGGCATAAATTCGGTTGGGCTAATGGTGAATTTCCCGGAGTGATATTCAATATGAGCGTGGGATACAATTTTGAAGGTATCCTGAAAGAGAATGTGCAGTGGTATCTGGAAAATATGAAGGATACTGCAGGTATTTTAGCTTCCAAAACGGATCAGATCAGACACATTTATCCGGATATTGACGAAATCCGGATCAATCCCTGTATTTCAGACAACATCACCCTGTCTACCATGCATGGTTGCCCGCCCGATGAGATTGAAAAAATTGCGGCCTACCTTATCCGGGAGAGAAAACTTCATACAATTGTAAAACTCAATCCGACGCTCATCGGTCGGGAAATGATGAACGATATCATGCAACGATCTGGTTTTGAGACCATTGTTCCGGACATCGCGTTTGAACACGATCTGAAATATGAAGACGGAACCGCGATGATCGCCAGGCTGAAAGCTTTGGCAGAAAAAGAAGATCTTTATTTCGGGGTAAAATTGACCAATACGCTGGAAAGTGTCAACCACAGGGATGTATTTTCACCCGAAGAGAAAATGATGTATATGAGTGGAAGGGCTTTGCATCCCGTGTCTGTTAACCTTGCCGGAAAATTGCAGGAAACCTTTGAAGGTCAACTGAATATTTCCTTTTCAGGCGGTGCTGACGCTTTCAATGTGGCGGATGTATTGAAAAGCGGCCTTTTTCCCGTCACTGTTTGTACGGATCTGTTAAAACCGGGTGGATATGGCAGGTTGAGCCAGTATTTTGCCGGGCTTACAAAAGAAATATATAATGGTAAACATTTTGAATACCTCAAACATTACGCAAAACAAACCCTCGGGGATCAAAAATACAAAAAAAGTACCCTTCGTGAACTCAGTATAAAATCTACCAGAGCATTAGGCGCATTTGATTGTATATCAGCGCCATGTGTGGAAACCTGTGCAACCCATCAAGGCATTCCTGATTACCTTTACCATACTTCCAAAGGGTCATTCGGACAGGCGATGCAGGTGATCCGGGAAACCAATCCCTTTCCACACTCTACCGGGATGATCTGTGATCACCTCTGTCAGACCAAATGTACCCGTATCAATTATGACAGCCCTGTTTTGATCAGGGAAATCAAGCGGTTCAATGCAGAAAACGCCCCGGATATGGTTAAAACCCCGGATTTTATCAGTATAACCAACAAAAAAGCAGCCGTCATCGGTGCAGGTCCATCCGGGTTATCCTGTGCCTATTACCTGGCGATCAACGGGATTCAGGTAAAAGTCTATGAGTCCAAACCGGTTCCGGGAGGCATGGTTTCGGGCGCCATTCCAGCTTTTCGTCTGACGGAAGAGGCATTTAACCTGGATATCCGAAAAATTGTTGATGCGGGTGTGGAGATTCACTATGATCAGACGGTTGAGAAGCCTTTTTTCAAGCAATTGCAAAAAGAAAATGACTTAATCTATATCGGTTCCGGCGCTCAGAAGTCAAGTCCTTTGAATATTCCCGGCATTGAAGCCGAAGGTGTTTTGGATCCGTTGGAATTTCTGTTCAGTGTGAAACAGGGAAGGGAAACCGGGATCGGTCAACAAGTGATCATCATCGGCGGGGGAAATACCGCCATGGATGCTGCCCGGACAGCCTTACGGCTTGTTGGTCCTGAAGGAAAAGTGACCATTGTTTACCGGAGAACGATCCGGCAGATGCCTGCAGACATGGGGGAGATCCGGGCAGTTCTGGATGAAGGGGTGGAGGTGATCGAACTGGCTGCTCCGCTGGAGGTGGTGGTGAAGGACGGAAAAGCCTGTGCATTGCGCAGTATCCGAATGGAAACCGGAGAAAAGGATGCTTCGGGAAGACTTTCAGTGAAGGAGATACCGGGATCTGAGTTTGATGTTCCGGCAGATACCGTCATTCCGGCGATCGGTCAGATGCTGAACATCGATTATCTGGATGAGGAAATGCTGAAAACATCCAAAGGCAGTTATGCAACCCAAATTCCCGGCGTGTATATCGGAGGAGATGCCATGCGTGGCGCCGCAACGGCTATCAAAGCGATCGGTGATGGCAGGAAGGCCGCTGAAGAGATCCTGCAAAATGCCGGATTGATGAAACAAAAGGAAGTTCATGCCGGCAGGCAAGCACATGATCATCGGGAATTGATCATCAAAAGAACTCAAAGGGTTTACGGAACTGAACCGGTTGAGATCCCATTTGAGGACAGAAAGCATTTCAACCTGGTGAGCAAAACCATGGACGAAAAGGAAGCATTGGAGGAAGCCGCACGATGCCTTTGGTGTGATGAATTGTGTAGTATCTGTACCACTGTTTGCCCGAATCTGGCTTTGCAAACGTATTTTACACAACCAGGCTCCTACCCGGTTGGAAAGATCATTTCTGACGGGGAAAACCACCGCTTGCAAGATCCTGCAAACTTTGACATCAGACAAAAATACCAGATCCTGCACATAGCAGACTGGTGCAATGCATGTGGCAACTGTGTGACATTTTGTCCTACTTCCGGGGCGCCATTCCGGGAAAAACCACATGTTTACCTCGATAAAACAGCTTTTGAAACGGAAAAAGATGGTTTTTTTGCTGAACGGAAACCTGATGGAATGTGCATCAAGTCATATCACGAAGGGAAATGTTATCAGTTGGCCAAAACCGCGGAAGGGCTGGTTTTCAGTTCGGATCAGTTCAGCATCAAAATGGATGCTTCAGGTATGGAGATCAGGGATATTGAAAGCAGATCAGGGCAGGCCTTTGAAGCCGATCTTGAGGTTGGTGTGCGGATGAAGCTGATTTTGGAAGGATTGGAAAAGATGGGGTTATGCTAATGACAAGATTTTGGTTCAATTCCGCCGATAAAAATCCATTTGTTTTTATCACAAACTTTAGCAATTTCAGATAATCTATCTTCTGTTTGTACTCAAAATCTTACTGGTTTATTTTTTACCAGATTTAGCTATAGTTTCTTTTTATTAGTTTGCATTCAACTTTCTACCACATGGGGCGTGGCGGCTTCAAGCCGAAATGACCTTAAGTCCATTGTTGTAGAGCGTACTTTAATCATTACACCTATACTCATTTCCGTCTTTATTTACATAAAAATATTCCATTCCTAGAGTAACCATAAATAACGCTTCAGAGCTCCAATACCAATCTTTTGACAACATGTAAAAATTCTCACTCTGTTCTTTGATTGAATCATACTTAGGCACCAGAACTATTTCTCCTTTCGTATTAATCAAACCATATTTACTGTTGTTAGTAATTAGATAAAACTGGTTTCCCTGCCTGCCCATTTGCTTTGGATAGACATTCTCAAAATTGTAATCATGAATAATTTCACCGCTATAATCAAAGATACTCCAGCCTTTTTCATCTTCAAGAGCCAAGTAATTCGAGCCTATTTCTTGGTAGTTTAAAAATTTTGACTCTTGTAGAATCTTACAGCTATCATCATTAAAATCATCACATATGTATTTAACAAATCCAAATTTCCCATTTCTCTCATGCAAGTACAACTCTGCCATTCCTCTATTGTAACCAATTTGAACGCAGTCATACAAAACAGTAGATTTTATATGCTTTACCTTAATTCTTCGACCTCTGGTGTCCCAATAACGCCATATTGAATTCTCTCTTGCCTTTATAAAATCATTTTCTTCGCTGTAGCTTATAATCTCATCAAATCTTATAGGCAGTATCAATTCATCTGCTTCATTTATAAGTCCATATTTATTGTTGAGACCAACAATTGCAAAACCGCCACTAAAAAGAGTTACGGTATCATATTGAGCTTCAATAATCTCAATCCCTGATCGATTGGAATACCCCCATTTTCCATTACACCTATAGGGAATGTAATTGGTCATTTGTGAATATAAGTCACAACTTAGTAATAGCAATATATAAAGTAATGTCTTCATTTTATGCTCTACAACGTCCAAGGCTATGTGACGGCTGACCGATAGGGAAGCTGTACACCATAGCCGTTGTTATGATCTGGCCATTCTTATTCACTTATCATTAATTTTTGTTCGTCGATCTCTACACTAAATTTTACCTTTGCATCTAAAGCATCGAATACTTTAAGGATTGTTGCAAATCTTGCATCTGTTGCTGAATTCTCCACTTTTGAGATTTGTGCTTTTTGGACTCCTACAAGTTCACCAAGTTGTTCTTGAGTGAGTTTTTTTGCCTTTCTTGCTTTTCTGATCGCATCACCTAAAAGTTCAATTCGCAATTCCTGCTCAAATTTTTCTCGCTTTTTAGTTCCACGTTTACCTATGTGCATATCTAAAACTTCATTGAAACTTGTGGTTTGCATACTATTATTTTTTTGATTCAAAATATTTATCTTTTATTGCCTTAGCCCTTAATATTTCAGATTTTTCAGGTTTATCGCTTTTCTTAATGATTCCATGAGTTGCAATTACCAAGGTCTCAATTTTATTAGTCTTGTCACAAAATGCAAAAATCCTATAGTGAATACCAAAATGTTGAGTTCTGAAATACCATATTCCATCTTGCAATGGCTTGAACAACTTCGGATCTTTCCTTGATTTTGCCATTGCCATGTTGAAAAGGATTTTGTCCTTTGCTTTGACAGGAATTTCATTTAGATATTCCAAAGCTTCTGGTAAAAACTCTATCTCAAAAAGTTCCAAATTCTAAACGTTTTAATAAAGGTAATAGTTTCTTATTTACGATACAAATTAATTTCCAAGGATCTTTCACTTTTGGTCGATCATAACTTGTTTATTGTCCCAACAAAAATATATCACCGTTCAGGTTTTTAATCATTTCCAGGCTCCTTTTTTGTCTTATTACCAGTAAGTTATAACAAACTATAATAAGTCCGATCGCCTTTCTCAAAACGAGAGTTTGTTAATTGATAAAAGCTCGCTGTCGTATTATTGTTAATGTATGGCTCATGCATTTATGTATACATGTGAAAGTTTTTTATTATCAGAAAATGCATGGCTAATGGATTAAGACGTTCCATTGTGGTAAAAATGAATCATCATTCAACTTAACCATTGGACAAAATTATCTTTATTGATCAATTCAAAATGGGCGTCAGGATACGCTTTTTTCCACTGAGGTGGAGTTTTAACGCGCGTTTCTTTCCATTTGAATTCGTATCCGTATAGTGAACCAGCTCTTTCCTCAACCCAATCGATTTCCTGCTGTTCATACGTTCTCCAAAAGTAATTATTGGAAGAAATCCTTTTATAATTCAGAAACTTTAACCGCTCACTGATCATATAGTTTTCCCATAACTGACCAATATCATTTCTGGATTCAACCGGATTAAAATTGGCTATGATCGCATTTCGGATCCCGTTATCCAGGAAATACCATTTTGAGCTTTTTGTTATCTCTTTTCTTAAGTTTTTACTAAAACCCGGTACTTTATGCAGGATAAAAACTTTACTGAGTATATCAAGGTACTTTTCTACCGTATTTTTACTGAGGGCTGATTGTCTTCCCAATTCCTCCAAAGAAACTTCAGAGCCAATTTGAAAGGCGATTAAACGTAACAGGTTGAATATTTTATGGGAGTTTTTAATGTTTTCAAACACCAAAATGTCTTTCAGCAAATATGAACTAACCATTTCATTCAAATAATCAGCTTTTTCCTGCCTGTCAGGCAAATGCAGCAATTCAGGGTAGCTGCCATAAACAAGTCTTTCCCTGAGTTTATCTATTTGATTAAAACCCTGACCAGTCTGGTTGAATTCCCTTTCGGATAATGAATAAAGAATAAAAGTATTTTTTCTTCCGGTTAATGGTTCGCCGGTATCCTGAACAATATCCAAAGATGAAGAACCGGAGATCACTATACGCAATCCTTCAATAGAATCTATCATCAGTTTGAGCTTCAATCCGATATCAGGTATTTTTTGAGCCTCATCGATAAATAGAAATCTGAACGAGCCTAATAATTGTGAATAGTTTTCAACTGTCCTTATCGCTAATCGGTCATGCACATGAATATCTTCGCCGTTTAGTTTCAAAACAGGTTCATCAATTGTTTTCAATAATTCATTCACCAACACCGTTTTACCAACTCTTCGGGCTCCTAAAATGATCGTCACTTTATTGGGCAACAGCTTCTTTTTTATGTTTTCTGATAATTCTCTGACCAGATATTTCATAATACCGTCGATTTAATGACGCAATTTAGTATAATTCCGTCAAACTAACGCGGTTTTTTAGTTTAAATTTGCAATTAATATCATTTTTACTTCTTTTGGGTTTTATTGGTCATAATAGTACCTGCAACTATAAATGATGACTTCATTGTGTTTTACCTGATAAACAAGTCGGTGATCTCTGTCAATCCGCCTGGACCATAGACCGGATAAGTCAAATTTTAACGGTTCCGGTTTTCCAATTCCCTGAAAAGGAGTTCTTTGAATTTCCCGGTTCATTTGGTTGATCCTTTTCAAAGTTTTTTTGTCTTCCTGTTGCCAGGAAACGTAATCTTCCCACGAATTTTTTGAGAAAGTGATTTTCATTATTGCTCAATCAGATCCTGTCGAATAGTATTCCCGGAATTAATTTGCTGAATTGATTCGTACAAATGGTCTGCATTTGCTTTAGAACTCAATAAATGCATGGTTTCCATGATGGAATTGTATTCTTCCAGAGAAATTAAAACAGTTCCTTTACCAGATTTTCTTTTGATCACCAGGATTTCCTGATTATTCTCTACCTCATCGAGATACTTTTTTAAATCTGTCCTGAATTCCGTAAAATTGGCTGCTATCATAATAATGAAATAAAAAGTTATTAATTAAGTACAAATATAAGTACTTTTAAGAACAAATTTTGCATTTATGAAGTTCAATCACAATCTCAACAAATTAAAAAATACAATTGTGCAGCATTCTGATTATTGCATAGATCTATTGGAACACGGATATATCAGATCAGGCGGATTTTCGCTGATATATGAAAATTCAAGGGTTTGGGTTTAATAGCGCATTTAAACGTTTTGGCTTTGTGAAGCTATTAGCGATATCCAGACTATCAAAAAAGCTGTTGTTCTATCCCGTTTTTAATTCCAGGTTTCTATTAGTTCCAGTTCTTTCTTTAAGTTTTCCTGCTCTTCTTCGATGTCAAAATCGTTTTGCAGGCCAAGCCAAAATTTGGCAGATGTCCCAAAAAATTTTGAAAGTCTCAAAGCTGTATCCGCTGTTATCTTTCTTCGTCCTTTCAGGATTTGGCTTGTTCTTGTTTGAGGAACACCAATAGCTTGAGATAGTTTGTATGCAGTTATGCCCATTGGTTTAAGGAATTCTTCCTGCAAAATTTCGCCAGGATGTATGTTCTTTAGTTTATCCATGTTAATCAGTTATTTGACATTTCCTCCCCAAATCTTTTCTGTTTCTTTATCTACAAAACTATTTATCAAACTTCATTTCTGCACTTCTTCCCGCGTATACTCACCTTTTGCAACCGTCAATGCGGTGTCAAAACCCAATTGGACGATGGATTTGAACAAAGCCGGGTTTAAGGTTTCCGGCGTGTCGGTTGGCAGATGGAGGTGTGTATAGCTGTCGCGGGTGACAAAATAAAGGGTTGGTACGCCGGCCTCATAAAACGGGGTAGCATCGGCTCCGCCGCCTTTCCAGGTTCCGCTGACCATTAATCCGGCACTGTCTGCCTTTTTTACTATATCAAAAAGAGAAGGGTTGCTGTGGCCACTGCCGATCTGTATGCTGTCACCGTGGGCGATGCAGTCAAAATTGAACATGGCAACCATATTCTGAGGTAGAACCGGAGGATTTTGCACAAAATAACCCGCGCCCTTCAGACCGGATTCTTCTGCATCGAACAGCACGAACATCACAGACCTGGGCAATTTACCCCTGAACTTTCCGAACAAACGGGCCAGTTCAATGACCGCTGCAGATCCTGAAGCATTGTCATTGGCTCCAGGATAGTAAACGTCTCCCTGCCGGCCAACATGATCCATATGAGCACCGATCACCAGGAATTCGTTTTTGAGCACCGGATCATTTCCGGGTAAAACACCCACCACATTCACGGTGGGCTGTTTTGGATGATAGAGGGCATTGACATTCAGCCAGGCGGTGTGTCCGGTTGCGAAAGAAGCCGGTTTTTGAAGTGAATCCAGTTGAGTTTTAAGTTGATCAGCACGACCCAGCATTTTTTGAGTGACCGGATAACTGATCTCGGCCATGGGAAAATCCGCTAAATGAGCTTCTTCACCATCCATTACACTTCCGATGGGCATCCTTTCTTCTGCAGATTGCGGGGCAAAAATAATGCCTGCTGCGCCTTTTGACCTAGCGATTGCAGCTTTAAAACGGATCGAACCACCGCCTGGTGACTGATCATTGATCTTCCAGGAAGGGTTGCGCTTATATACCAGGACGATTTTTCCCTTGACATTCAGCCCTTCATATTCATCAAATCCCAGTTCAGGGTTGGAAATGCCGTATCCGGCAAAAACAACTTCCGATTTCACCTCGCCTATACCGCTAAAACCACGGAAACTATAGTCTGTTCCCTGGTCCAGGTCCTCAAACATGCCTCTCCGGTCTTCAATTTTGAGAAAGCTTCCCGGAAGAATTTGGTTGTATTCCAATGTGAAATTCTGGTAATATCCGGATGAAAATGCGGGTTCCAGACCTGCAGTTCTGAATTGATCGGCACCGAATTGTGCTGCTTTCATCAGTTCGGGACTACCGTTTACGCGCCCTGCCAGTTCCGGAGAAGCAAAATATTTGACGGTTTCCATTAAATTATCAGTAGAAACTTCTGCCGGGATCATTTTGGGATGACAGGCGTTTAGTGAAATGATTAAAATGCCTGCAAATATGAACCATTGGGTTTTATGAATGTCTTTTGCGTATCTGTGATAATCCATTTTTATTATTTTAGCTTTTTAGTCTTTTAGTCTGAAGCTTTTTAGCTTTTTACAGTATTTGGATATTACCGTATTGCCCGAATTAAAGCACCCAGTACTTTTTCTGTTTCTATTATTTTTAACTCAAATTCCTTTATTTCTGATTTGTCAATAAATTCCAGCCTACATGCTAATGAATATTGATAATGCAATTCCTTTAAAGAAGCAAATGCAATGTCAAGAAATCGCAAAAATTCAGTCTGACTTGCACGTGCACAACCTTCAACTATATTTGAAGGTACAGAAACCGCAGATCTTCTCATTTGTGAAGTTAATCCATACATTTCACTTTTTGGAAAACCTTTAGTTATTTTATAAATTAATAAGACAACTTCATCCGCAAGTTTGAATGCTTTAAGTTTACTGTGATCACTCATAGCTAACAGACTAATAGTCTAAACGCCTATTTTAACACAAAAACCAGCGCTTCTGTTTTGCCCTGAGCCTTAATATATTTTCCGGGTATTACCACGGTATTTTTACCCATTTCGGTTTTGATCTTTAATTTTCCATCGAAACCTAACAAACCGAGTTCCTTATTATCTCCGGAAAAACCTGCCGGTATTTCTATCACTGCAGGAATGGTTTCTCCTTCTTCTATCAGATAAAAAAGATATTTC
This sequence comes from Saprospiraceae bacterium UBA2365, assembly GCA_002344345.1. Lineage (GTDB taxonomy): Bacteria > Bacteroidota > Bacteroidia > Chitinophagales > Saprospiraceae > UBA2365. The sequence continues at coordinate 10,920 of DDTL01000022.1, forward strand.
GTTTTACCATCAGCAGAATCCGTGTAACAATACCGCCCTTCCTGGTAAGGAGCCAGCGGTTTTGATCCGTAAATGGCTTCTCCGTTGACCGCAATCCAGCGTCCGATCTCCTCCAGCCTTTGATAAACTTCCGGAACCAGGTCTCCTGTTTTGTCCGGGCCGATACCTAAGAGGAAATTCCCGCCTTTGGCCACGATCCTGATCAGTGTATGGATTGCCCAAAAAGAGGATTTATACTTTTCATTCGGTCCGGTTGAGTACCAGTTGTCGCCTAAAGTAATACAACTTTCCCATGGATAATCCGGTTTTTGCACGGGAATATGCTGTTCCGGTGTCCGGTAATTTTCATAATCGCCATGTACGGTCCGATCCACCATAAGCATTCCAGGCTGATATTTTCTTGCCATTCCGGCGATCCTGGGTATATCCACATCCTGGGTCCATTGGTTCTTCCCTAGCCAGGGTCGTGTTTCATCAGTTAAGGTACCTGCGGGTCTGACCCAACCGCCATCCAGCCACAAGATGTCAATTTTCCCGTATCCGGTCATGAGTTCTTCGATCTGATTATAGGTGAAATCCTGGAAATTTTTCCATTTTTCCGGGTATTTTTCAGGGTTGTAGTTGACATTTCTGTCAAAAACAGGAAAATAAGGCCACCAATAATCCGGATGATGCCAGTCGGGTTTGGAAAAGTATGCGCCGATACCCAATCCCTGTTCCCTGAATGCGTCAAATACTTCCTCTACAATATTGGATCGTGGATTTTGGGCGAAAATGCTGTTTTCATCTGTGATCTTATAATCCGTAAATTTTGAATCAAACATGCAGAAACCATCATGGTGTTTGGTGGTGAAAACCAGGTATTGCATGCCGGCTTTGTCGCAGGCTTTTGCCCATTTTTCCGGATCAAAACCCGTAGGATTGAAAGATTTCCGGATATTTTGGTATGCTTCAACATATTTGTCATAGTCATCTGCAAAAGGACCTCTTCTCACACACCAGGGTTCATCTTCGGGGCATAAACTCCAGCTTTCCACCACGCTCCATTCGCTGTACGGGCCCCAATGTATGATCACGCCGAACTTCCAGTCCTGCCATTCCCTGAGTTTTGCGCTGACTTTTTCGTCTTTTGGCCATTCATAGGGTGGTTCTTTGGATTCCGCCACGGGTTCAACAAACCTGACCCGCTTATTGAAAACCAGGCTGTCCCCGGCAAATACCTTCAAATAAAACCGTCCGAAAGGAAATCTTGTCAGGTCAAAATCCGTGTTGATTTCCTTTATTCCGGGGTAAAAACGCTCTTCGGCTGTTTCTCCACCCGGATCTTTCACGAGTTTTACCCGGACATCTCCGGGCGAATTGGCAAGATACCGGAGTTGTGTTTTGTCTGATGTGCGTGCCGGGTAAACGCTGATGGCATATTTTTCAGGTTCGACAGGATCCGGTTTATCGCCCACATAGAAATGGTAGATCCAACCGTTTCCACAATCGGATTCAAAGGATCTGATCAGTTGGTTCTGCATGTCCAGAAGCCGTGCTTCACCCCGTCCGCCTTTGCTGTTGTACCAGAATTCGAGGCCATCTCCGCCTGTGTCCGTGAATTGCAGGCTGTATGCGCCGTTTGCCAGAGTAAAAGTATCTCTGTATTCGGTTTGGGCTTTCAAATCCTTTGCTTGGCGCTCTTTGACCACTTGTCCATATACGTCGAGTAATTGCCAACTGTTGTGTTCGGGTTCGTTATTGGTCAATAAGGAAAATATGAGCTTATTTCCATGAACAGGAGCTGATGCAAATTCGCTTTTTATCCAGTTGTCCTTCGGGTATTCATCAGATTTATTATTGACAGAAGCTATGAATACGTTGAACACATTGGTTCCCGGCGCTGCATCTATTTCGCCCGGCAGGCTGATGGTTGTTTCCTCGGAAAATCCCAGTGATCCGCTCCAGATATGGTGTTTTTCAGGAAATCCTGTGGTTCCGTAACGTATGGCCAGGTGTTGGATGGTCTGCTTGCCCCGATTTTTTACCAATATCTGTGGCCTGGCAGTTGCCGGGTTTTTCCTGGAGTGTATCGTTTTACCGGAGGGAACTATGACGTCCAGGATGGCCGCATCTGTTTCTTTGGCCGGTTTTTCATATTGCACCAGGTAAGCGATGATCACCTGGTGGCTGTTGTTGGACACGGTGGACTGATAATCCTCCATGGTGAAATGCAGGGTGTGGTTTTGACCCGATTTGACCGGAAGGAGGTAGGATTCCGGTTGCATGAGATGTCCGGGACACCAGTTGGCCCGGTCAAATATCCAGGTTCCGGCCTGTGGATAAACCGGGTTGTCACCGCATTTCATCCACATTTGTTTTTTGTTGAATAATTGGCCATCCAGCCAGATTTCCCTGTATTTATCACAGAATTCGGCGCAATTGTCCGGACTGTCCATGCCATGACCGGTTTGAATGACCCTGAGTACCGCATGATCAGTGTTTTCGGCGATCTGAAAACTGACAGGCTGCAGGCTGTCTCTGATCGGTTTATCTTTTTCTCCATATGGGAAGGCTGCATGGTAGATCTCGGTGATGGAAACCGGTTGAGCAACCGGTATTCCCGTGATGATCTCAAACTCAATGCTCACGATCCAACCCCGGTCGTTGTTGGGTTCGTATCCGGAATGATTGAAGACCACTTCAACACTATCCCGCAGCACCCGGGCGAAATCCGTCACATCAGTCTGCCAGGTGAATTGCCAGTCTGCGTTATAAAATCCGCCATAAGGGGTGATGATCCTGCCGAGTTCCCAGTTTTTGTTTTGTCCGTTCACGCCACCGGTACGTTTCAGCAGGATATGGTCGGAATAATCCCAGTCTGCGCAACGCATTCCGTCTGTATTCGGGCATGAAAAGTGAACATACATGGTTATTTGCCGGACGGGTGTGGTATTATCCGGGAAAACACCCCATCCAGGATAGGGATTGACCCCTTTGGAAGGATCGGTCACTACCAGTTTTTGTTGGTGGGTAAAGACGGTGATGGTGTCCTGGGCGGGTAAAATGGTGAAAAAAACAAAAATAAAGATTAGAGTAAAGTAAAGACTCAAAATTATTTTTTGATTATTAAAGTTGGTCATAAGAATTTAATTGATGATGGAAAACTTTATTAGTTAGTGCTTTAAAAATTGAATCCGCGTTGTTTTGTCAGCAAATTAAAAAATATGATTTATAAATTAAAGCTACACAGAATATCGAACCCCGTAGCGAAGCGGCTCGGGGTTCTTAAATCAATGTCCTCATTGGTTCCGGCTCATCCGGGTTATATTAATTTCCATATATCCTCAAAAAAGAGGTTATCTATCGTTTTAATATTGGTATTCAGTATATTATCAATAGTCATATTTGGTCTAATATCACAGTAATACACACCATCAAGAGGGTTGAGTTTTAGCGTATAGCCTTTAAAATGGCCAGGCAAAAATGTTGCATTAATACCGTATTCGTTTTCTCTTTTATGGTTTTTTCTCTGTACATCATTTAAAATTATTGCTATGTGAGGAACATTGGTTTCAGTTAACTTGCTATATAAAAACTTGTCAATGAATATTTTATCCAATCGGTCTTTACTGGATGTTTTAATAGTTCCTAATACTTTAATTTCATCATCTCTTTTAATAATCAAATCATGTTGATAACTCATATTAAATAGGTGGTCTCCTTCCACAACAACCGGCACCTGGATTATTCCTGAATTGCAATCAATACCTATTTCTTTGATAATCAGACGTATAAATAGTTCAAATAGGTCGCCATTTATTTTCCTGGCTTTGTTTGATTCTCCAGGACGTAACGCATCCAATGCTGCACCGATTGATTGCTGTATGGTGTAAATGAAGCGTTTGATTATTTCTCTGTTATCTGGATTATTGTAATTTGGTTTTCTGATATTTTTTAAAAGCTTTTCGAATGCAATTTTGTTATTTGCAAATTCTGAAGCCGAATAAAACAAGTTCATATTTATTGGCCTTGAAATTTGGTAGCTACCCCAATGATCATATTGAAAAAACTGGTAGTGATTTTCGTTCTGAGATATTATTCTTGCCTGAAGATGGTTATCAGTATATTCCAGATAATTAGCGCTAAAAGATATGAATCCTTTTAATTCTGAAAATCGTTTTTTATCTTTAACATATTCTAAAATATCTATTAAGTTCATCTTATGGAATTTCGTCTTTTTTGGTTGTCAAAATCATATTGTATCCATTTTTCAATGCTCCAGCTTTCTACCAGTTCTAATCTGTCTGCAGCCCATCCAAGATATTCGGAGGAAAGATCACATGCCAGCCATTTACGTTTTAGTTGTTCAGCGCAAACCGGCGTGGTTCCGGAGCCACAAAATGGATCCAGTACTGTGTCACCGATATTGGAAGATGAGAGTATAATTTTTCTAAGTAATTCTTCTGGTTTTTGAGTTGGGTGAGGTGTTTTTTCATGCATGCCGTTACATGTTGTAGGTATTTCATAGATGTCCTGAGGGATTGAAAGGACATCTTTTGGTTTAGCGCCCAGAGGGTTGGGAGTCCAGATTTTATTTTCATTTTTCCCATTTCCATATTGACTGGATTCAGCCTGGGGATGATCAGGATATTTTAGCGTATGATTTCCATAAGGGATTCTGATTGCATCCAAATTGAATGTGAAGTTTTTACTTTTTCTAAAATGTAAAATACTTTCATGACTTCTACCCCAGTCTTTTCCCAGATTGGCTTTATTTTTATAATGCCAGATGATCCACCTGCATGAGTTAAATAATTTCGATGCCGGATGTTTAAGGTCTGCAAGGATTTCAGAAAAACCACAAATAAATAGCGAACCTGTAGGTTTAAGTACTCTTGCAGCTTCTTCAATCCATTTCATTGAAAATCGGATATATTCTTCCTGACTTTGAAAATTATCCCAATCAGCTTTTTTGATATTGTATGGTGGGTCTGCAAAAATTAAATCTATAGAATTGTCAGCCAAAGTTTTCAGCCATTCAATACTATCTCCATGGATTAATTCGCCATTGGGATGTTCATAGAATAGGGTAGGATAGGAATTGTTTTCATTTATATCATGTTCAATTTTTCTACCTTTTAATTGAATTTGACCAAAAAAGACAGGTAGGGACGTGTTTCTAGTCATAGTTTTACTCATTGCGCATAGTTTTTAGGTATGAAACTTTTTCTTCTGCCACTTTCAAAACGGTTAAATCTGCATTTTCATCCAGAATTTTATAGGCTATCTGATCGCTTAAAAACTCAAATAGCAATAATCTTTCTTCGATATTAAAGTATGTTGATACCTTTTTGATAAGCGTTTTTGTGGGTTGTCTTTGATTTTTTTCAATTTTTGCAAGAAGGGAAGGATCTATTTCAATGATAATAGCAAGTTCCCGCAGCGTCATACCTGCATTTTCCCTTAACTTCTTCAGACGCTCTCCGATTGTAGAATGATTTAAAGATTGTATCATCAGGACAAATTTTGTCCAAAATTATAATTAAATAGTGAATTGGACAAATTTTGTCCTGTTTTTTAAATTTTTTACACAGATTTATCCATATAAATTAATAAATCATGCCAAAATTACCAATAATTCATGAGCTGGTTACCCCATTCGGGATAAATAGAAAAAAGTATTGCTTTAAAGACTTTTGAATGATACCAATTGATCATTGACTGCTTTAAATTATTGAATTAAACCTTTGAGAAGAGGGAATATTACTACCGGTATATTTCCATGAAATATCTTCCCTGGAAAGTTGAATTCAGGCTGCTATCAAATGATTGAAGAGATCAGGAAAATTTTTCTTATGTTTAACTGACCCTTTTCAATTCAGTAGTTTAAGGTAGTATTCCATCACATCGCTCCAAAGATAATATGGAAATGCATAGCTTTTGATGGGGGGCACTTTAACTTCCACCTCGTTTTGAAGGAATTTTACAAGAATATCCTTTGATCCTTTCTTTTTGAAAAAAACCATCTGGATGTTAGCTCCCATTGGAGCCACTGTGAAATCGGACCAGGCTTTGTAAAAGTCTTCCGGTTCAGAAACGCTGTTATAGCAGTTCTCCAGGTGTAGTAACATGCTTAACGGTACAATATTACCATCATGTCCAAATCGCAAGGTTGCACCGGAAAGGTTGGATTCGATATATAGGTTAGCAGTCTCAACGATGTTTTTTAAAAGAGGTTTTGCATTTTCCATCATGATACCGCCATTTTCAGCAGCATTGGCATATTGCACATATAATCTGTAGTTCCTGCATTGCCACAAGCTGAACAACTCCTTTTTTTCGAATAGATCGTATAAAGTAATATCGGTTTCCATATTTTGGAGATTGCTGGCGATATTGAATAACTGCAACATAAACGTAACCGGGTTTTCATTTTCTGGTAGTGCAACGGTATTCGTAAAGAGAGCTGCCATCAATCTTTCCGGATGAATATTTTTTTTCTGGAATTCGTTATACCTGATTTTCCAACCGGGCCCACTCCTGAAACGTATTGCTTCATCTGTATGAAAATTTAAATACTCCATATGTTCAGGTTCTGCATCTAAAGAGATATTCAGCCGGGGATTGAGCTCAGCCAATTTTCCACAGTAGTACTCCATACTGTGAATACAGCGGGGTACCGTTGTTGACACTCCTGTTATTTTATTTCCATCACCGAAAACCTGTGTATATCTTGTAAACATTCTTGTGGCAATTGCTTTTTGCTGAGCTATGCCCAAAGGCGTCAATTCGCCACCTTTTCCAGCAGATTCTTCCCAGATAACTTTTAGTCGTTCATAGACATCCTTGCCGGTGCTGGTTAAATTATTGGACTGATCTGCCACCTTAAAAATATCCAAAATCTGTTTATATTCATCATCCTCGACCAGGTAACGCGAGCCATGCCTTCCGAAATGACTGATATAAAAGGGGTAAAATCCTTCAGGATATGGTGCTGCAGGGCCAACATGTCTTTCAGGATAAACATATTGAACACCTCCGGATTTTTCCGGATTTTCGTATATTTCCTGAAAGGATGTTTGACCCTTTAGAACCGTGATAAATGAAAATGTTAATATGAACCAGAGAAAAAACTCCTTTATAATATGGATATTGTTTTCCACTAAAATTACTATTTTAATGTTTTAAGAAATTGGACAAAAGACAATATTGAGTCTGCTCTGAAAAGTAAATTTAGCCACGAATCCACGATTAATAACGAATCACTCAAATAATTTTTAATTGTTATTTTGTGTATTATAAATTATAATAATATGTATTACAACCATAGTAATTGGGACTTTTCGGAGAAGACTCAATATTAAAAAGTCCGCTCCTAAAAGTCTGTATTAAAAAATCTATGGCATTTAATGTTTGTTCAAGTCAAAGAGGATTTCTGAACAGAATTACAATCTACAAACTTCCGGGAGCAGACTCAATTTTCCATAAAAACTATTTTCAGTCTTGAATTATTTAAAATCCGGATTTTGTGTCAAATTTGGATTCACTGTGAATTCTTCCTGCGGAATAGGAAACAATTTGAACTTGTCATCCACGTCTTTTCCGATATAATTTCCGGCGGCTCCGTTACTTCCTTTCCAGTCCCAATTGTATCCTTTGGTGAATTTTCCAAAACGGATCAGATCCGTACGTCTTACCAGTTCAGTGTGCAGTTCCCGGGCGCGTTCATCCAGAATGAAATCCAGTGTCAGTTCATTGTCCGTGATTGCCCCCGAAGTTGCATTTCCATATTTACCAGAAAGATATGCTCTTTCACGAATTTCATTGACAAAATTTAAAGCTTCACCTCGGGACCCACTGGCTCCGCGAAGAATTGATTCAGCAGCCATCAGATATGCGTCGGCAGTACGGAACATTGGATAATCAATTGTACAATAAGTTGTTCCGTTAGGTGATAAGGGTTGGCGATCCTTTGTGAAATTTCTCCATTTCAGGGTGGCATATCCGTTTAAAAAATCATTCTTCAGGGCACTGCCTGCTATCCAGGTTTCTTTGGTGTGGTTAACAGTATAGAATTGAGCACGCTTATCTTTCTTGTTATCTCCCCATGGGTCTGAAGGATTATAGACCTGATCAGTGACCTCAAATTTATCAACGAATTGGGTTTTAAGCCGTGCATTACCCCATGCCTCAGCCATCCCGGTGATCGGTCTCATATTTCCGTCTGCCAAAGCTTTGATCAGGAAATTGGTACCTCCATAGCTTTTGGTATTCTCCAGGTCCTGTGGTAACACCCAAATGATTTCTTTACAGGTGTTATTGTCTGCAAGAAAGATGTGCCGGTAATCGGAAGCCAAAGGATATTTTCCGCTGTCTATAACTTTTTTGGCATATTGGTATGCTTTTTCATATTCATTTTTACCCACCCATGAGTTTGCATTCAGATATATCCTTGACAGTAAAAACCATGCAGCAACCTGGTCAACTCTCCCATATTCATTTTCACCTGGAGCCTTTAACAATTTAGCGACATCTTCTGCCTCTGATACAGCATAATTATAGATCTGCTCACGTGTTCTTTGTTCGGGTATGATACCAGGTAACATAGATTCGTCAATAAATGGTGTTGAACCGAACAAATCACAAAGCATACTGTATGCATAAGCACGGATAAAGCGGGCCTCTGCACGGAAATACGGAATATCATTCTTTAAAGCGTCATAAAGTCCCCTGTCGTTTAATTTTTCGTCAGTTGATTCCCGGAGGAATTCATTGCAATATGCAATTGTCATGAAAAGACGGTAGTAGGAGAACCGGGTTATCTGAGTACCGGCATTCCATGTCATGAATAGGTAGTCCCGGCTGCCCTGGGATGATCCTGAATGGAATAGTAATTCATCAGTAGTACATTCCTGCAAATAGAGAACCGCGCGTGTATAACAACTATATCCCTCATCCATTCCGACAAGGTCCGGATTTCCACTAGGTCCTTGCTGTCCACTTAAGATTAGTGAACCATAACATTTTGCCAAAACACCTTTATAAGCTGCAGCAGAAACATACACCTTATCACTGGTAAGTATTTTCTCATTCAAGGGCAATGTGTTCAGATCATCAAGACAGGACTGAAACAATACCAAAGAACCAACGATGAGAATTGATTGTATGAAGATTTTAATTTTCATAAGTTTATTTTTATAGAATTACATGTTGATTTAAGAACTAATTAAAAATTTACATTAATTGACACCGTATAAATCTTTGGACGCTGATAGATTGAATTATCAATACCGTTATAAATTTCAGGATCAACTCCTGAATATTTTGTGAATAGTGCCACATTTTGTGCATTAAATGCTATTCTCAGTGGACTGTTCCGGGCATTCCCCAACTTCTTAATCGTATATCCCAATGAGATATTATCCAACCGGAAAAAGGAACCATCTTCCAGGAACAAATCTGAAAAATATTGTTCCTGTTTAAATTCACGATCCAATGCCTGATGTGAAATATTACTGGAAACGCCTTCGGAACTGATCATTGATGCGATTGATTGTTTGGCTTCCTGGTAATTAAATACATAATTTCCGAAACTGCCATGTCCACTGAGACCAAGATCCCACTGCCTGAAACGGAACCTCGTGGATATTCCGTAGAAATAAGGAACCCTCGAACTTTTACCTGTGATGTATTTATTGGCATCGGTTTGAACATCCGTTATTGTTCCGTCTTTAGCAATGTATTTTCCTTCAATTGGTTTGCCATTTTCATCATAAGCCTGGCTTAATAGGAAGAAGGTATTTGGCATCTCTCCAACCTTGTGTATTTGATAAGATCTGCGGGTTTCAGTGCCTGTATTTACCCAGCTGTCCTCTCTGTCAATTACATTCAGTTTAGTGATAATTGATCTGCTATAAGTGAAATTTCCATTTAATATCCATTCCCAGGTAGATGTTTTAACGGGCACCAGGTTTAATCCAAGTTCTACACCATGTCCCTCCATATTTCCAATATTAGTGGAAAAGCTGTTTGTAAAATTACTACCGGCAGGAATAAATATTTCATTAAGCAAGTTGAAGGTGTATCGCTTAAAAACATCAATGGTTCCTGAAATCCGATTATTCAAAAAACCATAGTCAATACCTGCATTGTAAGTCGTGGTAGTTTCCCATTTTATGTTCGGATCATATCCATTGGGTCTATACATGTTTACCCATTCATTTCCAAAAAGATAACGGACATCATTGGTTGAAATGGAATATGTTCCAAGGTATGGATGGTAACCGCCAATATCCTGCTGACCTGTCTGTCCGTAACTGATCCTGATTTTCAGATCGGAAAGAAAATCAATATTTTTAAATAATTTTTCTTCTGTCAGACGGTAAGCCAACGCCAAAGACGGGAAATAACCCCAATGGTTCTGAGGTGCAAACCGTGAAGTCGCATCAGCCCGGAAAGATGCAGTTAGCAGTAATTTTTGCATATATGCATAATTCAATCTTCCAAAGAAAGAAAGAAGATATAAATGGTCCTGATCCGGATCAGAGTTATCAACAACATCTTTTACAATGGTTTCGGAATCATGGTGATACCAGAATCTTTGCCATTCGTAACCCGCCATGGCTGAGATATTATTTTTTGAGTTGATATCTTTTGCATAGCTCAATAAAGAATTGAACAGATAATTCTTATTAGCATTTTCGGACCAATACACCTTTCCTCTTCCATCGTTCCTGTTGCCCGTATACATTGAAGGAGCTTTATCCGGAACCATCTCATCATATCTTCTGTTGATCACATCATAACCAAAACTTACCTTCATACTCAGATCTTCGAAGTTATGAACTTTATAATTCAATGCAAAATTTCCAATTGAACGCTTAATATTACCTTCTTTTTCAATAAGTTCAAGGTCGGAAACAGGATTGCTTGATGCGAGGTTTATAGGGGTGCCGTTTTTATTCAACCACATATAATATCCCAGACCCATATCATCGGGATAAGTCTGAAAAATAGGCCTTGTAGGATCAAAATAAGTAGCTGCACTGATTACGCCGGTTGAGCCAGGAATATTGTTTTCCAGGCTACCTTTCAATATCAGGTCAATTGTTAAGTGGTTTTTGAAAAAACTGGGTGACAAAGCTATGTCGCCATTAAACCGCTTGTAATTGTTATATTTTAGTGTCCCGTTCTGATTGAGATGGCCAAAAGAAATTCGATATGGAATATCCAGTGTGTTTCCTGAAACTGACAAATTATGATCCATTCCCAGACCGGTCTGATAAATCTCTTTCTGCCAATCCGTACTTTCGTTGCCCAATTCAAAACCGGATGGAATATTTGCTTTTTCGTTAAAAGCCTGTCGGTATTCTTCGGCTGTCAAAACATCATAATATCCTGGCAATTTCGTTGCAGAGAAATTGGAAACATAGTTTATTTTGATTTTTGATGGTGTAGCACTACCTCTTTTTGTATTGATGATGATGACACCATTGGAAGCCCTGGAACCATAAATTGCCGTAGCGGAGGCGTCCTTAAGTACTGTAAAGGACTCGATGTCATTAGGGTTGATAGAGCTTAACGGGGAACTGGTTGCTGCAGGTATTCCATCAATTACGATTAAAGGGTCATTTGATGCAGAAAGTGAGGCACCCATGCGGATACGGATAGTACCTATACTTCCCGGAGAACCATCACCCGGAACAATGTTAACACCTGCAATTTTGCCGATCAAGGCATCCTGAGCGGTCATGCGCATTCCCCTGTTCAGTTCATCTGGTTTAATTGTTGTTAAAGAGCCTGTAACATCTCCTTTTTTAACTTGTCCGTACCCGATGATCACAACCTCATCCAGCAATTTGACTTCTTCTGCCAAAATTACCTTTAAACCTGTTTCATAATTCTGAACTAAAAATTTTTGGGTTAGAAAGCCCAAAAATGAAATCTCAAGTGTATCGTTTTCAGGTGCATTAAGCATGAATTTCCCATTGATATCGCTAATTGTTCCATTACTCGTGCTTTTTGAAATAATGGATGCACCAATAATCGCTTCCCCACGAGTATCTTGTACATAACCCGCGATCGATATCATTTTAACATTTTGTGCGTTAAGAGCAAAAAAGTTAAATATCACGGCTAAAGCCAACAGGGTAATCCGCCTCAGAATTTTTGTAAATATTATTACCATGATTTAAATAATTAGTTTATGCAAAGATAACTGCACTTTTAGCAAACTGCGCCTTCAGGTAGACTGCCTGGGTAGATTAAAAAACTATAGAATATCTTGTTAAATAACAGATATTCTATAAGTTATAAAATTTAAAAAAGATATAAAAAGTAGGTATTTCCTTTGTGTTAAGGAGAGTGATCCTGCTTTTATTTACCAATTTTATGCATGGCTTCAGCAAACTCAATTTTAGAGACTTTGAGTTTGTTTTTAATTTTGAGTTTGTAGTTATAAACAGTTTGGGGAGAATAGTGGAGAAAACTCGCAATTTTACTGCTATCTGTTATACCCAGACGGATAAGAGCAAAAACCCGGAGTTCGGGTGTTAGAATATCACCCGTTTTGGACAAAATTCTTTCATTATCTTTAAGCAATTCATTGAACTCTTCTAAAAAGTTTGGAAAAATATTTAGAAAAATTGCATCGAAATTTTTGTAAAACTCTTTTAGTTCAGCAGGCACGAGTGATAAACTTGTCATTCTTCTTGCTTCTTCCAACTTGTTGGTGACCAAACTGTGATTTAAATTGAGCCTGAATTTTTCAAGTTTATTGATATAATCGGAATAAAAGTTAAAGACCGAGCCGATGTATTCTTCTTTGATCTGATTAGTCTCTGAAAGTTGCTTATTAAGATGATCGAGATCCTTATTCACTTGTTTCAATTCCTCGTTGAGGTTATGCATTGACTTTTTGGCAAAAGAAAGTTTATTGATCTGCCTCCAAATTAAAAAAATGCTGATGACCAATATGACGGACAGGATGGATATCAAACCTAAATATTTTATCAGTCTTTGCTTCTCTTGTTTAATTTTTTTATCATAAGCTGCAGTTATAATTGGCAGAGTTTCAGAAATTTCGAGCACCCTGAATCTCGCATTGCAAAATGATGCATCTTCCAAAGAGCATTTAATATATGTATATGCTCTGTTAATTTGACCTTCCTGAAAAAGAATTACTGCTAATTTTCTGAGTGCAATATAGCCTTTAACTGCTTTTTTCAGATCAGAAATTGCTGAAATAGCCAAAAACTGCATTTCTTTTTCTTTATTACCTTTTTTTTCATAAACTTGTGATAATCCATAAGCTATCATGCCCATGCTCACATCATCGTTTTGATGTTCATTGTAGCATTGGTTCATCAAATGCAATGCTTTTTCATAACGCCCTTGTTCCAGGAGTTTTCCATTCTTTACTAACTGATATCCCAGAGAATTTAAATCAATAATTTGCAGAATGGAATCTTTGTATTGACTGATTAACTTGTCATAATTATTCTTTTCATACTGGGTCAAAGAATTTGCAGACATCAATGAATAAAGAGAATGATAGAGATGGAAATAATAAGGCCAATATTCCTTATCAAGTTTTTTGCGAACAATATTATTTGTAATGTCAAGAGATTCCTTATACATTCCCATGATGCCGAGTATCTCGGCAGTGTTCATCTTCGCAAAATATACCAGCTGTTTGTCATTTAACTCTTCAGCGATAAGCAGTTTTTTTTCAGCGACAGACAAAGCTGAGTTCATGTTGTAATGTCTGTACTCTTTGAAAAGCAACTGATATATGTCATACCTTTTCTTCAGGTCAGCTTCCTGATTGATCAATGTCTGTAAGCTGTCAATCCTGCGTTCTCTGATTTCACTGTATACCGACTTTTCACTTATGGTTTTGTCGAGTTCACCCAATAAAATATCCAATTGTTTCTGTGCAGTGACAATACTCAGATTCAGCAACAGAAGAATGATTATTTTGATTGATTTTTTCAATTTTTTTTGGAGATAATACTTATGAATGCTGGCAAAAATAAGGGAATTTCACTTTTGATCCGTTATTAATTTCTTCCAGGAAGTAAAATTTTATGGTTTAGGAATGGTAAATAAATAAGATATGCAGAATTGGCGAAGTAATTTTGTTCTTTTTCAAGGCTTAAATGAGGTAAACAGGAGTAGCTTTTTAACGAGTATATAACACTGGAAAAGGACAAAAGAACAAGCCAAAATGTTTAGGTTATTTTTTTCAATTCTTAACTTATCATTAAAGAAAAGAAGCGGTTATCTGACTAAACGTCAAATTTGCTATTTTTATGCAAAAAAAGCCATCCAGACAGAACGGAGATTTGTTGGTGAATACAACCAACAAGAGCTACAAAAAGGTCGTTCCCTCAACGGCCTCGTTACGTTTCTTCATTTCTTCAAATAGGTGATCAATTCACAATACGTCGCAAAGTCATTGGCATTCAATGTTTCCAAAGAATAACTATTGAGTGTTTTGACCAGATTCTTTTTGGCCAGTGAAGGCCAGGCGTACCAGGGTTTGATCTTTTGGAGCAGATTTTTATCAGGAATATACAAATAGAACCTGTCAAGACACCGGCAAGGATCATTCAATGTCTGAGTTGCGCAAAGCAGGAAGTAATCCTGTCTGTTTGCGATCAATACCCAATACAGATAATCATTTTTGTCCTTTAATAACACCTTTTGAGGCTCGCCTTCGACAACCAAATAATTCAGGTTGTTTACATTCAATTCTGCTAAAGCCAAATCTAATCTTGGATCTATACTTTCTTCTTGTTTCGAAAATAATAAATCCATTGAAATTAGCCAATTTGGCAAGTCGTCTGAACTTGTTAGTATTGTTGTTATTTGAGAAATTAATTGTGAATTAGGGCAAATTGCCCAAAACCAAAATATAATAAACCGAAAACTATTTTTCATAAAAATTATTAATCTTTAGTGAATAAATCATAAAGATCTCCTGCAGTTTTACTTGTTGATGTTGAAACTGTCACAGCTGTTGCAATACCTTTTATTACATTAGGTGGTGTACTGCTGTAAAATCCGGTAAAAAATCCAGCTGCCGCACCGACTGCATCGCCACAAACCATCCAAAACTTTTTCCAATCCCATCTACTTTGTGGAAATGTATAATTTTCCCAATAGTAAGCAGAGAATCTGCCTGCAGATGCCATAGTAAAAGTGCCTGGCAAATCTTCCGGATCATAATTGTTTAATAATAACTCCTCCATATCTTTAATATCATCAATGATATCACAAGCATTTGAACCATCGAATCTGGCTAAAATATCAACCAACTCAGTCATATAATACTTGTCAGTTGATGAGGTAGACAGACCTGAGATAAAAGTTTTTAATGTATCTTCCTCAAGACCATCAAAATATAATGCAACATCACTTGAATCCAGCAAATAAGGTTGTACCCAACTCCCAAATTCCGAGATCAGAACAGAATCCATTACATCAAAAGCATCAGATAAGGTTCCTCTGGGATCAATATGTTCAGCAAACTCATCCAAAATGTCATTATGATAAATACCGACAGAATCAAAATCATTACTTAAATTCCTTGGATAACATAAACCATTATTGTCTGAAGTTGGGTTAGTGATATCCGTATTAGGATCATTTAAAATAATTTCATCTTTTTTGCAGGAATTCACAGTTAAAACAATTGTAAGAAAAAATAAAATTAGAAATAATGCAAAATTTTTCATAATATTGTAGTTAGGTTTATTTTCCCGATTGGGAAGATTTATATTTTACGTTGCTCTGTTCCCACAAACAGGGCAATGTTTTATTTAGGTTTTTTCGATATCGACAGAAAGGGAAAACTGCCGGTTTTTACACCTTATTCAGTATGCAAAAACTTAAAGAATCTATCATTGGATGAAAATTTAAATGTGAACAAATATTTCCAATCGAGTGGTCAGTTTCAATTCCGGTAAAACTGTTGTAATAAAATCAAGAGGCAATGTACTATAAATAAAGCAGATTGTCAATGATTTATGTGAGAAAAATTACCCCCCCAATTTAGATTAATTCTAAATATATTGAATGGAAAATTATTGAAGCCTTTTGTTTACAGCCGTTGCCGGTTTTTTCACCAGCGACTTAATAGTATAAGTATGGAATTTGCAGCTGTTGGTTTGTTATAAGTACCGTCAAAATATATTATTGTTAATCATGTAGTTATATTTTAGGTACGTCAAAAAATTTTGCTGATA
>DDTL01000115.1:0-95773 GCA_002344345.1 Saprospiraceae bacterium UBA2365
AGGAACACCGATTAACGATTTCAGATCTTGTATTTTATACTAAAATCCAAAATTCAAAATCGTTAATCCTTGCCTGCCCAGTTGGATTTACATCCTACGGGGTTCACCCCGTTGGATATATATCCTACGGGGTAAATATTCTGTATTGCTTTATTTCTTACTCCAGATTTCTTTAAAGTTCTTCCAAAAAAACATCATTTTGACTTTAAATACACTATGTTTTTTGTTGGTAAGCCCCAAAATAAGCCGCTTTGCGGGAATTTTGAACAGAAAAAATGGACTAACTAACATCAAAAACAAACAACATGTTGGTTAGGTTTAGCTACTAAGCGCCTAAATTATGCTATTTTTTTACCACCTTCACCACCTTTACATTTTCACCATTATCTGCTTTGAGCAAATACAATCCCTTGTGCAAATCACTTATATCTATTTTTGATAATCCGGAGTTATTATCAGGCATCATGCGTTTGATGAATCTCCCGGTAAAATCATATATAAGCATTTGTTTCACATCTCCAAAATCGCTCAGGTCAATCGTAAAATCATCACCTGCAGGATTGGGAAAAATGGTCATGGATGAGGAAACAGAATAGTGATTAACGAAGGTTTGATCACAAGCTTCCAGCCAGTTTTTACCATCCAGATCCCAGACTGACTGTACAGGAACACACATCCAGCCAAGCGCCGTAAGTGCATTATCGGTGATGCGAGGCAACTCAGAGTAATCAAATATTCTGAATGTATCTGATTGGTTGGTTTTCCAGTTAACCGAACCGGTAACCTGACAATGATTGGCATGAACTGAGGAATCCTTCAGCTGATTGCCTGTCCCGTCGGAACATTTCCAATTCGCTAATAAGTTATGGTAGTTTGGATGATCTGGGGTAATGGGTACATTGGCCCACCGGACCAAAGTGTTTTCTGCAATAACTGCATTCCAGATCCTGATGTCTTTGTAAGACCCATCAAAATCAATGGCGTAAGTAGTGGTTCCATCCTGATTGATCACCAAAGGCAAACCTGCATCGATCGTTCCAATTTTTTCCATAGGTGCAAATCCGACAACTGCACCGTCTTCATAAGCAGTCATCCATCCGTCCCTGTCAAAACTCACTGCCAGATGATGCCATTTTCCAGGCTCTATAAATCCTCCCTGGATATCCAGACGGTCTGTTCCGTCTCCGATGTTAACCTTCCAATATTGCCCGCTTTGAGCTGAAATTACAAAACCTTTGTAGTAGCCCCGATCCCAGTCCTTGTTGCTGATAAAAGCCGGATCTTCTGAGTAGACCCAGGCCTTCACCCATAATTCTATGGTAAAATCCTGATTTTCTCCAAAAAGAAAAGGTGATTGATCAATGGGAGATGCAAAAGTGCCCGGTTGAAATTGAGCTTCATTGAATATACCTGTTGACGTCCGTATAGTCCTGGAATTCCTTATACCATTGATATCAGGGTGACTGAAAATAGTGAAAATACTCCTTTCCTCCAGAGTTCCGCCTCCATGTCCGGCGGAAATTCCTCCATGATCTGTTGAGACTATGACCAGCCAGTCTTCATGAGCATATCCGGGTCTGTTATGCAGGGCAGAAAGAATTTCTGAGATGTATCCATCCGTGATTTCAATTGCATCGAGATAACCTGAAGCTGTAGGTAAAAAACCATGAACATGGCCAGCATGATCTACATCATCAAACGCGACAAAAAGCACATCAGGATCCAGATCTGTTAGGATTCTGACTGCTTCCTCTTTCACTGCAAGGTCTGAAGAAACGTTGACTTCAGTATCAACAGATTGAACGATGTTGGTATTAATGGGCGACCAATGAACCACCGAATAGGTGTTGAGGTCAGACTGATAAGCTTCTATCCTTGAAATAAAATCCGGATACTTGGCATAATTTGCCCCCGTAAATGAGTTTTCCGTTACGCCATGTTTGGTATGCCAGACTCCTGTCAACATGCCACTCCATCCTGTAGCGCTCCAAGTCGGATATTCTGTTAATCCATCTATGTTGGTAATGGCATGTGATTGCAATTCGTCCAATGCCGGAGTTGCCGCTGTTTCCAGTGCATCCCATCTGCAACCGTCCATACCGATGAAAAGTAATTTTCGGTCAGATCCCTGAGTAAATGAACACTGCCAGTAAAAAGATATCAATGTGATCAGTAGAATTCTTATCATTAGATTTTGTTTGGTAAAGCGAATAAATAAATTATTTCGTCCGTGACAGAATAATTTTGCTGCAACAAATTAACTTATTATTTATTATAAAAGGAAATTTTTCAGAATGAATGGTGTTCACAGGTAAAATTCGATTATTAATTGAAAGCTTTTTATTGGTTCTCCGGGATTTTTAAAAAAAAATTTGAGTCTACTCCGAAAAGTCTTTGCCACCTAAATCCCTAATGACGTTTTCAGTCAGTACGCGCACTGACGTTTTCAGTCAGTACTCGCCTAAAAGAGGACTTTTAATTTGTTGATATTCAATCGTTTCCCTTTAGTCTTGTGCTTACCTTTGACATCAGTAGATAGGGGCAAAAATACGATTGAAAATCAACAAATCGGACTTTTCGAAGTAGACTCAATTTTTATAAATGATCATGAGATCTATTCGGAGAGAACTATTTTCCCTGTTGCCAATTCATCCATGCCTTCCATCAATCTGAAAAAGTACAAACCAGGAACCAGATCTTCTTTTTCAACTAAAATGGAATTTCCCGAGAGGTGATCTGTCCGCCTGACATATTGCCCCGTCAAATTAAAGAAGTACAGACTCGCATTGATCAGTGAAAAGTCAGTTTTCAGTATAAAATTATGCGTGAAAGGGTTGGGGAAAGCTGTTATATTTGGATGATTTTCTCCCTTAAGTTCAGCGATATCATTGATCAAAACGTCCGGAGCACGCATCCTTCTTCCGTCAATTTTTAAAAGTAAGCCATCCGTTTTTGTATGATCTCCTGTGATCAGCGCATTGCCAAAACTTTTTGTTTCTCCTGTAATGAATAAATAACCTTCATGAAAAACCACATCTTTTGCGGTCTCATCATAAGCGCCACCCCAAATCAATGAATCAAGCAATGTGCCTGATACGTCATATTTTAACACAAAAACATCCTTTCCTCCATGTCCATAACTGCCGGTTGCCCCAACCACATAAACAATGCTGTCCCCATCTGTCGCTACTGACCGGCAATCTTCGGTGCCGGATCCACCCCAAAGCCTGGTCCATAAAACTTCACCGGATCGTGTAATTTTTTTGGTGTAAACCTGTGAACCATTGCCGTAACTGGCACTATATCCGACTATATACAACATGGAATCTGAACTCATGGTCATTCCCAGTGGATCATCAAAGGAAAAACCATCCCAAAACACTAGGGATTGATTTCTCCCATCCGTTTTGTCAAAACTGGCCATAACTCCGGCTCCATCCAGAGAAAGAATATTGGTACGGTTGACATGACCTGTCGTATATATGTAACGATCATCCATAGCCATGTGGCCATTGGCACCGTCGAATTTTTTATTTTGGTTGTAATCCCACGAATTCACCCAGATGGTATTGCCCGAAAAATCAACTTTCTGGATCAGGAAATCCATGTCCGTCAATTGTCCTTTGGTCCAGCCGGTGAGATAAATACCATCGGGCTGAACACAAATTCCGTCTATTTCCTGATAACCATAATCCGGCCAGGGAGTGATGTTTTTAGCCCAGTCCAGTTTGCCGTCCAAAATATTGTATCTCATCAGCAAAGCATCGCCGGATATATTGTTGTTGGCTGTGGAATCCGTTCTTCCTCCGAGATAAAGACTGTTTCCTTCTACCTTTGCCAGAAAAGCAATGTCATTAAATCCGGTTCCGTTGTCCCACGAAGTGCTTTTCCAGATTTCGTTGCCCGAAGGATCAAATTTGTGAACAACAACATTATAATACCAAAATGGCCATTTATCCTTTTGGTCAATAGCCCAGTATACATTTCCGGAATCATCAACATCCACGGCCCAGGCAACTTCATCTGTGTCGGGACCACGCGTAATATACCAGGTGTCATGTTGTGCACTAACATATCCTGATATAAAAATCAGGCAGATTTGGAAAAATATTTTCATTCATTTATTGTTTTCAACAACAAAAATATATGATTTAACCAAAAAATGCAAGCAAATCTTTTGACATTAATTTAAATGGCCAAATAATGATTGTGAATCGTAATTATAAATTGAAAATATCCCGGAGAATAGGTTTAAGACCGCTGAAGAAAAATTCAACGGCGATCACCATGACGATCAATCCCATGATCCGCATCATGACATTGATCCCGGTTTGCCCAAGGAATCTGATCAGTTTGTTTGAACTGAGCAGAATGATGTAAGTCAGAACCATAATCAGAATGATTGAACTGATCAACACTATTTTTTTTACAAGGGAATCTGCATCTTCCATCAAAACGATCGCATTGGTGATGGCACCGGGACCGCAGATCATAGGTATGGCCAAAGGAGTGATAGAGATGTCGGTGATATAACTTTTCACTTCATTATCTTTAATCTTAACCTGTCCAAGCCTGGCCTGAAGCATATCCATGCCCATGACAAAGAAAATGACACCGCCTACCACGCGGAAACTATTGACTGAGATTCCAAAAAATTCAAAAAGAAGTTGCCCTGTAAATGCAAATGCTATGATGGTGATGAGGGAGGCGACAGATGCTTTTTTGGCTGTTTTATTCCTGTTCTCAACGGACAATTGTGCGGTCATGGACATAAATACAGGCATGGTACCCAAAGGGTTGATCAAAGTAAAAAATGAAGTGATGCTTAAAAGTCCGAATGCAATTATTTCTGCCATCATCAAGAATTTTTTTTTAACTATTTATACTTTTTCTGATCACAAATTTTGTAATTGAAATACATTGTTATTTTCTCGCTCCGCTGATGATCGCATCCAATGCCTGCTGATCAAACACCGTATTGTTTTGTCGGTTGAACAGCGCAGATGCGTTGGCTCCCATATTTCCGGCGTCCCAATAGAATGGCAGCAAGCCATTGGCCCTGGCTTTTTTTGTCAGGAAATTGAGATAATGCGCTCTGGAATCGAGATGTAAGCTTAGAGCTTCACCGGTCAGGAAGGTCCTTTTGATCACTGCGAATTCACCCAGGATCACAGGAATGCCTTTGTCGACAAATTTTGTTTTCATCCGGCTGAACAATTGTTCCATTTCGGCTTCCTCACCCCAGGTTGCGTTGCGGGATGGGTCAGTCGAAGAATGAAAGCCCATACCCCAATAATAAAACATTTTTCCCCAATCCGCATCTGAATCCATCAGGCAGAATTGATAAGGCGTGTAATAATGTATCTCCGCCATGATTCTGCTGGCAGTCTGATCTTCCGGCAAAGAATGCATAAGATCGCTCGTCTTTTCAATATCCGTTGACGGACCCTGTACCACCAGAACCCGGTAAGCATTGCGCCCGCCAGTTGACCTGACAGCATCTATAAATGTCTGATGGTATGTTTGGAGCACTTCCATTTGAGTCGCGTTGTCCACGTTGGGTTCATTGGCCCCGGCAAATATCAGGTGTTCGTCAAAATCCCTCAGATGGGTAGCGATCTGTTCCCAAAATGCCTTTTGCTTCGCGTTGACTGCTTCCTGTTTTTCAATGGTGACATTATTTTCCAGCCAACCGTTGTCCCAATGTATATTCAACACCACATACAGATCGTTGTCCACGCAATACTGTATCACTTGTTTAACGCGGTTGAGCCAGCTGAGTTTAATTTTGGCAGTGGAAGTGTTTTCGAGGTGCTGATTCCATGAACAAGGTATGCGGATGGCGTTGAAACCACTTTGTTTAACCAGTTGGATCAATTCCGGAGTGATCATCGGATTGCCCCATGCAGTCTCTCCTCCGATGGCTTCCAGGGTATTGCCTATATTCCATCCAACGTTTATTTTGGCAGCTATTTGAGCAGCTGTGGAAGTCATACCGCTTGCATCAGGAGCTATGGGATCAGTGTTATAATCAGGAAAAAGCTTTCCTTGCTGATAAATCAGAACATTTACATCCCTGGCCTGATCCGCCTGGATGGTGATCAATCCGCCCCTGATATTGATCGAATTGTTGTCAGTAGTGGTCAAACTGATCGTGGCGGAACTGCCTGAACCGGAAGATTGGCTCAATTGGATCCAATCGTTGCTGTTGTGAATATTCCATGCAGGCGCGTCCGTGCTGATCCTGACGGTCGTGGAGGCACTTTTTTGGCCAAGATAGATTTCTACCGGATCAGTGGTGATGGTATAAAGGTACTGAGGATCTGATTGATGTACAAAAACCTGAACCGGATCTGCATTGCCGGCAGTCAGCGTAAGCGTGTCAGAGCGGTAACTGGCTGTATTGCTTTGTGCGGTCAATGTGATCTCCGTTGATTCAAGCGTACCTTCGGTGGGCGAAACATTTAACCATTCAGTAGGTTGATGACTTATTTTCCAGGATGGAGCATCTGTCTCCAGAATGAATTTGGCTATTCCGCCTGATGAAGAAAATTCAATCGTTCCGGCTGAGGATGAAAGTGCGTTGACTTTATGTTTTTCGCAACTGAGTAAAGTCAGGATGGTAAATATGCCAATTATGCTGAATAGTTTGCCCATAAGTCCGGATTAAATATTCGAAAGTTATGCTTTACGTTTCACGGGTATTACCGGTGAAAAGTTCCAAATCTAAGGTATTTCCGGGAAAATTTGTAACTATCGGGATGAAGATTGATTTTGGGAATGAGCCTTAGTTGGAAGTGATTCATAAGCTTGAGCCATAATTTCTTTAGCCAGAATAATTTCAAATTATTTTTTACAAAAAATAAGGGTGCATGATGTAAAAAGCGTAAGGCTAATTGTAAAATAAGTAACGCATGTTGTAAAATGGGGAGTAGCATTCGGGGTATTCAAAAATGCGTGTCAATGTAAGGAAATCTGTGGATATATCTCTTGCTATGGCCAGTGTATACATGGTTTTGTTAAATGCTTGGCGGACCAACCACAACGATCATCTCAACCACGGAGAGAGAAATCCGGGGATGGTAATTTGTTTTACACACTCTTGTCTATACAGCTATAAAATGCTCAAAAATAATTTTTCTATCCGGATCATATGCTCAAGATTTTTTCCAAAATCGAATATAGTTGTTTTCAATCGGGGCCGACTTGAAACCTCATATTCAAATTCATGATCATTTTCGGTTAGCTGGATGATTTTGATCACTTCGCCCCAGGATTCCAGGCTGATACCTGTTTTGAACATAATTCCCTTTTCAATTTCCAGAATATTCATTTTTCCATAGATGGGATCTCTTTTCAGTAATGCCATCAATTCATCTATGTTCAATCTTGTTTTTAAAATGCGCTTTTGCCCGACCTTCAGATGTTCCCACAACACATCCTTAATGCCATTTTTCCTTAACCGGGTAATAAAAGAAGACAAAAAAACGGTCGATAGCAGAGCGCCAAAAAATATGGATGAAAAAATGAATTTTTTTAGTTTTGGTTCATAACCAAATACTAAATCAGTTAGCAACAGGAAAAACCCATATGTGAGTCCTCCTGAAAAAAATATCAGCAAGAAAGCTTTTGATGTTGTTTTCATATAAAAGTCATTAAGTCGTGTAAATTGTTTACTTCTTTCATGAGATTTTCATTTTCTGAGGGTGAAAAACTGAGCCAAGGTTCAAACCCGGGTGTCAATTCAGTTTTTTTTTGTCTCATAACTTTTTATCGAATTCGATCCTATGTTGAAAAACATGTAATAAATTCTTCATGTTTTCAAGGGTCATGCTATTTGAACCGGATCATGATCCCTTCAATCCATAATGCCCACTATCGTATTGATCTTTACTTCTTTTTTTAAATCAACCATATATATCTGGTGTTGTGGATGCATAATTTCCTTTATGCTGTTCATTTGAAGCGCTGAATTAAATTGGTTACCCAACATATTGACATTGAATTGAACATTCAACACTGAAGGTAAATTCTTTTGGCGGGCAATTTTCAAAAGAAGTCTGTTGCTTTCCTTGTTTTCCTGTAAGACCAATTCCCGGATATGAAAACCACCTATTTTTTTATCTTTAAGAATGGATGCATATCCTTTCATTCCTCCTGTGACATACTGGTTGTAAACAAAATGTTCGGTAGATTTGAAATCCTCGATCCAAACGGGGTCTTTTGAACGGTCCGGCAGCAGATTTGGATAATTTTCAGAGATAAATCCTGCTAACTTGTACGCAGTGACCATCATCCCCAGGTTTGACAAGTGCTGATTGGCGCTATAGGTATTCTCAAACTTATCAGGAGTGTAGATGGTGGTATCGTAAGGCATTTGCAAATCTAACCACTTTGCTTCAGGGTATTTTTTCAGTTCCTTGTTTAAAGTTTTTTTCAGTATTTCATAATTACTGATATGTTGATAGTACATAGGAACACTAAGGAATAATACCTGGATATCTTTTGCCTTGCACATATTCATAATTTTCCTGAGATACTTCCTGGAAAAATCGGAGATTTGGTATTCTTTCCCATTTACATGCGCTCCAGATTCCTCATATTTCTGTAAAGTACTGTCTTGCAGGCCAATACCAAAGCGTGCAAATCTGCCTAAATCGAGTTTTGGTGATTTACGATCTCTGGGTCTTTGAAGGTTATGTTTGATCCTTGCAGTATCGGTGAATATAAAAGAATGATTGCGAATGGTGGGTGACCAAGCTTCAACCCAACTGTCGCTGTGAAACAATTGGGGCATGCTTTTCAATTTGTAAAACACATTTTTTTGTGCATCAAAACTTTGAAGGTAGGGAATGTCTTCACCTTCATGTTTAACCTGATCATTGATACAAAATGTTTCCAGAATGACCAATTTTGGTTGTGTTTGCTTCAATGCTTCGCCCAATTGAAACCAGGCATCAATGATCCCTGTGCCTGAATTACCCAGAATAAAGCATGTAGAACTCGTAGCATTGGACAAGACAAAAGGGTCTACACCTGTTATAATGTGTGAATTACCCAGAATAATGACATCTACCTCTTTATTTTTGGTAAAATCGTAAAAAGAAGCCCACTTTTTTCTTATATGGTTATTGGTCTGATCAGCGGTGAAAAAGCCTTTTTTGTCTGTGAAAATGATGACGAAAACTACCATGAAAAACAAGGCAAAAATTTTTATCGAAAACTTCCACCAGTTAAAGGTTTTTGGCTTTGGTACTGGTACCTCCACGGGTTGTGTCTGTCTGATATTCAACTGCTTTTTCATTTCATGCTAAAATTGAAAGTAAATAAATGAGTGCTCGTTGCCTGACCCGTATTTGCCTAAATAAACCATACTCAGTACCAATACAAGGTAAAAAACCCAGCGAAAACCCCTTGGAATTTTATAAAAAAAGATTTCGACCTTGCTGCCTTTCCATTCCCATAAAATTTCGCAAGACAACAGGATGATAAGGAGCACAAAAGAAAATCTAAGTTCGATGTCATTCAATCCAAAGTTCACAATGTCAGATACATTTGAAAATCCCAGATTTTTGAAACTTTCAATAGCTGCATGGAAACCTTTTGCCCGGAAAAAAATAAGTGATATCGCCCATGCGGTAGTAATTAACATTGATTTTAAAACGTGGGGCATTAATTTTTCTCTGGAGTATTGGGGCAAATTCATTCTGTTTAAATTCAGGACAGGATCCAAAAGGATCATGAAAACGGCGTTTAATGTTCCCCAAATCACAAAATTCCAATTTGCTCCATGCCACAAACCGCTGATTGCAAAAACAATAAGTACATTTATTATGGTACGTGAATGTCCTTTTCGGTTGCCTCCAAGCGGTATATAAACATAATCCATAAACCAGGACGAAAGCGAAATATGCCATCGTTTCCAGAAGTTCCCGAAGGAAGTAGACAGGTAAGGACTATTGAAATTGCGCATGAGGTCAAATCCAAACATAGTACTCGTGCCCCTGGCTATGTCGGAATATGCCGAGAAATCCAGATACAACTGAAAGGCAAAAAATATAACTCCTAAAAACATTGGAAATCCATTTGCGAGGGCTGGGTTTTCATAGACTTGTTCAACGTATACAGCGAGACGGTCAGCAATCATGATCTTTTTGAAAAATCCCCAGACGATCAACAACAACGCTGACCGAAAGGCTAAATGGTCTGGTTTTTTCAGGGAAACAAATTGCGGCAATAGGTTTTTTGCCCTTTCAATGGGACCAGCAACCAGTTGTGGAAAGAAGCTGACAAAGGCAAAAAATTGGATCCAGTCCTTAGCCGGGGCTGTTTTCCTGTGATAAATATCAATGGTATAACTCAAAGTCTGGAAAGTATAAAAACTAATACCTACCGGCAGGACTATATTGAGGGTTGTTTCAGAAAAATGCACATTAATCAATTCAAACAATTTGGCCAAACTGTCTGCAAAAAAATTGAAATACTTGAAAAAACCCAATAAACCGATGTTAATGACAATGCTTAATAACAACCATAATTTTTTTTGTCGTTGAATCGATTTGCAATTCGTTGCATCGTTTTGCAGCGCATCTGTTTGTACATTGAGTTTGTTTAAATGCTTTCCGGTAATGAAATCTATGAGTGAACTGATGATGATCAGGGAAAGAAATCTATAATCCCACCATCCATAAAATATGTAGCTTGCTGCAATTAAAAACAAGTTCCGGACTTTTACATTTTTTCTGTTGAAGATTGTCCAGTAGAGGACGAACACCAGAGGAAAAAATACTCCAAAAGCAAAGGAATTAAACAACATGCATTTTAATTTATTGATTTACAATTATTTGAAACTTTTTACCATTGGCATTTGGATTTAATCTTTAACGAGTTACCTTCAGTTTTTATGTATGGATCACCATGGTGATCTATTAACATTATGACCAACTGTTTTCCCCTTAAGTTTCAAATTCAATGTTCAGCTGGTTTAAGATCCCCGATCCTCAAAGCAACAGATCTCATCGATCAAAGATGATTGATCTGTACAGACACCAATGTCTTAACATCCTGATTATTAAATTCTTGTTCATTCCATACGATAAACATCCTAAGGTTCTGGATCATTTGATGTTCTTACTGAATTATTACTCATTCTTGCAAAATCCGGTCAAAATAAACGTCGGTTTGCATCAAAAGACACTCAAAGTTCAATCAAATTCAAAATATATTTGTAATTGTTTAGCTCAATAGTNNAGGCTAACAGACTAATTGGCTAACCACCTAAATAACTACATATATTTTATTTATTTTTTTTGCTGACCTATAAAAATCTTGCTTAACTTTTTCTTTTAATCAATAGGAATTATTCAGAATAAAATTTGTGTTGATACCAAATCAAGTCCTTTATGTACTTTATAAATCAAGAAATTATAAATTGAATTTCTTTTTAACCAAACTATCATTAGAAAAAGGATTATAAATATAATCATAAGATCTGCACTTTCAAAAATGTTGGTGGATTTCTATATCATTATACGAATTTTAATATGTAGTAAATTTGAAATAATTGTCCGGGTAAGCCGGATAATTTTTGGGGATTATTTACTAAATTGCCAAATCAATTACAAATGATCCCATTTCTCAATAAAAACTATCTTTGAGTCTATTCCGAAAAGTCCATTTTGTTGATTTTCAATCGTTTTTTGCCCCAATCTACTGAAGTCAAAGATCAGCACAAGACTAAATGGAAACGATTGAAAATCAACAAATTAAAAATCCCCTTTCAGACGCGTACTGATTGAAAACGTCAGTGCGCATACTGACTGAAAACGTCATTGGGGATTTAGGGGGCAAAGACATTTCAGAGAAGACTAAATTTGAATCAAACAGATCAGTATTGCAATAGAAAACAAATTTGGGTTCATAGGTTTTGCCATGAATCCTTAATTGATTCAGTTTTTTTTGAAGAATTCTGTGACCGAAGTCCTGAACTTTGGAAGTTAAATATGAAGCGTGGATGTATAAAATTTCATTTTTAATACTTGGCAGACTGAAAAGTTTTTGTTTTCCAGTTTGAGTGAAGGATATGAAACACAAACATCTGGTCATTTCAAAATTCAGTCTGAGCACAGAAAACCCGATGATTACCTTTTTAATCATACTTGCATACTCAGAATTGACCAGAAATGTTTTTAAAAAATTACCTTTGCCTGCCAATTCCCAGGGATAGAAATCTATCATCTGATGGTTAGCTTACTTCATCAATATTAAAAACAGCAATATGATCAGCATTGTAAATATTTTCCTGAAAAAAGCATTTCTCATATTTTCATTTACCTTTTTTACCGGATATTTTTGCCTTGCACAGACTCAGATTTCAGCTATACAGCCTGTGGACAATGCAAAAAATGTGCAGACAGGGGTGATCAGATGGAATGCTTTGGCAGATCACCAGTATGATCTTTATTTTGGCACTTCTGCCAATCCACCCGTGTACAAAACCGATTTGCAAAATGGAGAAGAGAAGCCGGTCATTCTTGAACTCAGTAAAAAATATTACTGGAAAGTAGTGGAAAAAAAAGAAGGGAAAGTTTTAAGGACCTCCAAAGTGTTTTCTTTCAATACCTTACCCATACAATTAAACCCTAAGATAAATTATAATGCTTTGGTTGATACGCGGGATTATAAAGTGTATTGGACAGTCAAAATCGGAGAAAAGGAATGGTTTGCCCAAAATCTCGACTTCGATCTTGCCGGGATGTCCTGGTACTATGACAACAATCCTCAGAACAGCATATACGGAAAACTATATGCCGGTAAGGCATTAACCAGTAATCAAAAAAGTATTTGCCCTGAAAGTTGGCATATTCCGGCAATCGAAGAATGGAATGAGCTGATCGGAAAATCCGGAGATATTAAAACTGTGGGTAAAAATCTTAAAGATAGTTCGCCAATGTATTGGAGAACAAGCAATGCGGCGAGATCCAATGATAGTGGTATGACGGTGTTGCCTGCAGGCAGCAGAGACAGTAAACCTTCATTTGCGAATTTGGGAAAGTATGCGTTTTTCTGGACTTCTACACCGGATCAAAAGGTGGCTGGAAGTTTTTTAAGTGTCGATTTGGGTTTTATGCGGGATAAGGTCAATAATTCGTCCGGAGACCAGAACTGGAGCTATTCCATCAGATGTGTCCGGGACTGAAACCATATGGATGATTCCTGGTTTTTTGTTAAAAGGCAGGTTAGGCTGAACTGGCATTTCATAAATCTATGTAACTTTCATAAATCCCATGAATCACTGATGTAATTTAAAGTGCCTATGAAATTGAAGCACCTGTTATTCATCATCTTGATTGCATCTTTAAGCATCAGGCTTATATTTAATTTCTCGTGGGAACTCATTCCCGGGGTCAATGGCGGTTATTACCCGCTGCAGGTAAGATTGGTTCTGGAAACCGGGCATCTGGGATTTTCTGATATGCCTTTGCTTTTTTACCTCGATGCATTCATCATAAAAATCATGTCCTTGTTTGGTTTTGCAGTAACAGATCAGTTGATTATCAACGTGGTGAAACTGGTTGACAGCGTTTCGTTGCCCTTGTTACTTTTTCCGCTAAGGAAATTGATGAGTTTGTACCAATCATCGGATTTTATAAAATTGAGCATATTCTCATTTTCGGTACTTTCATTTTCCCCATTGATACTGATCTCTGATTTGCAAAAAAATGCACTCGCCATCGTATTTATTTTTGGGTTTCTTGCATATTTTTTGATGTTTCAAATCAATAAAAGCAGAAAAGACTTCATTTTATCCATTCTTTTTTTGCTTTTAACCGGTTTGACACATTTTGGCTCATTTGTATTTGCTTTATTTTTTCTTCTCATAAGCGTTTTATACATCTATCGTAAGAAAGCCATTCTTCCATCGATTATGCTTATAATTTTGAGCTTGCTTGGTATACTCATGATAGATAGTGCCCGTTTTAGCAGGCTGGTCACATTTTGGAAACAGATTTTTGAAAAACCAGCTTTATTTACGGGAATGATTTCGCTTCCTGATTTCATTTTTATACTGTTTTCCTTGTTTGTAGCTATTTTGGGCATATTGGTTTACAGATCAGATTCCAAAACACTGAAGATAGAACAAAAAGCTATTTTTATGGCTTCCATCATCAGTTTACTGGCATGTTCCTTCCCATTGATGGATGGAGAATACTTTAGAAGGCTCAGTTTGTTTTTGTTCATCCCGCAGGTTTTGCTGATCGTACAGATTGCTTCAGTCAGTAAAGCAAAACTGCAAAAAAATCTGGCTGTCGTGCTTTTTGTATTCACTTTATTATCCATTTTCGCCGCTGCCGGACAGCCCAAAACTCCGGTTGTAGACAAAAATGCATTTGCAGACCTGAAAAAACTGAAACCAATGGTCGGGAATGACCCTCAAACTATTGTGATTGCAAGGCACGGGCTGGAATGGTGGACCGCATGGACATTGCATACCAAGGTTGGACAGGACAAAGCGATCAACGAAAGTCTTTTTGATGATTATCAGACCGTTATTTTCTTAAACCAAATTGCTGGTTTCAATGAAGAGCACCACAGAACACCGTTTCATGAACCAGAAATCGCACCAAATGCTGAAATGGTATACGCTTCAGAATATTTTAGGGCCTATACAATAGCGCAAATGCCTTCAAAAAAAGACCATTAGGCGCAAGCTCAGGTTTGGTTCGTCTCAGAATTTTTTTGAAATGCAACATCATTGAATTGGATATGAAAAGAGCTGGTTGTTATATTTGAAAAACCATGTTATTGTAAATAACTCATTATGAATATATTGCATAATATTCCAAATTCTCCTTAAATTGCCATGTTATATCGATTGCCCACAAATTGATTGAAAAAAGCAGGATTTCGCTTTACCAACATGTTGACAATTTAATTCCTGCAAAAGCCATTCAACAAAATCAAAAAACCTAAGATTTTGATAAAAGAAAAAAAGATTGGCAACAGTGAAAAAAGGATAGGTTGGATGGCTTGATTAGATTATAATTGCTTAAATTTGTATGAGTTGGGTTGATAGAATAGGGTGGCGGCATGTTGTTGTTCATCAACCCGACAAAACGCCATTGACTAACTGAATGTATTTCGTTTAGCCTGTCCGGTAAAGTGGCTGTTTAATCCTTGTTTTCATGAAGTGAATAACTGAATGGATGGAAGGAAAGTAAAACATCCCTGAGACAAGCTAAATCTGTCCGGGCTTTCGCCGGGTTTTTTGAAAAAACGTATTCAACAAAGAAAGCGCGGGCAGACACTTTTTTTGAAAGATTCAAAATTTGAATTTTATCTGTAAATGAAAGGTATAATTTCAAAAATTGTTCAGTCAGTCAGTTTTTTTCAGAAACTCCATAATGCCAGAAGACAATTTAAAGAGAAATAATGGAAAAAATCATCTTCACATTCGCGAGTCTGCTGATCATCACATCACTGTTGGCACAATCACCAGACAAAATGAGTTACCAGGCTGTAATCCGCAACAGCAACCATGTTTTGGTAAGCAATAGCCAAATTGGGATGGAAATCAATATCCGGCAGGGTTCACCAACCGGCACGATCGTTTACTCCGAAACTCAAACGCCCTATACCAACGTCAATGGTCTCGTTAGCATTGAAATAGGCGGAAATACGGAATTTCATGCCATCGATTGGGCTGAAGGACCATATTTTCTTGAAACAAAAACGGCTTCGGAGCCTCCACTGACAAGTTATAACATATTCGGAACCAGTCAGTTACTTAGCGTACCTTATGCTTTGCATGCGCATAAAGCCGATGCTGCCAATGAAAGCGATCCTGTTTTTGCGAACAGTCAGGCATCAAAAATCAATTCATCAGATATCTCAAATCTGAATAATCTTTCCGGCATCAACACAGGAGATCAGGATTTAAATGGATTGGCAACTACCTCATCCTTAACAACTGGTTTAGCGACCAAGGTGGATAAAGAATCGGGTAAAGCTTTATCCTCTAATGATTATACGACCGAAGAAAAAACTAAACTTGCAGGCATTGCTGACGGCGCAGAGGTAAATATTCAAGCGGACTGGAAAGCTATGAACGGAGCTGCTCAGATATTGAATAAACCCGCAAATATTGATGAAGATAAAACCGATGATGTAACACTTACTGGTGACCAAACCATCACAGGCAATAAGTCATTCTCGGGCACAACGACGGTTGCAACTCCGGTCAATGCTTCTGATGCAGTTACCAAAGCGTATGTAGATGCCTTGTTGGAAAGAATTGAAGCGTTGGAAGAATCGGCATTGCTGCATTATGGCTTTACTGATGACAGAGATGGTCAGCATTATAATGTTCTGAAAATTGGTAATCAGTTGTGGATGGCTGAAAATTTGAAATATTTGCCGCAAGTGACCGGATCAGCAACCGGTTCTGTTTCAAGCCCTTATTACTATGTTTATGACTATAATGGAACTGTGGTGGCTGATGCAAAGGCGACAACAAACTATGATGTTTACGGTGTATTGTATAATTGGCCGGCAGCTATGAACGGAGCTGCGAGCAGTACTTCCAATCCAAGTGGCGTGCAGGGTGTTTGTCCAACAGGATGGCATTTGCCAAGCACGGCAGAGTTTAGTGAATTGACTGATTATCTGGGAGGTATGGAAGGCAACGGAGGTAAACTGAAAGAAACCGGCACCGGCCATTGGTTCGGTCCCAATGAAGGCGCAACAAATGAAACAGGTTTTACAGCGCTTCCGGGAGGTCGTCGTGGCAGCAATGGATTGTTCAGTTATCGCGGCTCATTTTGCTACTGGTGGAGCGCCACTTTTTCCAATACCGATCGTTCATATTATCATCATCTGAGTTATGATAATGATGATTTCTATAGAAATTTACAGACTTTGGAGTCAGGATTTTCGGTCAGATGTATAAAGGATTGAGCGGGAATGAAGGGGATCATTTTGCAAACAGTCCTTTTGTTGACTCTTTTTGGGGGAATTTATTTTTTCCATCATAATAAATCGGTTTATAAAAATGCTCAGATCTTATATTTTAATGCTGAGATAGAGCGTGTTGAAATATTGAACAAGGGTATAAATAAATCCTGGTTTTCGAAAAGTTCATCAGAATACCGGCAATTGAAGGAAATCGAAACATTATTCAAGGAATTAAGGATTGACCCAGATAATAATTATAATAGTGACATACATCATTCACTGGTCCAGAAATTTAAGTTAGATAATCAATATCATCATGGCTTTATTCCAAACACTTACAAAATCCGG
The DNA here is from genome assembly GCA_002344345.1 of Saprospiraceae bacterium UBA2365. Lineage (GTDB taxonomy): Bacteria > Bacteroidota > Bacteroidia > Chitinophagales > Saprospiraceae > UBA2365. The sequence goes on from DDTL01000115.1 coordinate 17,302, forward strand.
AAAATTTTGGAGAAAATTTATCAGGAAAATCCTTACCATGGATGGCCGGATTATAAATTACTAATTAATGAGATCCGATTGTTAAATCAAGATAGCTTATTGGTCAGTTTTAACTTATTTGCATGCGAATTTCAGCAAACTGATGATCTGTATTTCAAATTTTATTACGATAATGAAGAGATTCAGTTTGAACGTGAAAATGTTCATAAAGGCGACCTGCAAAAATACTATGCAGAATATTTAAACCCGGTCACTGGCATGAAAGATAGGCATGAAAAGTAAGCTGTTTAAAATACTATTTTTTAGTCTTTCGATACTCAACGCATTCTTATTAATGGTTTTGATCGTTGAATGGCATCAGTATTCCAATAGTAAAACTGCTTATCAATGGATTTTAAATGAATTAAGAGAAGAAAATGCCAATTTGGATCTTAGACTGAAGAATGCCCATAAGATTGCCTTGCAAAAATCGGAGGCTAATTCTTTAGTATTGAGAAAATCTATCAACGAGATTCCTGAACATGAAGATAAGGATAATGAACTCTCCAAGGAGTTGTTTCTTCGGGATTCTACCAAATTATTACTTGAGTATTATACATCTTCGTATACAGGTCTTGATCACAGAAAATTTGTTCAGGATTTTATTTCCAAACAGATATTTTTTGGAACCGATGACGATATTTCTTCTTATTCGGAAATGTATAATGTTTACATCAACCACCAACCTGTTAATTTTATTAGGGGTAAACATTATAAAATAGCGAAAACAAATCCCATCATCATTGAATTATTCAGAATTCAATTGTCAAAAAATGAGCCAGGTATCGACACATTGCGATTCAAAAGGATCATTTATCTGGATCAGGACTGATATTTGACCATAAGCTAAAATTGTTTTTTTCCAAACAATCAGTATATTGCATTGAAATCTCGGGTGATGCGATTTTTTATCTCATTAGTACGCTCATTTTTCCTGTTTATTGGTTCCTCTGACTACATTAATAGTCAGAATGAACCTTATATCGATGGATTCATTGAGGTCTGTACGGATGCTTCCACAGGCGATGGCTCAAGCAGTTGGGGTGGACATCAATGCAGTGTGATCCGTACTTCTGAAGGCAAATCATTCACTGTTTATACCATTGAAGGCTCATCAGAACTCACTCGGAAATTCAGGTTGGTCATGAAAACACCTGATGGCTGGGAGGTCGTTGCCCAGGGAGACTCAGGTCGTGAACCTGCCCAGGTGTTGCGAGGTCTTGATGACAGGATTTTTGTGGTTTGCTGGCCAAACGGCACTCCGAAATTGTGGATGAACGAACCCGGTGAATTGATTTTTAAATCAACGGACATTCCGGGCGATTGGGATCCGGGCAATAACTGGCCTTACTTCAGCCCAGGCATCGATCAAAAAGGGAAGTTGTACCTTCTCACCAGCGGAGGTGGAAAACCAGGCTATTTTAAGATAGCTTTCAGAGATCCTGCTTCAGGCAACTGGTCAGCAGTAAAAAAAATTGATCTGGACTACAGGTATTGTTATACGTATACCATTCCGGATACCGAAAAAGGTGTGTTTTTAGGATCTCTTAGGGATGTTCGATGGAGTGATCTTGGCTATACTCAACCTCGAGGCGCTTTTGATTATGTTTTCAATGCGGTAAAAACCTGGGTTGCCTGCGATTTTTCAAAAAATTTTATCGAGACACTGATCTGTGAGGAAATCCCCACCACTGCTTTCCCAAAGCCAAATATCAGTCTCAATTACAATGGCGATGTTTACCTCGACAGCCATGGCAGGATCCATGTGCTTACGCCCGTTTCCGGCGCGAGCACCGGTGGCACAACCAGGTTGACACATCACATATTGGAAGGATCTGAGGTCATCACCTCAGCTTTGTTGCCTGCAGAGATCAGAAACGGCCGGATGATCCAGAATGAAGCAGGAAAGTTTTTTATCATCAGTTTTGACAGTAAAAATATCTATGTGTATCCGGCGTCTGATGCCAATGGTCTGGATCTTGAACGAGCCATCACACTTGATCTTGAGGGACATGTGGTAAAATATTCCAATCTGCATGTAGCAGCGCCCCGGTGTGGAGTTCCATTGTCCAACGAAGCGGACATCGTTTTTCCTTCAGGTAATTCCGGCGAAAAATGGATATATTTCAAATTGCATCTTCCAATTGTTGGCCCAAAGGATACTACTTTGCTCCAAAAACCTGTTTTTGAGGTTTATCCAAATCCTGCCAGACAGACGTTCCATGTAAAAGGCCTGAACGAAAATACCCAACTGACCATATTCGATCTTGCAGGCAGGAAAATTCATCATGAATTGATAACTACCTCTGAAATCCATATCGGGCAACTGCCTTCGGGTGTGTACATACTGCATTTTGAACAAAAAAATGGAAATATTTACCGAAAACTGGTGAAGTTGTAGTGGTTAATGATTAATGCGAATCAAGGGTTAAAGTTAATTCTGCAGATAAGCAGGATTTTCTCACTTTTTTGCCTCGATCCTAAAGGATGAAAGCGAGAAAATCCTTTATCTTCCTTTAGGATTGAGGCCAAATAAAGGATTTTCGGAGCTTTTTTTCAACCATTGATTCGCATGATTAATGTTTAATGGTTAAAGGGAAAGGGTGCATGTGGATTTTTTTGTGGCAACTTGATCCAAAATCAGTTTTTTTTAAAAAAAATACCGGATGGAATTTGAACTTTAGCGAAATAATAGAAAGTAAAAAGTAGTTTAAATCCTGCTTTTTACTTTCTACTCATCCTTGTATTCGCGGATAGATCCTATGATGCCAAAATAAATTTCTATGGCAAAATGCGTTTCAGGGTATTTTCCTTATGCCTCAAATAATGCATGATCACACCCAGCACATGAGCTATCAATAACGCGATCAGCAGCTTGACCAGAATTTCATGCACCTCCAGTGAAGGAAAATCCATATCTGTAGGTAATAAATTATAATCTCCACTCATGACTGCTTCACCCAGTTCTGCGGAGATGTTTGTTATGATGCCAGACAAAGCGAGGAATATCAGCACCCAATAAAATGAATACTCGATCCAGATCACCAGTTTATTATGGAATGCACTGCCCGTTTCCAGTTTGGCCGGGCGTGGTTTTTTGAAAAAGAACCAGGTCCTGAGCAGGGTCAATAAAAATATCAGGTTGCCCAGGATAAAATGCACCTTATACAATTGGATTTTTTCCGGTCCTGCCGGCAGGTCTGCCATAATGGATCCGGTCGGGATCATCGCTAATATCAGCAGCAGGCTCAACCAATGGATGACAATCGTACCTTTACTGTATTTTTCAGACAAATTGTTTTTTACTGTGGTTTGCATATCGTTGAATTTTAATGATTATAAAAATATTCTGTCCAATGAACAGGCTCAAAATTATGCAGAAAAAAAACCAGGATTTTTTTTGATAAATATCCCAAATATAAAGCAAAATCATGACGAATTAATCGTTTTCCATCAATCAAAGCAGTCTGCGTCCGCTTTAATTGCTAAAGTAACTGAAATTTTTAAATAAAAAGATATTTTATCACTGCTGACCGACAAAAATTCTAAAGGTATTTTATGTCCGGTCAACCGGCCAATACAACGAAATAGATCTGAGTACAAATGATCTTGCATGGACAGGTAACCTCAAAACCATCATAAATCCTGACAAAAAGACGGAAATACAATTATTGCTCAATTACAGCGCTCCTGTTGAATGGCCACAGTTCAGTACCAGTGAGATATATTATGCAGATATTGCCGTAAAGCGAACATTATCCGGCAATAAGTTTTCTGTTAGCCTGACCTTGACAGATGTTTTCAATACACGAAATTAGGAGATACATTCAGACAACGCAATTTATAAACTCAACAATTTTAGTAAATCTGAAACCAGCATTTTTTGGGTAGGTATGTCGTATAGTTTTAATTCCTTTAAAGGCAGTAAAGCTCAGAAGAACGGGGAAAATGAAAATGAGGGAGGAATACTGATCAAACTTGGACAATAACAATTGTATGATCCAAAGGTTTTTCCTGGACTTTTCAAAAGAGACGTCCCCAAGATGGGTTAAGTAGCTGAATAGTGGATTATGTTTAGAATTTGAATTCAGTATTTTACTCCACAAAGTATGAGGAGCAGGAACAAAGCTCAAAAAAGTAATTTTTTACTGCCAATTTCTGTCATTCGGTAAAAACTTACATGGCTTTTGCCACACCATTTCCATAAATCAATCGTTTAATCTATTTTTGACCTTTTTTGGAAAACAATACAGGTCTCCAAAAAGTTATCAGTACACATTTTTGATTGAGTATAAAAATTTACAAATGAACAACAGATACGCAAATGATGTAGAAGCAGTGGACGGACTGGCCCGTTCATATCAGGATCTTAAAAAAGAAATCGGTAAAATGATCATCGGACAGGATGAAGTAGTGCAATCCGTCCTGATGAGTCTTTTCAGCAACGGACACAGTTTGCTGGTGGGCGTGCCCGGACTGGCAAAAACGTTGTTGATCCAGACTATTTCTGACGTGCTCGATCTGTCTTTCAAAAGAATACAATTCACTCCTGACCTGATGCCTTCTGATATCACCGGGACAGAAATACTGGATGACAGCCGGAATTTCCGCTTTAATAAAGGACCTTTATTCGCCAATATCGTTTTAGCCGATGAGATCAACAGAACTCCGCCCAAAACTCAGGCAGCACTACTCGAAGCCATGCAGGAAAGGTCTGTAACCGTAAGCGGAATTTCCTATGCATTGCCCAAACCTTTCTTTGTACTGGCAACGCAAAACCCGATCGAACAGGAAGGTACTTATCCGCTTCCTGAAGCACAGCTCGACCGGTTTATGTTCAATATTGACCTGGATTATCCTTCATTTGAAGAAGAGATCGAAGTGGTTAAAAATACTACCTCTGATAAAGTCATCGACTTAAAACACGTACTCAATGCTGAGGAGATATTGTTTTTTCAACAATTGGTCCGTCGTATTCCCATCGCAGACAACGTATTGAGCTATGCTGTAACACTTTCTTCCAAAACAAGACCCAAAACCGGAAATGCCCCAGACATGGTCAATCAATACCTTTCCTGGGGCGCCGGACCACGTGCTTCCCAATATCTGGTGGTTGGCGCTAAATGCCACGCAGCTATCCATGGAAAATATTCCCCGGATATTGAAGACGTGAAAGCGGTGGCGCATATCGTACTGAAGCACAGGATCGTTCTGAACTATAAAGCGGAAGCGGAAGGTATTGCTGAGAAGGATATCATAGATGGGTTGTTGTGATAAGTCCGGATTGAACAACCAATTTGCGTTCTTATCAGCGTGTAATTGTCCATATTCGACAAAATAAAATGTGTTTTTGTCCAAATTGGACAAAAACAGATCTACACTTCAGTTTATTTTTGTCTTGAATTAAAGAAGACCGATAGCGAAAACTGAAGTCTTTGAAAACCAGTTCTTCAATTGATTTGCCGAAAACAGATCTATCAGAAAAATTCACCATACTGATAGATCTTCGGCAGATTTGCCGCAATCTTTGAAATGCTGTAATTTTTTGTAGTTATTTAGGTGGTTAGCAATTTGTTTGTTAGCTTGTTTGTCTCTTGGAATTAAGCGGGTACATTGAGAAAAAGACACGTGATTTGTTCCGGAATCAGAAGTTTTAACCCTTGGTTTAAATCATTAGCTAAAAGACTATTGAGCAAAACATAAAGACTACTGAGCTAAACAATTACAATTTTTTAATAATTCATATTGTTTTAAGCTTTCAAATTGGCTATCCCCGCATTTTTTTGTACCTTTGTGTGTTTTTCAAAAAATCGTTAGGTAAATGAGTAACTCGAACAACTATGATGCCAGTAATATACAGGCGCTGGAAGGATTGGAAGCGGTCAGGAAAAGACCTGGTATGTATATTGGAAGCACTGATATTAAGGGTCTTCATCACCTCGTTTGGGAGGTTGTGGACAATTCAATAGATGAACATCTTGCCGGCTATTGCGATAATATAGAATTATTTATCCACAAAGACAACAGCGTTACAGTCAAAGACAACGGACGGGGAATTCCCGTCGGGATCCACGAAAAACTCCAGAAATCAGCCCTTGAAGTCGTAATGACGGTTTTGCACGCAGGTGGCAAATTCGATAAAGACACTTATAAAGTTTCAGGTGGTTTGCATGGCGTGGGTATCTCCGTAGTGAATGCCCTTTCAAGCAAACTGATCGTTGAAGTGCACAGAGATGGAAATGCATATGGTCAAACCTATAACCAGGGCGTGCCCGAAGAACCTGTCAAACCAATCGGGGAAGCAACAGGGACTGGTACATATGTTACTTTTTGGCCGAATCCTGATATCTTCGAAACGACCGTTATTGATGCAGGCACTCTGGTCGCCCGGCTTAAAGAACTTGCATACCTGAATAAAGGTTTGAGCCTCATCATGACAGATGAAAGGGAGATCACCAAGGATGGATCTCCGAAGGTTTACAAGTTCCATTCAGAAGGCGGACTGAAAGAATTTGTTTTGTATCTTGATGAAACCAAGGTACCCTTGATCGATGAAGCGATTTATGTCACTGGTGAAAAAGATAATGTGATCGTGGAAGTTGCCATGCACTATAATACCGGCTATACTGAAAACATACTTTCCTTTGTCAACAACATCAAGACGGCTGACGGAGGAACCCACGTCAATGGATTCAGACGTGCCATTACCCGGGAATTTAAAAAATACGGTGATACCAATGCATTGTTTAAAAAGGTCAGTTTCGAACTCAGTGGCGAGGATTTCCGCGAAGGATTGACCGCCATCGTCTCCGTTAAAGTTCCTGAACCACAGTTCAAGGGACAAACTAAGGGTGAACTGGGAAACTCAGAAGTGACGGCCATCGTATCCCAACTGGTAGGTGATGCCTTGAAAATTTTCCTGGAAGAAAATCCCAGACTCGCAAAAACCATTGTCGATAAAGTGATCCTTGCTGCGACCGCCAGGAATGCTGCCCGTAAAGCCAGGGAAATGGTTCAGCGAAAAAACGTACTGACAGGTGGAGGTTTACCAGGAAAACTGGCGGATTGCAGTTCGAAAGATCCGGCCATTTCAGAAATATACCTGGTGGAAGGAGATTCTGCTGGTGGAACAGCAAAACAAGGCCGTGACAGAAAATTCCAGGCAATTCTTCCACTTAGAGGTAAGATTTTGAATGTGGAAAAAGCACTGGAATACAAGATCTACGAGAACGAAGAGATCAAAAATATGTTCACCGCATTAGGTGTCCGGATTGAAGAAGTTGACGGTGAGCGCATTTTGAACGTTGAAAAATTACGGTACCACAAAGTCATCATCATGACCGATGCTGACGTGGATGGGAGCCACATTTCCACACTTATTCTGACCTTCTTTTTCCGTTATATGAACAGATTGATCAAGGAAGGACACATTTATATCGCCACTCCGCCACTTTACCTCATCAAAAAAGGTAAAAACTCGGTTTATTGCTGGAATGAGAAGGAAAGGGAAGAGACCGTTAAAAATCTTGCTGTAGGTGAAAATGATAAAGCCGTCAAAATCCAACGTTACAAAGGTCTTGGAGAGATGAACGCTGAACAGCTCTGGGAAACCACCATGGACCCGGATACACGTATCCTCAAACAAGTCAGTATAGACGATGCGGTTGAAGCAGACAGGATTTTCTCGATGTTAATGGGCGATGAAGTTCCTCCAAGAAGGGAATTCATTGAAGACAATGCTCTCTATGCCAGAGTTGATGCGTAAAATTTCTTTTAGTGTTTCAAGTAGATCAGATAAAGGCCAGATCTGCCTCAGATCTTGATTCTCGATAACTACCTGATTGTTTAGCTATCGGATTAGATGTTAAGTGTATTTGAACCAGATGAAAATAAAATTTTAATCCGTAAGTTGAACCGTTGTTTTCTTTCAGCACCCTATTTTAAAATAGCTATTTGAGTGCAGGTTTTGGCTTTAATAACAAAAATGCATAATATCCCTTGATTTCAAAATCCACAAGCGGGTAAATTTATCTGGTCAGTTGTTTGTTTTGCAAAAAGATGATGCTAAAAATTTTATTTTGAAATTTGAGTCCACTCTGAAAAGTCTTTGCTCCCTAAATCCCTTCTGACGTTTTCAGTCAGTACACGCACCAACGTTTTTAGTCAGTACAGGCATAAAAGGTGGCTTTTAATTTGTTGATTTTCAATCGTTTCCCTTTAGTTTTGTGCTGATCTTTGACGTCAATAGATTGGGTTAAAAAACGATTGAAAATCAACAAATTGGACTTTTCGGAGCAGACTCAGATTTTGTCAATTAATGAGTTAAGATCTCCGGGGAATCCCAATTTCTCCTATAAATCTGTGTGGCTGATAAATTATTACATCAGATAAAGTCAAATCATAATTGCCAAATAAAATTTGGATAAAGTTGTGCTGAATTTGCTTAAATTATAGGTAATTTTTAGCACAATTAAGCATTAAAAGCTATTTTTGTCCTTCATTAATAAAACAAAATTTATACTATGATCGAAAAAACTATGCCATTATGGGCTTCCATTCCTTTTGTCATCATGCTCGCCATGATCGCTGTAGGTCCGTTGACATTTCACCATTGGTGGGAAAACAACAGGAATAAGTTGATTGTATCACTTGTTTTAGGTATACCTACCGCTGTCTACCTGATTGTTCAGGGATTGACAGAAGCGTTGCTACATCAGGTATTTTATGATTATATACCTTTCATCATACTGTTAGGTGCCTTGTTTACCATTACCGGAGGTATACACCTCAAAGGTGATATTCAGGCTAAACCTTCTACAAACCTGATTTTCCTGGCGATTGGTGCGGTTTTGGCTTCCATAATGGGAACCACCGGTGCCGCGATGTTATTGATTCGCCCGGTCATTCGGACGAATTCGGAAAGAAAGTATAAAGTCCACACCATTTTATTCTTCATTGCCATCGTTGCCAACTGCGGAGGTTTACTGACACCACTTGGTGACCCGCCTTTATTCCTTTTATATCTTAGAGGTGCGTCCTTTGACTGGTTCCTTCATATGTGGCCTGAATGGCTTTTTGTAAATGGTGTTTTATTACTGATCTATCTTGCTGTAGACACCTATTTCCACAAAAAAGAGCCAGCTTCAAATATTGTTGCAGATAAAACCCAGATCGAGCCCATCAGGATCACTGGAAATATCAATTTCCTTTTCCTTTTAGGCGTTGTATTGTCCGTTGCATTTTTGAACCAACAATACATTCATGCGATCCATGATAACCACGCTTTTGGTTTTATAAGAGAAATTGCCATCCTTGCTATGGCTGTTTTATCCCTCATATTCACTAAAAAATCTCTGAGGGTCGAAAATAAATTCACCTGGGAACCAATCAAAGAGGTGGCATTTTTATTCCTCGGAATTTTCGTGACTATGGTACCTGCATTAAAATATCTTGCTGAAAATGCTGCATCTTTCGGCATTGAAACTCCAGTCCAGTTTTACTATGCTACGGGTGCCCTTAGTTCATTTTTGGATAATGCACCAACTGCTGTTTCTTTTCATAACCTTGCATTGGGTTTAGGTGACCTTCATATCGGAGGCAAAATAGTAGCAGGAATTCCCGAAATACTTTTGACCGCAATATCAGTAGGCGCTGTATTTTTTGGTGCGATGACCTATATTGGCAACGGACCAAACTTTATGGTTAAAGCCATAGCTGAAGAAAACAAAATAGATATGCCAAGTTTCTTCGGCTACATGATCAAATTCACCCTGATCATATTGCTGCCAGTATACATTATAACACAACTGTTGTTTATTCATTAAGAATTGATAGTTGAAGGCTGTAAACCTTTAAAATTTTCAGGAACAATGGCGCTCTCAACCCATGGCTGAGAGCGCCTTTCCATTGGTGACTTTTCATCCTGAAATTATTAAATTACACCAAATTGCCCATAGTCTCCAGGATTAAGGTATTGAACCCCGACAGGCTAAAAGTCTCACGGCTAAAAGTCAATCTGACCAATCAATTACCCTTCGACCCAATTTGTTTTACCAAATTACATCCTTTCAGGCAGGCTATTTGAATATATTATTATAATTTGCATCTTTTCTAATAAATACCCTCATGATGCAACAACAATTCGCTGATTTAACAAAAAAACAACAGGTTCAGGTATTTCTTGATGCTTTTGAATTGCTGAATGAAAATCAAAAAGAAGCAGTGACCCAAATTGAAGGACCACTTTTTGTTTTAGCCGGTCCCGGAACGGGAAAAACACAGATCCTGGCTTTGCGATTGGGCTATATTCTTCAACAAACAGATACCCAGCCATATAATATTCTTTGCCTCACTTATACGGATGCCGGGACCATCGCCATGAGAAAGCGTCTGCTTCAATTCATTGGCCCAACTGCCTACAATCTCCACATTTATACCTTTCATGCATTCACAAATCAGGTGATCAGGGAAAATATGCATTTTTTTGGCGGCATCAGGGAACTTCAACCGCTCACAGATCTTGAAAAAACCGAAGTGTTTATGGATCTGATCGATCAGATACCGCCGGACAATCCTTTGAAAAGATTTAAAGGTTCTGTATATTATGATAAGAAAAACCTCGAAAGTCTATTCAACGACATGAAAAGAGAAGGCTGGGATCCGGAATTTGTCAGGATCAAGGTAGATCAATACCTCGAAAACCTGAAAGATGATCCTGACATGTATTATAAAAGGCGAACCCCTACTAAAGCCAAAATTTACGAAAAAGGGGATTTTAAGGAAGGAGCTTATCTGGAAATTCTGGAAAAAATGAATCGCCTGAAAGCTGCGGCAGAACAATTCACCGTATATGAAAACATGCTCAGAAACAGGGCTCGTTACGACTACGACGATATGATCCTTTGGGTACTAAAAGCATTTGAAGAACATCCTCAACTGCTGCTAAAATATCAGGAACAATACCTCTATTTCCTCGTCGATGAATACCAGGATACCAATGGCGCACAGAATAAAATTCTGGAAAAACTGATCGATTATTGGGAATCTCCCAACGTTTTTGCAGTAGGGGATGACGACCAGGCAATCTATCGCTTTCAGGGTGCCAATATGGAAAATATACTCAATTTCGTGGCAAAATACCACCCGAAAGTTATCGTACTCAATCAGAATTATCGTTCCAGTCAACTGATCATCGATGCCAGCTCGAGTCTGATCAGTAACAATGAACAAAGGCTGACCAAACAGTTGAGCATTGACAAAGACTTCTCGGCTGCCGGCAGCAATGCAGCCTTACCAATGAAAGTAAACATAACTTCTTATCCTAATCCGGCTCAGGAAGAAGCTGCAATTTTCTGGGAGATTCACAAACTTAAAAATGAGGGTTTCCCCCTTGATAAAATAGCTGTCATATATCGGAATCATAAACAGGTTGAAAATCTTACTAAAGTACTTGAAGGAGAAAATTTCCCTGTAAATATCCGTAAAAAACTGGACATCCTCGCCGAACCGTTCATCATCAACATTCTGGAATTACTGCAATTGATACATTTCGAACTGAAAGAAACCGGGTTGAGGGAAGATCTGCTTTTTAAAACCCTGATCTCCCCTGTTTTCGGTATTTCATACGCAGATACCATAAAAATAAGTAAAGAAACTGCTTATAAACGGGATTCCAAAGAGAAAAAATACTGGATGGAGGTCATCTCGGAGAAAGAAAATCTGATCCGGCTGGGAGTAGGTGAAGCTGATAAGATCTATCGTGTTTATGAACTGCTGTCCAAGTGGATCAACCTGGCTCCCACTGTCACTGTCCAGCATTTGTTTGAAAAGATCATTACCGAAAGCGGCATCCTGAATGAAGCACTTTCTGCACCTGACAGCCAATGGAAAATACAGTTACTTACCAGCTTGTTCGATTTTATCAAAACTGAGGGCGTCCGGAATCCGTTTATGAAATTATCGGATTTCATCGATTCGCTCGACAAAATGAAACAAAGCGGCATTGCGCTGCCTCTTGTAAAAATCGTATCATCAAATGATGGTGTTAATTTTATCACAGCACATTCAGCCAAAGGCCTTGAATTCCAAAAAGTGTTTCTAATAGGTGTTAACAAGGATAATTGGGAAGGCAAAAGAGCAAGCAATACGGGTTTCAGCTATCCGCCAAACATCCTGCTGGCCAATGCAGAGAACAAGGAGGAAGATGAAAGACGTGTTTTTTATGTGGCTGCGACAAGAGCTGAACAAGAGCTTTTTATCTCTTACGCTGATTCTAAAGACGACGGTAATTTGCTTGAGAGTTCAAGGTTTATCACGGAATTGACTATGGCTACCAATGCCGTCATTCAAAAAAACTGCCTCGTAGATGACGAACCATTGATACGTTATAAGGGGAAAATCATGAAGGATCTCCTGCTTCCACCTCATGAATGGATTGATAGATCACTGATTGACAAAATATTGGAAGATTATGAGATGAGTGTAACGGATTTGAACAAATACCTCAACTGTCCTGTAACATTTTATTATGAAAACATTATCAGGGTACCGTCAGCCCGAACTTCAGGTGCAGGATTCGGTTCAGCCATACATTATGCTTTGGAACAATTTTTTAAAGAAAGCAAATCACTTAACAAAAAAGGATTTGGTACGGCTCAGTTACTGGTGGATTATTTTAAAACCGGGATGATGATTTACAGGTCGCACTTTACCGAAAAAGAATATGAGAATCTTCTATATCACGGAACTGACATTCTGACCAAATACCACGCGGACCAATTATCATCATGGTTTGAACCGGATGATTACAGTTTGGAACACTACATTTCCAATGTTCAATTCAAAAATATCCCCATCAAAGGAATGATCGATAAGATCGAATATTTCAAAGATTCTGTTCATGTGATCGATTATAAAACCGGTAAACCTGCAAATGCCAGAAAAATGGTTTCCCCGCCTAAAAAAGATGATGATCCGGGTGGTGATTATTGGCGACAGCTCATTTTTTACAAAATCTTACTGGACAACGACCCGAAAAATAAATGGGTTGCCCGGACCGGTTCAGTATTCCTGATCGAACCGGACAACGATGGTTCATTCTATAAGCACAAGATCGTTTTCAATCCGGACGAAGTCAGATTTGTTGAAAACCAATTGTCGGAAGTATACCAAAAAATAAAAAACCATGAATTCTCCAGGGGATGCGGCGAACCTTCATGTACCTGGTGTAATTTTGTCAGAAACAGGAATACCTTGCTTCAGTTCAGCCGAACAGAAGAAACAAAGGAAAACATTTAAGGATCAAAGGAAGTCAAAAGAATTTACAACCACTTCCAGTTCCTGCAAAAATTGCTTCTTCTCAATTCCGGGAGCATATACAAAACAATGGATGAAGATATAATGATCTTCTCCTTCCTGCGGAATGAGGTAACTGACAAATGGCCCACCCATAAAGTCTTCGGTCATTTCCCATATACCTCTGATTTCCAGGGTATAGTTACCATTGATCTCTTTTACATTTTCAAGGATCGGAAGATCTGTTTGGTTCACCCTCAATTTGGATTCAGGATTATCTGTTTGCACATTCTCGCCGAAATCATTCGTCAGGGCGATGGCATTTCCTACAGAGATCTGGTCAATATCTTTATATTTCATTTTTTGAAAAACCAGGTTTAGCGTTGCCTTTGGTGTGTCTTTCCGCAACCATATAAGCTGGTGCCCTTCCTTTACTTTCTTACTGAGTGCTTCTTTATAATCTCCGGGCACATCCATCTTAATTCCAAATTCATTACTGAGTTTCTCTGTCAGTCCCAGATGTCTGCCGGAGATATAGGTATTGGCTTTGATCTGCGCAGCATCATGCTCATGGATCTTACTTGCTATCGGGTGGAAATGCTCACGAACCGCTTCAATCAATTCTTTTTCACTTTTGCCATAAACATAGATGATCAATTGGTCCATTGCCCATTTATTCATACCAACTCCTGTTTGCGGTGCATCATCCCTAAGCAATTCCCCAAATTTGGCATCACCATAATCTTTGCGTATTAATCGGGTCGTCCATGAGGTTGTATCAGCAAGATTTGCTAAAACACAGTATGTCCTGAGCTGCTTTCGCAAAGGTTCCGCATCTAACTCCTGGGGAGTAAAAAATCTCAATTTAAATATAGGTTCAGGAGAAGGTGTGATTGGATAGGCCGATTCAAAATAATACCGGAAAGTATCTCCGACTTCACCTTCCCAAATTTGTTTATCGGCAACCACCACCAGGTCATTGGATTTGGAAATTGCTTTTGGTTTGTAATCGGTATTTAACGGATTCCCGTTGCCGCAAGAACCTAGAATGAACACCATTGAAAGCAAAAAAAGTAACCTTATCATAAATTTCTACAAATTTTTTTTAATATTTCTTTCCCCTCTTCGGCAAGAACTATATGTTTTCAAACTAAATATCACTTTATTAAATGCTATACATGATCACTTTTAAAGTTTGAACCCTTCTTGTCTCAAAATTGGTATAAAAGTTTGCAAAATTGTTCGTTTTAACAGGATTTTCAAGTAATTACTAAAAGAAATTGCCCCGCTACCTTAAAAATCTGATCCAATAAAAGATTGCAGATCACAAATTCGAATGAATCCCCCAAGCTATGAATAACAAAATACCACAACTCAAGATCCATTGCCTGTCACATTATGCAGCTTTTCAATACTAAACACGGATTTATCTCCGTGACTTAAAGATGCATTAAAAGGATAAAAAGGTGTATCTAAGGCGTTGTTTTAATTGATATCATAGAATCATCTTCATAAAAGACAGATTTTTTTCAATTTGTATTCAGGCAGATGTTCACTTTCTTATATCGAACAGAATAATTCATACAATTTTTGTAGTTATTTAGGTGGTTAGCTTATTAGTCTTATAGCTTGTTATTCTCTTTGAATTAAGTTAGTAAATTAGGTAAAAGACAACAAATTTGTCCTGGAATCAAAGGTTTTAACCTACGGCATAGATCATTAGCTAATAGACTATTGAGCTAAACAATTACCAATTTTTAATATTTCAGTTGTTTAAAAATATATGCTTTATACAATAACCAGTCTTGAATGTTTCAAGTCTGGAAATAATGACCTGCAAAACCCTTTTGACCAATGATATACGAAGATATCCATTATATTTATCAGGATTCCCTTTGACTAAAAAAATTCAAAAAAACATATCTGAAATCAATGATCAAGGGAAGGAATGAAATGCATGCATCAGGTGTTCAATGACTTTTTTTACTTAAAAATTGGCAATAAAAGCAATTTTTATTAAATTAGAGGATTAAAAGTCAGTATTCAATGATATCTGATTTAAATGCATAACATTCAGTCAAATGTACGAAAGATTCATTTAATATCCTTAAATCATGGAAATTCAAACAAAAACTATAGTTATATGTTATCTTACATAGTTCCTGACAGAACTAAAAAATAAATTTTTAACTCAGCGATTTTTGAAATCCAAGAATAATATAATGATTATGTTAACAATCAAAATTCTCAACCAGTCGAAAACCTTCCTTTTTTATATGTTATTATTAACCACAATTATCATCATCTCGTCCTGCAATCCCAAATTGGCTAAGGAGCATCCTCAGGTTGCAAAAGGCAGAACCATCTATGAAAAATACTGCACCGAATGTCATGGTGTGAATGGAAAAGGAGTAAAAGCGTTTCAGTCTTATCAAACCATCGATCTGACAAAAATTTTACAAAGGAGAGGCACTGATGATTTTCCAATCATGGAAATCGCCCGATATATTGATGGCAGACAACATACCAAAGAAACCGGAGCCCGTCTCATGCCTATGTGGGGCGTCGATATGGTCAAATTGGAGCATCAGTATAATCCCGATACGGCCAGAACCAATATGGGAGCCATTCTCAGCTATCTGATCACACTCCAGGAGTTTTGATCCGGGGGTGTTGAAACAAGCTTTCTTAAGGTGTCAGATGAAAAATTCTACACGCTGTTTGGTGTTTATTTCAAATTACCAGGTTCTGAAGAAAGATCGCCATATCTGAATTTTTTTTAACAAGAATTTTAGCTAAATCCGGCTTATTTCTGGTATCCATCTAAATATATTTATATTTTACATATAAATAATTATTTTAATATTTCGGAAGTCATAATTCCCGCTATATACACAAGCCATTTTTTTTGATATCCGTTAAAAATGCATTTACATTAATCTTTTGTTATATATATAACCAGAAAATTCCATTTAACAGAATAAACCCATCGGGAAATAAAATAAAAAATTACTAACAAAAAGTACCGGGTTACTAACAATTTCAAAATTGCTGAACTTTTTATGATTTATTAACATTAAATATAATACGTTACCTTTACGGCCTAAATTTTTAATAATGGCAGAACAAAGACAACTTACATCCATTAAAGGTGGATTAACCAATGCTCAACAGGGTTATGATGCCGGTGCCATACAATACGGCAGAGTACAACCTCAGGCGATACCTTTGGAGGAAGTGGTGCTTGGTGCCATCCTGATCGATAAAAATGCCCTGCCTGCCGTAATGGACATCCTGAAAGTGGAAACCTTTTATAAACAGGCACATCAGGAAATTTTTAAAGTGATCCTTGAATTGTTCCATAAATCACAACCGATTGATATTCTGACAGTTCAGGAAGCTCTTAAAAAAGCTCAACTGCTCGAATCCATCGGAGGCATCACATACCTGGCTGCTTTGACCAATTCGGTCAGTTCTGCTGCAAACATTGAGTACCATTCCAGGATCCTCACCCAAAAATACATACAAAGAGAATTGATCAAAGTTTCTACAGAGATCATCAAGGATTCCTACGAGGATACTAAAGATATCTTTGAACTTCTTGATTCCGCAGAAAGAAGCCTGTTTGACATTACTGACCAAAACCTAAATACAGCTTATGAAAGACTGGGTGCCTTAGCGCTTAAAACCCAGAAAGAAATAGAAGCCGTCAGCCGTCAGACAGGTGAATTGACAGGGATCACCACCGGTTTTGAAGAACTTGATAAAATCACATCGGGTTGGCAGCCATCAGACCTTATCATCCTGGCTGCACGCCCCGGTATGGGAAAAACAGCCTTTGCATTGTCCCTTGGTAGAAATGCCGCACTTGCTAATAAAGCGGTTGCCATTTTCTCTCTTGAAATGTCGAAAAGCCAGTTGGTACAGCGTCTCATCGCCATGGAAGCTGAGATCAATAGTCACAAGATCCGCAACGGGAAACTGGATGAATATGAATGGAAAAAACTACATGAAGCCGTTGAAAGGATGATGAACATTGAGATTTATATCGATGACACGCCTGCCATCAACATCTTTGAATTGAGGGCCAAATGCAGGAGAATGAAGCAACAGCATAACATACAATTAGTTGTCATCGATTACCTCCAATTGATGTCTTCGGCACCTGGCCAAACAAGGGGAAACCGAGAACAAGAGATCAGTACAATTTCAAGATCCTTAAAAAGCATGGCTAAAGAGTTGAATGTCCCGATCATTGCGCTTTCTCAGCTCAGCCGGGCCGTTGAAACAAGGGGTGGAGATAAACGTCCCCAGCTTTCTGACCTTAGAGAATCTGGTGCGATCGAACAGGACGCAGACATCGTAAGCTTCGTTTACCGTCCAGACTACTATGGCACCGATGATGAATTTGAAGGATCTAAAGATACCTCGGAGATCATCATTTCCAAACATAGAAATGGAAGCCTTGGTACTGTTGAGCTGCGATTCATCAAAGAACTTGTCAAATTTACCGAACCGGTTTCTCATTTCAGGTCCATGTCTACATCCGAAGGTTTTATGGATCCCAACGATCCGTTGAGCTCTGGTTCAATCAGACTTCAGTCTAAAATGAATAAGGATACTTTTGAAGCGGATGATATTCCCTTTTAACCATCCTCAAAATAAAACATAGTGGAAAATTCTGAAGAAATCAGACTTAACAAGTATATAGCACATTGTGGCATAACTTCCAGAAGGAAAGCTGCAGAACTCGTAAAAAACGGTGACATCAGTGTCAATGACGTTTGCGTGACAGACCCTTTCATTCTGGTTAAACCTGAAGATATCGTTTGTTACAAAGGCAAATTACTCAAACAGCAAAAAAATCTGGTTTATGTCCTGATGAACAAACCAAAAGATACCATTACCAGCCTCAGCGATGAGAAAGGGCGAAGAACTGTCATGGATATCATTGATAAAAAAGTCAAAGAACGGATTTATCCTGTTGGAAGGCTGGACTATAAAACCACCGGACTCCTTTTATTGACAAATGATGGCGATCTGGCTACCAAACTTGCTCATCCCAGTCACAAAATCCCCAAAATTTATCAGGCTAAACTGGATAAAGATTTATCCCCCAAAGATCTGGATACTATCCGGAAAGGATTTGAACTTGAAGATGGACCAGTCGAGGTAGACTGGATCCAATTCCCCGGTGAAGATAAAAATGTCGTCAATGTGGAAATTCATATGGGCAAAAACCGCATCGTCCGCCGTATATTTGAGCATTTCGGATATGAAATTCTGACTTTGGACCGGATTTATTATGCAGGATTGACCAAAAAAGACCTGCCTCGTTCATGGTTCAGACATCTGACTGAAAAAGAGGTTATTATGCTTAAACATTTCATTTAATCGACTAAGATCAACTCATATTTTTATTCTATTCATTTTCTGAAACTTTCATCCGTACTCAATCAATTTTATTTATTTTGGCACCTTCAGAAAAGTCTGATCCAATTAGATTATCGACTTTTCTATATTTGCATTGCATTTTCATTTACAAACTCAAATTATGAATCAATTTTACAAATATCACGGACTCGGGAATTCCTACATCGTCCTGGATGAAAACAGGGTCGATTTTGACATAGACAGTACCTTCATCCGCAAAATATGCAGTCCGGCATTTGGTATCGGTTCAGATGGTTTACTATTGAAAGTAAATGCTCTGAACGCAGAATATGGGATAAGGATCTTCAACCCTGACGGTTCAGAAGCAGAGAAAAGCGGCAATGGATTAAGGATATTTGGGAAATATATTTTTGACAACTTCAAACCGGGGAGAAACTTTTTTTCTGTAGAAACGCTAGCCGGAAATGTTACCATAGGAATTTTAGAAGAAGATGAAAACGGAGCATCCATGCTCAGGGTGGAAATGGGGAAAGCACTATTTTCGGCTGCTCAAATCCCTGTGTTGATCCATCAGCATGAAGTCTTGGGCTATCCACTCAAAGTATCAGATAGGATTTTCAATATTCATTGCGTAAATACTGGAAATCCGCATTGTGTTATCTTTCAGGATGTTCTGGAAGAATCGATCGTCCGCGAATATGGGCCATTGATCGAAAATCATCGTATTTTTCCGGTCAGGACCAATGTTCAATTCGCTAAAATTCTTGACAATGACAAGGTTGAATTGCAGATATGGGAACGAGGTGCCGGTTACACGTTGGCATCTGGTAGTTCTGCCTGTGCTGTGGGCGTTGTTGGTAAAAAACTGGGACTTTTATCCGAAAATATCACAGTGTTGATGCCTGGCGGCCAACTGGAAATAGACATTGCAGATGACTGGTCTATCGGGCTCGTTGGTCCGGTTGAGAAAATTTGTCATGGTTATTTGGCATGAAAACAGTCTAAAAGTATAACTTTATGCCCCCGAATCAGGGTATGGAAGTGAAATTCGGAATGTGGTACCTACATTGACTTCAGACTTCCTAACAAATATTTTCCCCTTGTGATAATCATTGATGATCCTTTTGGAAAGAGAAAGACCGAGGCCCCAGCCTCTTTTCTTTGTTGAGAAACCAGGTTGGAAGACTTTTTTTAACTTATTGGCAGAAATTCCTTTTCCTGTATCGGAAACATCAATATGCAAAGTCTGTTTTTCAACCTCAGTCTGAACAGTGATCGCTCCTTTGCCATCCAGCGCATCCAGCGCATTACGCAACAAGTTCTCGATCACCCACGCAAAAAGATGGCCATTGATGGGAACAAATAGTTTATTATCTACAGCAGGTATCAACTGAAACTGAACATTTTTGGAAGACCTTTTTTGCATGTAGATCATGGTTTGTTCCAAAAGTTGATGAATATCAGTATTCTCAAGGTTCGGGGCTGAACCAATCTTGGAAAATCTGTCAGCGATCAATTCGAGTTTGGATATATCATTGGACAACTCTCTGATCACTTCTTCCTCCTCTTTTTTACCCTGTGTCAATGTTTTTAAATATTCTATCCAACCTAATATGGCACTGATTGGCGTACCAAGCTGGTGGGCAGTTTCCTTTGCCATGCCTACCCACACCATATTTTGTTCAGCTCTCCTTGCTGAATTGAGGCTGAAATAACCTAAAGCTATGAAAATAAGTATGAGCAAAACCTGAACTACAGGAAACCATTTGATCAAAGTGAGTAAAAACGAGTTTTTAAAATAGATCTGACTGGAATACCCTTCGCCTTCAATAGGGATAAATCCCGATTTAAGCAATTTTTCCTTTTGCTTCATCAGATATTCCTGGTCATTATCTTTTTTCTCTCCAAAATTAAATCCGGACAATTGCCCGAGTTCATCCTCAAATATAATTTTGATTTTATTGACACTGTGATTCAGATCCAGGATCTGAAGTTCAAGTTGAGGGTCGGGATTATCGGCATTCTGAATATTTTCAATCGCTTTTGCGTATAAAATAACA
This sequence comes from Saprospiraceae bacterium UBA2365, assembly GCA_002344345.1. Classification (GTDB taxonomy): domain Bacteria; phylum Bacteroidota; class Bacteroidia; order Chitinophagales; family Saprospiraceae; genus UBA2365. Next base: position 38,088 of record DDTL01000115.1, read on the forward strand.
TTGTTCCGCTCATTTTCTGCCAGTCTGGATGCAAAATATGCAGTAAATGCACTCGTGATCACGACTACGACCAGTCCGGACACAAAGAGCAATACTTTGGCGATATTTGATTTTTTAATGATGTTTATTTTCACGTATATTCTTGTGCAGCTTTTTCTTTGGCTGCAAATTAACTCCCAATAACGATTTTCATCCAAAAAAAAGTGTGTTAAGGCTATAATTTTGCTTCATCACAATTCAATATCCTGGCCTGTCATACAAAACCTGCTACATTTTCATCATATTATAAAATTTACAAATCGTCAGATTACTTTTTCCAGTAACTGCCAATGATTTCTTCCAACTCATTCACATCGATTGGTATACGTTTCTGACCCAGATTTTTATTTCCTGTTTTGGTGATCAACAGGTCGTCCTCCAATCGGATACCTCCAAAATCAAGGTATTTTTCTAGTTTGCTATAATCAATAAAATCTTTGAATCTTCCTTCTTTTTTCCATTGACCGATCAAAGCCGGGATGAAATAAATTCCCGGTTCATTGGTGAGCACAAACCCGGGCTCCAGTGTCCTTGCTAAACGCAGGTAAGCAGTTCCAAACTGATCACTTCTGGTAAATTCTTCTCCATAACCCACATAATTCTCTCCCAGATCTTCCATATCATGAACATCCAGTCCCATCATGTGGCCCAGTCCGTGGGGGAAAAATAAAGCGTGAGCGCCAGCATTGACTGCTTCTTCCATATTGCCTTTCATGAGGCCGAGATCCTTCATGCCATAAGCAATGGTTCTGGCAGCCAGGAAATGCATATCCCTGTAAGGAATTCCCGGCTTGGCCTCGCGCTGCACCGCATTATTGGCAGCCAGAACCAACTGATAGATATCCTTTTGTTTGGAAGTGAATTTCCCGGACACGGGAAATGTACGGGTATGGTCTGTGGCATAATGCATTTCGGATTCAAATCCCATATCGCAAAGTAGCAGATCACCTTTTTCGAGCCTGTTGTAATGATATTCATTGTGCAATATTTCTCCGCGATTGGAAAGGATCACAGGAAAAGAGAGCGAACCTCCGTTTTGAAGAGCGATACCGGTTACAGCACCCGCGATTTCATATTCATACATCTTCTCAATCGTCATCCGCATTGCCATGGTATGCATTTCAAATGCTACATCCATGATCTCTTCCAAGTGTTCAATTTCTTCGGGTCCTTTGATGCTTCGTTGTGCAACTATGCTTTTGATCAGTTTCTGCGACGCAGCATCAGCGATATTTTCGGGATGAATACCGGTCATATGCTCGATCAACAATTTATTTTCAGCACGATATGGAGGCGTAAAATGAATTTTCCTAACCTGCTCAATGCCTTTGGCTATGTAGTCGGACAGCTTGGAAAAAGGCGCAGTGTACTCAATTCCGCATTTATCAGCTAAATCTTTCACCTTTGGTTGTGGACCCATCCAGATAATGTCTTCCATGCTGAAATCATCTGCAAAAATCATGTCTTTACCTTCATCGATATCGATGATACCTGCAAAACCAGGGAAGTCCAAACCGAAATAATATAAAAAATTACTATCCTGCCTGAATGGATAAATATTTGCCCGGTAATTTCTCGGGGAATTCGTATTTCCCAGAATTAAAATGATCCCGGAAACAAATTGACGACGCAATTCCTGTCTTCGATTGATATATACTTCTCTTGAAAACATAAACCTATATTTAAAAACCTCTAATATATGGTTTCCGGTTGCACTTACCAAAAAATCAGAAAATTATTCAGAAAAGTATGCTTTTTCAATCAAATCCATGCTTTAAAATTTTGTTAACTCTGGGTTAAATTGTGTTAAATGGGTAACTTTTGAATCATGTTTTAAGTATTTTTATAGAATTAATTTTCAATCATTTAAAACAATTCATATGACAATGAAACAAAACTACTCAATCCTGTTTACCACTCTTTCCATGGCTTTTGTTTTTCTGCTTTCCAGTTGCGTAAGCACCACAACGATCAAATCTGTTCCACCGGGTGCAGATGTCTATGTGGACGGCTATAAAGTCGGAACAACTCCGTACAAATATGAAGACGAAAAAATTGCTTTTTCCAGAACCAATCTGGACATAATTCTTGAGGGCTACGAACCTGTTTATTCCTATCTGGTAAGAGATGAAGAGATAGATGTAGGACCACTGATTGGCGGATTTTTCTTTTGGCCGGTCTGGTTGTGGACTATGAAGTATCATCCTACTCATACTTTTGAACTCGTACCTTTGTCAGGTTCACCTGACAGCCCGGCGATCAAAGATAAAGAAATTCAATTTGATGATGCTACCATCCAAAAATTGAACTTGCTTAAAGAATCTCTTGATAAAGGCACCATTTCTCAGGAAGAGTATGACGCGCTTCGCAAAAAAACTTTAGGCCTGAGGGAATAAAAATGTTTGGAAAATTTACATGGAACTCAGCTAAAAGTATTAGCTGAGTTTCATTTTTTCATGTATTAAAACTGAAATCCGCGGGGAAAAACATCCCGGGACAAAATCAAATTCATGAAAGTTCTGCCATAAAATTCACGAATTCAATTTTTAAGACACTATGTTTTTTGTAGGTAAGCCGCAAAAAAAAGCCGCTTTGAAGGAAGTTTGAAAAGAAATTTAATTCAACCTTAATTGTTTAGCTCAATAGTCTTTTCGCCATAAGTCTATTTCCTGATGATTTATGCCAGGGGTTAAAACAGCTGATTACAGAACAAATACGGTGTCTTTGTCTCAATGTACTCGCTCAGTCCCAAGAGACTAAAAGGCTATCAGACTTAATATCTGACCGCCTGAATAATTTTGTTTTTCCAGCATCTGAAACGAACAACATGTAGGTTGGTTTTGATTCCTGAGCGACAAATCAGTTACTTTTTGATGTATGTCCCGGACAAAATCAATTAAACAATCAAAGTTATTTATACATGTTATTGAAAACCATATATTTGTATATAAATATCAGGAAATGAGAACACTGGCATTTTTATTCATGATCATCATATTTTATTCCTGCAGTACACTTAATCCGCAAGAAATCAGTAATTTAAAAAAAACAACTTTCAATCCGCTACAACTAAGACCGGGAATAGAAACCAATGATCTGAGGATCGACCTGATAAGACAAACTGAAACATATAATGACACAGATTCAACCACTGCCACTCGTAATGTCGATTATCATCCACTTGGTTTTGACCTCGGAAACGGTTTGTTCTTTGATGTCAATGATAATCTTTGCCTGAGAATTGATTATTTGATCAGCGCTTCTCCCGATAATTTTAACATCAAAAAAACTTACCGGCCAGAACACAATAAAAAACATACTCATTATATTTTCTCCAACGATAGTTTGCTGATCAAATCAGAAGGAAGTAAAAATAACAGATACATTTTTCACAGGAGTATTCAGTCAGACACCATGACATTTTTCCACAAAAACCGGTTTCTATACCAAATCATTGCAAGTGATACCTCTTTGCTATACGGTGGAAAGAAGCGAATTATTGACGGTATCTATCTGTCTGATGTCAATGAATATTATGTCAACAACAGAAAGCATAATAGGATCTTCAGCTTGTCTGAGAAAGAAATTCATCTGATGGATTGGTACAAAATCAGTATGCCGGATGCTGACACCATACTTATTAAAAGAGCCGGGAGGAAAAATGACTATTTATTATATACCATCATCCAGAGCGATGACCTGATCTTCCTCTTTAATAAGGACTTCCAGGGCATAAAAATAGTTTTTGAAGATCAGAATAAAATTCTGCTTTTCCGGAATGCAGATCTTATCACAAAATATGAATTGGTCAATTAAGCCCAACCCGACATTTTTGATGCTTAAACATCATCCTGAAGAGTATCAAAATTTCAACTTCAAAACCTCTGATGTACACCGCTACATACAATGTCACTCATGGTCGATATCATAATGTTATTTATCACTCAAAACCAATCGTAACTTATTTTTACATGATAGTTTATCAATAAAACCAGAAGTTGAATTAATTCCTGAATTGAACTGAAATCACTCCAACATGAGTGCATAGTAATATCTATACCTGATACGAGGCTGAAAAAAACATCGAACAGAAATATTTTAGCCCAAATAATATGAAGAAAAGTCGTAATTACCTGTTTATCTGTTATGATTTTTACATTGCTACAGGATAGTTGGCATTTAATTTCACCTTTTGACATGATAATTCTATTTTTGCAAATGTCAATTTTAAAGTATAATAAGATCTCCATGCAAAAAATCAAAACTGCGCTGATTTCCGTATATTACAAGGACAATCTGGAAGACATCCTGCGTTTACTGCAAAAGGAAAATGTTCGCATACTTTCAACTGGCGGAACCTATGATTTCATCCGTTCACGGGGAATTGATGCAGAAGAAGTTGCCGGACTTACAGGATTTCCAATGATCCTGGACGGTAGGGTAAAAACCCTGCATCCCAAAGTTTTCGGTGGCATTCTGGCCAAAAGAAATGACGACCACCTAGGTCAATTGGCATCCTACGAGATCCCACCCATCGATCTGGTGATCGTGGATCTCTACCCTTTTGAGAAAACGGTGGAAAACAGTTCAGATGAAAATGAGATCATAGAAAAAATAGATATTGGGGGCGTTTCATTGATAAGAGCTGCTGCAAAAAATTATCAGGACGTATTGATCGTAGGCAGTCAGGCGCACTATGCAGATTTGCTGAATATTTTGGTTGCCCACGGATGTGGCAGCACTCTGGAAGATCGGAAAAGCATGGCAACAAAAGCTTTTGGAGTGACCATGCATTATGACTGCGCTATTTACAAATATTTTACTGGTGGCAACTTTCCGCTGGTTTCAGAATGGATCACCAAGCCAAATGGATTGAGGTATGGAGAAAATCCTCACCAGCAAGCCTATTTTTATGGAGATCACTCCCAGATATTTGAAAAACTATCCGGCAAAGAATTATCCTATAACAACCTGACAGATGTTGATTCAGCCATGCAACTCCTGAACGAGTTTGACAAAAGCCAGGCAGTTTTTGCCATTTTGAAACACACAAATCCTTGTGGTTGCGCAATAGGGATGTCTGTTGATGAAGCCTGGGACAGAGCATTGGAAGCAGACCCCATTTCAGCTTTTGGCGGTGTATTGATTTGCAATCAGATAATAGAATTTTCTGTTGCTGAAAAAATTGATCATATCTTTTTTGAGGTTTTACTCGCACCGGATTTCAGTGCTGAATCGCTGGAATTGCTGACCAAAAAGAAGAACAGGATATTGCTCAGGATCAAAAAGTCTTTTAATAATACTCAAATGATGAGAACCGCCTTGAACGGTCTGTTGGTCCAGAATGTGGATGATCACAAAACTGAAATTGAACAACTCAAAACGGTCACCGAAAGAGTCCCGGATTCATCAGAAATGGCTGATCTCATTTTTGCCAATAAAATTGTCAAACACCTCAAATCAAATGCGATCGCACTGGCCAAAAACGGACAATTCCTTGGTGGTGGCAATGGCCAAACCAGTAGGGTGGATGCAACCAGACAAGCCATCGAAAAAGCGCATCAATTTGGGTTGGACCTCAAGGGCGCAGTAATGGCATCAGATGCATTTTTCCCTTTTCCTGACAGCATCGAATTTGCAGCAGATGCAGGTATTACCGCTGTGATACAACCTGGCGGTTCCATCAAGGATTCTCTCAGCACAGATTATTGCAACACGAGGCAAATTGCAATGGTCAATACAGGTATCCGCCATTTTAAACATTGATGATAATGGTCGATCATATCCTATACCACCTTTGCATAGACATCGGAAATACACGGGTGAAGTATGGAATTTTTCAGTCTGAAGAACTGATCGATGTGACATCTACTGAAATTGATAAGATTTCAGACGCGATTCATGAATTAAACGAGTCATTCAATATAGGAAGGATGATCGTTTCTTCCACCAGACGTGATATACCACATTGTTTAAGAGAATTTGGAAAAAATTTACCCTTATATCTGGAACTTTCCCACGAAACGCCTTTACCTATCAGCTTAGATTATGACACCCCAGAAACTCTTGGCAGAGACCGGATCGCAGGGGCAGTGGGTGCGATGTCCATTTATCCGGGCCAGGCTGTCATCATCGTAGATGCCGGCACATGCATTACCTACGATTTTTTGGATCAAAACAGTGTATTCAAGGGTGGAAATATCGCACCTGGAATGCGTATGAGATTACAGGCTATGAACAGCTTTACCGAAAAATTACCTTTGGCACCATTTGAAAATCAAAACGAAATTTTGGGGAAGAGTACCATTAAAGCTTTACAAAATGGTGCGATCCAGGGCACAAAATTTGAAATTGAATCGTTTATAATGCACATGAAACAAAAATTTGGCGCTTTACAGGTTATTTTTACCGGTGGAGACGCGAATAATTTTGTAGATTTCTTTTATTCTAAGATATTTGTCGTACAAAATTTAGTTCTTATCGGACTAAATAAAATAATCAATCATAATGCAAATTAAAACATCGTTAATCCTTTTGGTTTTATTGACAGCTTTTTTACCAAAAGGCATATCTCAGCAAAATGAAAATTCGCCTTACTCCAGGTACGGAATTGGCAGAATACATAATGACAATTTTGTGTTTGCCCAGGGATTTGGCAACCTGGGAGCCACCAACATTGATAATTTCCATGTGAATCTGGTCAATCCTGCTTCTTATGGTTATTTGCAGGCCACAGCTTTTGATCTTGGGCTCGATATCAACTATAATCGCCTGCAAACCAAACGTGATGCAGCAAGTATTTACGGTGGCAATCTCAATTATTTTGCATTGGCGATCCCATTGATCAACCCGATCGGCGATTTCATTGAGAGGCGGGAAAGAAATCTCGATATCGGCCTTACTTTTGCCCTTAAACCACATTCCACTGTCGGATACAATGTGATTTCCACCGAAGATCATCCGGATGAAGGAACCATCGAGCGAAATTACCAGGGAAGCGGCAGTACTTATAAGTTCATAACAGGAAGCGGATTAAGGTATAAGGATTTTTCAGTTGGCATCAATGCCGGTCTGCTTTTTGGCAATATCAAATATGAAAGCATTGTAAAATTTCCGGATGATGTGTTCGCTTATGAAAATCATTTTACTGAATCTTTTAGCCTGAATGGCTTTATTTACACGGTCGGCCTCCAATATGTCATTCGATTCAACAAAAATGCGATCAAGAAAGATGAAAGCATCAAACCGATGAATCTTGTTTTAGGCATTTATGGCAATACCCAGACTAATTTCAAAACAGGGGGAAATGTGATCCATGCAGGTATTCTCCCGACTGACAATATCAATCTTGGTTTGGCAAGACTTGACACCTTATTTTTGGATGAACAGAGAGAAGGCAAAGGCGTTTTACCGGCAAACATTGGCGGAGGTCTGAGCTACCATCACAAACAAAAATTCATCGTAGGGATCAATTTCCAAAAAACATTCTGGTCTCAATATCTGAATGAAGGTAAATTGCTCGAAGAAGATCTGAACGATGCAATAAGCCTCGCAGCCGGAATCGATTATGTACCTGATTATGCTTCATATACCAGCTTTGCTAAAAGAATGCATTACCGTGCCGGATTTCAATATCAGACGGACAGCAGGTCGGAAAGTGGAAAACAACTGAGCGAAGCTGCGCTCAGTTTAGGTGTAGGCTTTCCGATCATTTTTCAGCGTAAGGTATCCAATATCGATCTTTCTATGACTTTTGGACAAAGCATCGGAGAGCGCCTGATTAGTGAAAGTTTTGTTAAATTTGGTTTAGGTTTAACTTTTAATGATCAGGATTGGTTATTGAAACGTAGATATTATTAATAACCTCAACGGAGGAATTATTTTGCAGTTATTTTCAATAACAATAAGAATTACTGACTTTTTTCTGTAAACAAAAATTTTTTCTAAAAATGTTGATTAAAAGAATTATTGTATCTGTTGTTGCCCTGGCAATGGTAAATTTTTTAGCTGCCCAGTGTGAAAACTGGGTTGGTTCAAGACTTCAGGAAGATGCTGAAAATGCACATTCCATTTACAGACAGGCGCTCAAAACTGAAGATTATGCGCTAGCGCTGCAATATTGGAAACAGGCGTATGAGATAGCCCCGGCAGCCGATGGACACAGGGATTACCATTATACCGATGGTGTAGATCTGTACAAGTATTTGTACAAAAACAGCACAGATCCTGCCGAAAAAGAGGAATACAAAAATACGATCTTCAGATTGTATGATGAAGCAATTGCCTGTTACAGGAATAAAGCCATTACCCCTGATTGTCAGACAGAAGAATGTTATAATGAGAAAATCGGATACCTTTTGGGAAGAAAAGGTTATGATATGTTTTACGAATTACAGATACCTTATGCCCGTAACCTGGAAGTCTTAAAAGAAGCGATTGAAGTTGGAAAGAACTCAAGTGAATATATCGTTTTCTATCCGATCGCTTACATTGTTGTAGAACGTTTCAAGGCTGAGAAAATGACTGCTGAAGAAGCAAGGTATTATCACATCACCTGTAATGACATCGCAGATTATAATATCGCTAATAATCAGACATTTGGCATGTATTATGAGCAAGCTAAGCAGGCAATGAACGGAATTTTTGCTCAGATTGAAGGTGATATATTTGACTGTGAATTTTTTAAAGATAAATACGAACCACAATATGAGGGCAACAGTCAGGATCCGGAACTGATCAGAAAAATCCTATCCATTTTACGCAAACAAGGGTGTTCTGATGACGATGAATTCGTTAAAGAATTGGATGTCGCATGGAAAAAATACGCCACTGAAAAGAATGCAGAGATCACTGCTGAACTGGAAAAACAGAACCCGGCACTGGCAGGGAATCGCTTGATCAGGGAAGAAAAATTTGAAGAAGCTGCCAAAAAATATGAAGAAGCGATCGATCAGGAAAAAGATCCGGGTTTAAAAGCAGATTATCTTTATACCCTGGCTACGATCCAGTTCGGGCATCTTAACCAGTATTTCAGTGCTCGATCCAACGCAAGAAGGGCTGCCAGCCTGAAACCAGGATGGGGCAAACCTTATTTGTTGATCGGAGACATGTATGCCAAAACGGCACGTTCATGTGGTGACAGCTGGAATCAGCGACTTGCAGTCATCGCTGCCATTGATCAATATGCAAAAGCTAAAGCCATGGATGCAGAATCAGCATCCAAAGCACAGTCGAGGATGAATAAATTGTATGGTTCTTTGCCAAATAAAGACGATGCATTCATGAGAGGTTACAAAGAAGGTCAAACTTTCAAAGTTGGTTGCTGGATTGAAGAAACTGTTACCTTAAGATTTGGTAACTAATAGAGATAGATAGATCAACAAATATATTTAAATAGTATTTAAGGGCCTCAAAGTTTAAAATATAAACTTTGAGGCTTTTTTAGTATTTTTCTGCATTCGGAACATTGCCTTTCCTTTATTGTACACTATTTCTATTAATTGTCTTTCATCTCTGCCTTATTCAATAGCCGAGTCACAATCAATATCCCGGTTCATTTTTTTAATCCAGGTGAATGGAATATGGCATGTCCTGAATTGTCCTGATCCGGATGCCGGAACCAATGGGGAAATTGCTAAATAACTCTGGTCCGCTTTGATACGGGCTTCAATTTTCTGATACTTATTGTCTATAAATTCAGATTCCTATAAATTTTGTTAATAGAATAACCATTTGATTTATAAATTCTCAATAGGAAAATCACTTTAGATAAATTCACTTCATTCTTTAAAAAATGAATTTCTTTGCATTTGTATCCTACTCAGAAAAACCTGACACCTGATCAGGGTCAGGCAGAACAGCTCATACATTACAAAACACATTTTTGTATGCTTTTCGACATCAAAAAAAGTCTGCACCGTTCAGCATCTCTTCTGATCCAATATACAATAAGTTAAAATAGCCATTTTTGAGTCTGTTCCGAAAAATCCCTGCTGTTTCAACTTGCTAAAAATGTACTTTAATTTGTTGTTTTTCAATTGCTTACCTTTATTCTTGTGCTGACTTTCAATACTGACGAAGCAAGCTTCTCAGTATCTTTGACATCAGTAGGTTGAAGCCAAAAACGATTGAAAACCAACAAATTGGATTCGGAGTTGAATTAACTTTGATCAAAATTTGAGGAATATTAAATATAGAGATTGGTTTATGTTGCAGGAAATATTGCAATGAACTAAATTTGTTTCCCGTTATTAAATAAAGTTGTGCATTAATCAAAAGCAAGAAAGCATGAAAAATATATTACTTAAAACCATTTTTTATTCCGGACTTTTTATGTTATTGTGGTCCTGTACTCCAAAAACTATCGTACCATTGGCAGAAAAAAAACCGGTTGAGGTAGTACCTTTGGAAGATCCTCCACAAAGATTGACACCTTGCAGGACTTTTGATGATCTTTCCAATGGAGAAGACATTATGACCGCATTTGTACTATACAGGGATCAATTGAAACTTAAAAATTATGATGAAGCTTATAAGCTCTGGAAAATAGCGATGCACACAGCACCTGGCTCCAATGGGAGGGTTCAGTACCATTTTGATGATGGAGTGACATTGTTTAATCATTTTTTCTCAAAAGCTCAAACCGAAGAAGAAAAAAAACAATGGGTTGATTCAATTAGCTGGCTTTATGAAAAGCGTATGGAATGTTTTGGAGATGAAGCATATTTATATGGAAGAAAAGCCTTCGATTTTTACTATTATTATAAAAATTATATTCCGCAAGATTCTATTTATCATTGGTTTAAAAAAGCCATTGACGGAAAAAAAGAAAAGACGGATTATTTTGTAGTGAATCCATTTGTTAAAATACTTTGGGACAAGTTTACAGATGGCTCAATAAATCAGGAAGAAGCATCCCATTATGCCAATGAATTGCTGTCCATATTGGACTACGGTCCAAAGAATTGCAAAGATACAGAATGTCAGGCCTGGGAGATCATCAATGAATATGCACCCAAATTGTTGGCCAATTTTGAAGGAGTTCAGGACTTTTATGCCTGTGAATATTATATCAGCAAGTATTACAGGCAATACCAGGAAAACCCTGAAGATTGTGAGAATGTAAATTTAAGTTACAGGAAGATAAGGTCCGGAAATTGTCCTGAAGAAATGCCTGAAGTTAAAGAACTTAAAGGCATCGTCAGTACTCGTTGTTATGTAGCACCACCTGATCCGGGGCCGCTCAGAAGAGCATTTGATGCTTACAATGCAGGTAAATTCAGGGAAGCCATCAATAATTTCAAAGAGTTTATCAATACATCGGATGACACCGATCAAAAGGCAAAATATACCCTTGTGATCGCAAAGATCTATTACGCAGAAATGGTCAATTACCCTGAGGCCCGGCGGTATGCATTGGCAGCAGCTGGATTGAAATCAGGTTGGGGAGAGCCATACATGCTCATAGGAAAGTTATATGCTTCCAGTGGTCCTTTATGTGGCCCGGGAAGAGGTTGGGACAGTCAGATCGTAACCTGGGCTGCTGTGGATAAGTTCATTTATGCAAAATCCATCGATTCATCTGTTGCCCCGGAGGCAAATAAGCTGATTGCTGAATACAATCGGTATATGCCATCCAAAGAAGATATATTTTCCAGATTGCTCAAGGAAGGAGACAAATACCGAATTCCATGCTGGATCCAGGAAGATACTGTGATCCGTGCTGCACCAAAATAATATAGTGCCCTCTAAAGGATATCTGGCGCTTAGGAACCAAAAATTACCGACATATTGTTCGTTTGAGATGTTGGTTAAACGTAGTTATTCAGCTGGTTAGATATTTAGGCTGATAGCCTTTTAGCCTCTTGGGACTGAGCGAGTACATGGAGTAAAATACACCTGATTTGTTCTGGAATCAGTTGTTTTAACCATTAGTATAAATCGTTAGCTGATAGAATTAAGACTAAAAGACTATTGAGCTAAACAATTACGGTTAAACTAAATTTCCGAGCTGACTTCCCGTAAAGCGCCTTATTTTTGGACTTTTGCCCAAAAAACATTGTGTCTTAAAAATTGAATCCATGTATTTTTTGGCGGAACTTTGAGGAATTTTAATCTTAAAATTAAGCCACACAGAATATTTACCCCGTAAGATGTAAATCCAACGGGATTGAACCCCCATACGGGCAGGCAAGGATTAACGAATTATGATTACAGATACATTGGTCTTCTTAAATCAAAAATCGTTGATCAGAGCCTGCCCGTATGGGCCTGTTCGTATGGGAGGAGGATTATTAAATCAATTTCTTCTTTGGTTCTGGCTTGTCCAGGTCAAATGGCCAGGTGAACATCTGTAAATGGAGATCAGGAAAAGTGATTATTCCTGTATTTTCGGACCAAACATGAGATCACCGGCATCCCCAAGGCCTGGGACGATGTATGATTTTGCTGTCAATTCTTCGTCAATCACACCTGTCCAGATCTCAACCTGTGGGAATTCACGTCTCATATAATCGATTCCGTATCTGGAAGTAATGATGGTTGCAAGATGAATTTTTTTCGGCATGCCTTCAGTTTCAAGAAAATTGAGGACTTTAGCAGCTGAAGCGCCGGTGGCCAGCATTGGATCCGCCAATATGAGGACTGCGTTTTCCAGTTCAGGACAGGTAGCATACCCCATTTTAATTTCAAAACTTCCGTCTTTGTGGTGTTTGCGGTAAGCAGAAAAAAATGCATTGCCTGCATGATCAAAAATTCTCAGAATACCCTGATGGAATGGAATACCGGCTCGCAAAACAGAACCAACAACCAAATTTCCCACCGGAAGTGAAACGGTAGCTTCACCCAATGGCGTTTCCACTTTTTTAGGAGCATAATCCATGGTTTTACTGATCTCAAAGGCCATGAGTTCGCCCAGCCTTTCGATATTCAGCCTGAACCGTAGTCTGTCCTTCTGAATGTCCTTATGTCTCAGTTCGTAAATGTACTGGTTGATTATGCTGTTTTTTTCAGAAAGGATATGCACCATAACATGACATTTTAAGGATTGAGCAACAAAGGTAGGTAAAAAAAATTATAACGGGACTTCAGATATCCAGTTCAGTACTTAACAAAATGTAGTGGACTTGAGTAAATCACAGAAATGGGCAGGTATTGGAGGAAATTATATTTATTTTAAGTACTCCGACAAAAAAGGCCTATTTATTGATCTCAAAAAATACTTTAAAGTAACTCCAATTGCTTTTGTTAATGATGAGGTATATACTAAACAGAACTCAGGAATTTTTTGAGGAAATGCCCTGTACTTGCAGAAGTATGGCCTGACAAAGGACATGATCCGAAAAAAAATGCCTGTTAGATCATAACAGACTCATTGAATGTAAAAAGGAACTGAACTAAGGCTCAATTCCTTTTTAATATGGATAGCAAATGAATTTACTATCGCCTATGTCAAACTCTGATTTCCTATTCTTCTTCAGATGCCTCAACAGTAGGGGCAGGAGCAGATTGCCTCACAGGTGCTTCATCCGTCATGACATCATCACCGAACTCGATGAATTCAGGAATAAGCGGAGTAATTGCCACGTAGGTTTTTCTCTTTCTTCCGATGTAAAAATCCACGATTCCGTCAACACCTGCGTGAAGTGTGAAATCTTTACTCATGTATACATGCTCTCCGGCATGGAATTTCGTGCCTCTTTGCCTCACTATAATATTACCCGCAGAAGCATATTGACCACCGAACAATTTCACCCCCAGACGTTTACTTTTACTGTCCCGTCCGTTGTCTGAACTACCAACACCTTTTTTATGTGCCATTTTTTACTCTTTTTTAGTTAAACAATTATGCTTTGACTGCGTCAATTTTTATCCTGGTAAAATACTGGCGGTGACCATTTTTTACCCTGTAACCTTTTCTCCGTTTCTTTTTGAAAACGACAACTTTATCTCCCTTTACATGATCCAATACAGTAGCACTTACTGTTGCAGCCTTGACCAACGGGGTTCCAACAACTGTTTTTCCCTCGTTCTCAACTAAAAAAATCTTATCAAAAGAGATATTATCGCCTTTACTGGCGTTCAACCGGTGGACATAGATCTCCTGACCTGATGTCACTTTAAATTGCTGACCGGCAATTTCTACTATTACAAACATCTCGTTCATTTTATTGTTAAAAAAAATTGGAAGGCAAAGGTAAATCAAAATTTATGATTTACAATTGATTGCAGGAAAAATTTCCGGTAAAATGCATTTTTCCAATAATCTTTCCCAAAAATCGTTACATTTTGTCACTTTTTATCCCAAAGCGATCTTTCAGATAGTCAAAAGGACAGATTTATAGCAAAATTATTCAAAAAGTTTTCGTATTTTTAATCAATGGCTTATTTTTGAAATAATAAAACTTTTACCCTATGCAAAATCAAACTATAAGAATGTGGGCTGAGGACGATCGTCCCAGAGAAAAAATGATGCTTAAAGGAGAGCGTGCGCTGTCCAATGCTGAATTGATCGCGATTTTGATCGGTTCAGGATCTCAGGAAGAATCTGCAGTTGAACTGTCCATGCGGATTTTAAAAGTTAAGGAAAACGATTTGTCGGCAGTTGCAAAAATGACCATCAAGGAACTGATGCAATTCAAAGGAATTGGTTCGGTTAAAGCCATTACGATCAAAGCTGCACTTGAACTTGGCAAACGGAGACAATTGGCAGTAGCAGAGAAAAAAAAATCGATCACGAGCAGTGCAGATGCCTTTGAATTGATTGCTCCATTCATACAGGATAAGAAAACAGAGGAATTCTGGATCATGATCCTCAACCGTCGCAACCAGGTAATTGAAACCAGAAAAATCAGTTCGGGCGGCGTAAATCATACGGCTGTTGACCCAAAAGTCCTCTTCAAAATAGTGTTGGAGTACCTGGGATCATTGGTAATCATGGTCCACAATCATCCTTCCGGGAATCTGAAACCCAGTCAGACGGATCTTGATCTGACAAAAAAGATGGTTCAGGCCGGACTATTGCTGGACATCGATGTGATTGATCATCTGATCATCACGGATCATGGTTATTTTAGTTTCAAGGATGCCGGTGCGATGTGAATGGACACCCATGGTTGCAAAGTAACTGATTTTTATAATTTTACCAATTTGTGGGTTGCCACTCCTTCAATTGTTTCTATTCGAAGCATATACATGCCAGGTGACAGGTGACTGATGTCGATTTGCTCTGACGGAAACGCCGTAAGAACGAAATTTCCGGTTGCATTAAATAAATCAACTTTCCCTCCAACAAAATTTTTAATAAAAACAGTATTTTTTGTTGGATTTGGATAAAGCACTACCTGATGATCAATCATGGCATTTTCAGATTGGGACAGAGTATTATCTGAATAGAAATATTTAATTTTTTGAGTTTTTCGCCATTGTTCATTCAAAATATCCCATTTAAATGCCAATTCTTCATTTTTTTTGTTTTGAGCATCATAAGTGTAAGTACTTCTGGAATCCGGGTACCATTGCTCTCCGAAATACCTGAAATAAATCTTTTCTGATTTGAGTTCAAACTCATTGTAATTATATATTGATTTTTCTTCAGGTATCCATTCCCCCGATAAAGGATAATACTTCAAAAGGATATTTTCTATTATTTTATGATTATGGTTAAACTTTTTTTCAACTTTTAAATAAGGCACCCAATCCTCGATCAAAGTATCCCAATGGTAAAAAATCAGATCAACAAGATTGACCTGATTTTCATAAATGCCCACAACTTTCTCAGAGCCAATCCATTTTTTGGAATTTTTGTTCCAATAAAAATAAAGTCTTTCTTGCCTGTCGGATTCCTCAATATTTTGGAATAGTGAGTAAAAGAGCCAATTATTCCATTCCTCACTCCACTTAAATGCCAGTATTTCTGAAATATTGTCGCCATTATAACTGTACTGCTCTCTGTACAATTCCGTCCATCCTGAAACCAATGTATCCCATGTAAATTTTACAAGCTCTGTTTTCCTACCCATAGCATCCCATGCATAGCTTTCTCTCCTGGTGCCAATCCAATTGAAAGATATTGTATCCAATCGATGTGTGCATAATTCGATTGGCAAACTCTGAGAATTATATTTGTGAGTTGCCTTTTCAGTTAATAACCAATTATCAATAGTATCATTCCATCCAAACGAATTAACTGATATCAGATTTCCTTTCTCATCATAAGTATAAACAGACTTAGATTTATTACTCCAGGAAGATATCGAATTATCCCACAAATGAGACAAGTGTGTAATAATTAGATTTTCTGTTGAATACAAATTAATATATTTACTTATTGGTATCCATACACCTGATACCTCATCCCATCCAAGCTGTATAAACTCAATTGTATTACCCTGACTGTCAAAAATACTTATTTTATTGCCCAATCCTTTCCAACGCTTATTATTCGAATTCCATTCATATTTGGCTATACCTGACCGATTCAGATATTCATCATATATATATTCAGTTTTCCCGAAATTTTCCCAATATTGATCAGCTTCTATCCATTTATAGATAACTGTTGAATCCATCAATGCCAATGATTTCATTTCACTGTAAAAATCATCTTTTTTAACATTGTCAGATTCATCAATTATCTTGTGATCCGGGTTAAAATATAAGCCATTCATGAGTTTAAAAGTGTCCTGTCCTTGTGGAAAATGAAGAACGCTATTTTCAGGAAAACTTAATAATTGGCTACCAAGTACCTGGGATTTTAAAGAATTAACTGTAAAAGTTGTAAAGGCTAATAAAAAAATCAACTTATTCATAATGTTAGGTTTAGAAATGGTCAAATAATAACTGCGTTCCCAATTAATTTTCCATTCAATTTAAAAAAAATGAAATGGAGAGACTAAAATGAAACTCTTTTAAGCTTTTAAAAGCCCAATAAAACTACAAAATCGAAAAACTTAAATCAATCCTAAATTTTCAGGAATTTCCCAACCTGTGTCCTGCCTTCAAATATTCCATAAATTATATAACATCCTGCCGGCAAATCTCTGACGTCCAAAGCTTGATCGAAATAGCCCGTAAAAACCATTTGCCCCGTAATATCTTTTATGGTAATCAGTAAACGTTCTATTCCGGCTTTATACAAATAATCGGATGCAGGGTTTGGGTAAAATGCTACAATATTTTCATGATCTTTTACATGATCCACATTTACCTCTTCCGAACCATAATAATGCACCAATCTATTGATACCTTCCCATTGCTGCTGATTTTCTCTCCACCGGTAACTGATATATTCTATTACATTTCCTATTTCATCATAAAAATAATCGTATTGATAACCTCCAGTCCATTCATTCTCTCCAAAATCTTTATTGTAACTGATATACCTGGTGATCCGGTCAAGCTCATCATAAGTCAGCTCAATTTTGGTCAATGCGGGGAAATCCCATGCCTGACTGGTCGTATTCCACTGGTATTCAGTCAACAAATTCAGATGATCAAATGCATCATAATCATATTCCGTTTTGTTATAAAAAACCCAGTCTTGCAGCGTCTGATTCCAGAAAGCAGTGATCAGGGTTTCGATCTTTCCTTCCGTTTCAAAAGATTGAATTTGTCTGATTTTCGGGATCCAGAGATTCATTGTTGAACTCCATTCCGAATCTGTGATCCATTGTTCACCCAATTGAGGATAATATTCAGTCATTGTTTTATTTTCAAAAACAAATTGATTCAAACCTGGATCCCAAAGTGACAATATCTGCAATATTTTGTTTTGATGTTCATCATATTCATTGATCAGCTTGCTTCTGGGTACCCAAAGATTATTTGGCCTATCCCAAAGATATTCTTCCTGAAAGATGATGCTATTGTGAACGTTGTATGTATATACAGATCTTGAAAAAAACACCCAATCAGCGATGTCCTCATTCCAGGTGAATCTGTTTCTGTCAGTCACATTCCCAAATGGGTCATAATAAGTGTCCGTTTTGTTAGCTGGTTTCCAGTGGCTCACCAAAGCATCCCACTTATATCTGATGACCTGGTTTTGTTGTTGGGAATCATTGTAAAAATACACATCCTTTTCTTTAAGATACCATGAGGAAGTATTTACATCCCAACCGTAATACCAGGTAGAATCTTTGACTTGTCCAAAGCTGAAAGTCTGTTCGGCTTTCTCAAAAGAAACATACATCCATTCATCAAAATCATCAGATTGCTCCGGGTACTGCAATAACTGATCCATGGCATCCACACCTTGGCCTGTATAAGTCTGTGCATTTATCCGATGCAACATGTTCTGAGCATTAAATGTCGCCAGGGAAATCATAATAATGCACACTGTAAAAATCCATTTTGACATAGCCTTGACTTTAATATTTCAATTCCAAAATTAGCATTTTGTTTAATAATAAGTCTTAAAGGAATACATTTCGCTGGATAAATACCTTAATCAATGGCTTTTAATGGAATATTTTTTATTGTCTTAAAATTAAATGGATGGTTATTATGGCCGAATATTAAGAAAAATGACTTTAGGAATAAAGCCATACAGAATATTTACCTCGTAGGATGAATAACCAACGGGGTCGAACTCCCCAGGATGTTTATTCAAAGGGGCAGACACTGATGAAAGATTTTAAAATAGAACACCTGATCTGAAATCGTTCATCTGTGTTTTTTACTTGCCCGTCTGGGCCTGCCCGTCTGGGCCTGCCCGTCTGGGACTGCCCGTAACTTAGCTGCTCAGACCTTGTAGAATGGGGTCTTCTGGTCATTAAAATGGATACCATTGATAACACTGATTTTCTTAATGTGCAAACAATTGAGTTAACAATAATGAGTCTTCTCCGAAAAGTCCAATTTGTTGTTTTTCAATCGTTTTTTGCCCCAACCCCTAAAGGGAAACGATTGAAAACCAACAAATTAAAAGTCCCCTTTAAGTGAGATTTGGGGGCAAAGACTTTTCGGAGCAGACTCAACAATGGTTTGTTCATTCGGATCATCACATACAATATTATCAAAATGCAGAAATACCCGGGCTCTTGCCAAATTAACTAAATTGATTAAAAGTGATGAACGGATTCCAGAACATCATCGCTTATTATTTGGTTATCAGTAGATAAAAAAATTCCAATTTTTAATAAAATGCATGCAAAAGGCCAAAAAAATCATCAAAAAATTTGATTTATTAATCAAAAAAGTATGCTTTTATGAATGCTCTGTGCATTTTTTCATTGCTTCGCTTTCAGATCAGGCAAATAACTATTATAAAACATTATTTTTGCAGCCATGGAACAATGGGAATTAGATTTTTACTGGCTAAAAGTCCGCCACAAGATCAAAGATACTTTCAAGGCATCAGATCTACCTGAGCTGGATACCATCCTGTTTTTGATCGGGATCCAGGAATTGGGCAAACCGGGACAAAAATTTTCAAAGGAAGAAAAAATTGACCTGATCAAACTGGCAGTTGCCACTTTACTGAAAGATGATCTCTATTTTTCATTTACTGGAAAAAAGATGGATGGATGGCCGGAGTTTGAACAATTGAAGGATTTTGATATGACTCAAAAAGAAGGAGAACAACTGATAAAGACCAGGATCATTCATTATTTTGATGCATTAAACGATTAAATTCAACAGCTGGTTTTAATTATGCAAAAAAATCTATTCAAACTGATTTTTCTTTTAAGTCTGCTTTTCTATACATCCTGTAAAGAACATATTTTCAAGGTTGAAATTCAAACCGTACATGGCAATATGGTATTTGAATTATACAATTCCACTCCATTGCACAGAGACAGTTTTATTAAATTGATCGATTCAGGTTTTTATGATGAATTGTTATTCCACCGCGTTATACATGATTTCATGGTACAGGGAGGTGATCCTGATTCCAAAAATGCAGGGCCAGAGATAAGGCTTGGAAGCGGCGGACCGGGATATCTCATCCCGGCTGAAATTGGTGCACTGCATGTCCGTGGTGCATTGGCTGCAGCCAGGATAGGTGGAAAAGCGAATCCCGACAAATTTTCTTCCGGTTCACAGTTTTATATCGTTCAGGGTTTGAAAAAACTCAATGAATTGGATCTGGAAGAAGCTGTCAGACAACACAACCGAAGTTATACAGAAGACGAGAAAAGAATATATCTTGAACAAGGCGGTTATCCGGCTTTGGACAATGAATACACCGTTTTTGGCAAACTGGTGCAAGGTTTTGATGTCCTCGATAAAATAGCTACGGTAGAAACTGATTCCGATGACAGACCATTGCAAAACCTACCAATGAAGGTCAGGGTGATCAGGTAATTATGCAAATAGTTGATAAAGAATTAATTAAAGCAATCCAATTGATGAAGCAAAATTTTTCCGGCTTATTGATTTTACTTTCAGGTATTACTTTTTTCGGTTCCTGCAGCAAACCAATTGCACATTTTATCATAGAACCAGAAGAGGAGGTGATCGCTTCTTCTGTGCTGAAATTTAAAAATACTTCCAAAAACGCCGAAAAATACTCCTGGGAATTTGGAGACGGAACCATATCAGAATCTCCTGATCCTGAGCATCAATATTTTCATTCCGGACATTACGAAATCAGATTGATCGCTTCCAAAGGCGGGCAGTCTTCGGTTCACAGGCAACAAATCACCGTTCATGCACCCAAAACCTGCCACGTCCTGATCAAAACCAATCTGGGCGATATGATCGTGGAATTGTTTGACAATACACCTTTACATCGTGACAATTTTATCCATCTGGTTGAACAAGGTTTCTATAATGATCTGCTGTTTCATCGTGTGGTGGAAGGCTTTGTGATCCAGGGTGGAGATCCTTCCTCCCGTAATGCACCATTGACAAAAAAAATAATAACCAATGGCAATGAACATAAGATCGAAGCTGAATTCAATCCTGAAAACATTCATCTGAAAGGCGCCTTGGCAGCTGCAAGAATGGGAGATCAGGTCAATCCTGAAAAAAAATCATCCGGACACCAATTCTATCTGGTTCACGGAAGTAAAGTCCTGCCAGAGACATTGGATCATGCAGAACATTCTAAAAATTTCAGATATTCCTCTGCCCAGAAAAACACATATTTTTCATTTGGAGGAAGTCCTCAGCTTGATATGGAATACACCGTTTTTGGAAGGATCATCCACGGATTGGATGTATTGGACGCCATCGCCCGAACCAAAACCAATGCAGAAGATCGTCCGCTTGAGAATGTCTGGATGAAGCTTTCAGTGATCAATTGACTTTAATTTCATAACATTGTTGTCTTAGACTTCTCTTTTTAACTGTTTGAAATGGTTGATCAACCCGTTTGTAGAGGAATCATGGCTTGAGACGATGTCATCGGTATATAACTCAGGCAAAATTTTATTTGCCAGTTGTTTCCCCAATTCCACGCCCCATTGGTCAAAACTGAAAATATTCCAGATCACACCCTGAGAAAAAATCTTATGTTCATACATGGCGATGAGTGAACCCAGTGTCTGAGGATCGATTCGATGTACCAAAATGGAATTGCTGGGTTTATTGCCTGAAAAGACCTTATGCGGCAAAAGCTGTTGGATTTCACCTTCTGTTTTGCCTTGATTCTGAAGTTCTTCTCTCACAGTTTCCATTGTTTTTCCATGCATCAGAGCCTCTGTTTGAGCAAAGAAATTTGACATGAGCAAGGTGTGGTGTTCTCCAACAGGATTGTGACTGAATACAGGTGCAATAAAATCACAAGGGATCATTTTAGTTCCCTGGTGGATCAGTTGGTAAAAAGCGTGCTGACCGTTAGTCCCGGGTTCGCCCCAGATGACAGGCCCGGTCTGGTAGTCCACCTGCAGACCATTCCTGTCTATAGACTTACCATTGCTCTCCATATTTGCCTGCTGAAAATAAGCAGCAAACCTGTGAAGGTATTGATCATAAGGCAAAATAGCTTCTGTTGCAGCTTCGTAAAAATTATTATACCACACACCGAGCAAAGCCAGGATGACCGGAATATTTTTCTCAAATGGAGTATACCTGAAATGCTCATCCATCAGGTGCATTCCTTTGAGCAAGTCAAGGAAATGATCATATCCGATGGTACAAACAATGGATAAACCGATCGCAGAGGAGAGCGAATACCGGCCACCCACCCAATCCCAGAATCCGAACATATTCTCTGTATCGATACCAAATGCTTCCACAGCAGATGCATTCGTTGACACGGCTACAAAGTGGTGTCTGATGTGATTGCCATCGAGGGCGTGATTCAGAAACCAGTTTCGAGCAGTATGGGCATTGGCCATGGTCTCCTGTGTTGTGAAAGTTTTGGAAGCGATGATGAACAAAGTCGTCTCCGGATGTACCTGTTTCAAAGTTTCTGTAATATGGGTTCCATCGACATTTGAAACGAAATGAGCTTTGATGCCAGGTTTCCAGTATGGTCTGAGCGCTTCTGTTACCATCACGGGTCCAAGGTCTGAACCGCCGATCCCGATATTAATGATATCAGTTATTTTTCTACCTGTAAAACCCGTCCATTCTCCATTTTCGAGTTTTTCAGCAAAATTTTTCATTTGGTCCAGCACCCTTCTAACCTCAGGCATCACATCCCTGCCATTCACATAGACAGGCTTATTGGATTGATTTCGAAGAGCGGTATGAAGGACTGCCCTGTTTTCTGTTTCGTTGATCAATTCAGCATCAAACATCGCCTGAATAGCGTGATCCAGTTGCGTTTCTTTTGCCAGTTTCAACAAACGTTCCATCGTCAGATCATCCACCAGATTCTTAGAATAATCAACTAAAATACCGGGGAATAAGATAGAATATTTTGAAAATCTTTCAGGATCCTGAGCAAAGAGATCTTTCATATTGACATCGGCCATTTTGGAATAATGCTTTTGTAATCCGAGCCATGCAGATGTCTGCGTTGGGTTTATTTTAGGAAATGTCATGTTCAAATTTTTTGCAAATGTAAGTTTAAATCCAATGAATGCATAGTGCCTGCAATCAATATTAGCAGGCAATATTTAAAATTAAGGCAAATTTTATGTGTTGATCAGCGGTCCGTGAAGGTAGTTGAATCCTGCAATTCCCTGCGAACCACCACCATGAATACATATGATGGTTTTGCCGTTGCCGAAATAATTATTTTTAAGCAGATCCGTCAGTGCAAAAAAAAGTTTTCCTGTGTAAACAGGGTCAACAGGCATTCCGTACCGCAAGCTGAAATCATTGACAAAACGGATCAGTGTGGCGTTAAATTTGGCAAAGCCGCCAAAATGATAATCTTCCATAATAGTGATTCTGTCCAGATTGGGTAAAAACCCGGGTTGTCCCATCACATCCATAAAGGTTTTTTCCCAGTTGACCCCTTTCAGAACCGGTATACCTGTTAAATGTGTATTTTCTGGCAGTGCCTGCATCACTCCGCAAAATGTGCCTGCAGTACCGATATCCATCACGATATGGTCAGGGTTGAAGCCCAATTGATCCCTGAGCTCTGTTACGATTTCCGCAGCACCTTTCACGGCCAGAGTATTCGAACCGCCATCGGGCACAAAATAAGCATCAGGATGAAGTTTCTTTAGGTCAGAGACCAGGCCTGACTCCTTTTTTGACCTGTAGGTTTCCCTGTCAATGAATTGCATCCGGACTCCATTTCTATGGATGGTGTGCAAAGTTGGGTTGGAAGCATCATATCCGTCTCCGCGGATGTAAAAGGTCATGGGGATTTCAGCTCTTGGAGATAAAAATGACAACGTGTATAATAAATTTGAAAATGCTCCTCCAAACGCAATGATCTCAGAATGATTTCCCCTGAGGAATTCCTGATAATTGTATTTGATCTTCCGGTATTTATTGCCGGAAAAAAAGTGGTGTATCAGGTCATCTCTTTTAATAAAGACCGCATTGGATCCCGGGAAAAAATCGTCAGCCGGCATGGGTTGCAAAGGGCTTGGAAGCCAGAGATTGAAAATTGACTCTAAAGGTTTCATTCAAATTAACTTATCTCCGGGATCAAAACAAAATAAAGTGTACCAAAATTGAAATCCCGGTAAATCGGTCTCAAAATTAAACAATCAACCTATGTTTTAGTGTCCGGTTTTGAAAAACATCAGTAAAGAATCAAATAAAAACTAAAAACTGCTCATCCAGCATAAAAAACAGCCAAAATGAGCAGTTTTCAAAAAATAAAACCTTAAATACGAGTTGTAATTAGTCTTTGCAGGAAAACGCCAAATACTGCGTTATGCTTGTTTTTGAAACAGTCATTTACAATTAGTAAACTCCTTGTTTTCAAAAACTCTTGCCTGTGCGATACTCGCAGAAAGGTCGCAAGCCTTGTCCTTGACGTTTTCTTATCAAAGATGAAAAAAACATGGGTTTTCTTGCAGACACTAAGTATGGTTTATTTGCCCCAGGACCAGCCGAATTTAAGTCTGATGGCGGCATAGGGACCGGAAAAATCGTTTGATTCGAGCCATGTATTTTCAGGTGTAACGATGTGTCTGTAGCCAACTTCTCCTCCCAGCCTGAACCATCTGAACACATTGAACTCTGCACCAACGGATGCAAGGCTGGTGGTGGTTTTTAAAGGTACATGGCCATCAGTTTCCAATCTGGCTCTTCCTATACTGAAACCAATGGTGGGGTGAATGACTTTAAAACCATCATGAGAATAACCCACAAACAAGGATTTCGCAGTGATATCCACTTCTCCCAGTGAATTTGTTTCGGTGTGCCAATCCATGTTCTCGCCTCCAACCAGATAATCCTTATTGAATTCAAGTGCAAAGATCTCACCAACGGCATCCGGATTTTTTGTTACAATATGAGGTGTGCTAAAACTGGAAGAAAACCAAACACCAGTCAGTTTCAAACTGGGATTGCTCAAAAATGTTTCATCTCTCTGACCAAATACTGAAAATATAGTAGTGAAGGCAATCAGTGTTAAAAATATTTTTCTCATGGTTATACGTTTGTAATTAACAATATGCCTTAGACGACCATTTCACAGAAAGGTTTCAGTCTGAATGTTTTTTAAGGAAATTTTAAGATTTTGAACAGTAAAGATAAATTGAACCAATGATGCTGGTTGATATCAAAATGGGCTGATGATCAGCGAGATATGTGAGTATTTATTAATATAAGATGATTTATTTTTTCAATTTTATTGGCTGGTGGTTTTTTAGTCTTCAGTCTTTTAGCTTATCAAGTAAATAATAGCCATAGCTTCAATTTCACCCCAAATCATCTGTCTTTTAAGCATTGTCCGCACTCAAATATAGCTGACTAAAAGACCGGTCAGCCAATCTGCTAAATAAATTTTGTTAAGAACAATAATTTCAGAAAATTCCCCCGCCGATCGAATTTTGCAATGGAGTCTGACCGTGGTTATATTGGATAAAACTCAAATCCGAGGAGTTTACACCAATAAAAAAGGAATAGTGTCCGGCTCTGGGACGCCAGCTGAAGTTCATTGTCCAGCAATGCAAATCCCTTTCAAAACCGATATCAGGATAGGTCAGTTCGTTGGCTTTAATATCGTATCCGATGTGGCCTATTGTCAGGTTCCATTTTTTACTCAGCTTGATATTTCCCTGGGTACTGAGTACATGGCGACTGATGAGAAATGTATCGCGGTTATCTCTGTTGATCTCCCAACTGATACCAAGATCGTAATTGATGCGAAAGGACTTAAGTAAATCCCATGTGCCTGTGCCTGCGCTTTTGTCGTCATCTTTACCATCTTTCTCCTTTTTCCCCGAGAACAGATCGATGATCTCCACTATGCCCATTCCAGTGGTGATCGTCAGTGAAGATCTTTCGTGACGGAAAGGTAGCTTACGCTCGTCCCAAACTAAAGTATTGATCCGTTTATTGTTTTCCTTCATGTAAGGATCAAGGGTTCCATAGTATCGCAACTGGATCAGGTTGTTGAAAAGACTGGTACTTGCGGACATATTGATCGTAGAGAACTTCAGACTGTCGGCAGCAAAATTATAATTACCTGTTATGTTAAAGGATTGAAGAAGAGTCATTTTTTTGAGGGTCGAATCCTTCCTCGAAAAATACTTGCCTTCCACATTGTTACCAATTGAATAGGTCAGCGCCATTTGTTTGTCAGAACCGCTGCCCTGACCAAAAGGTCCGTTGATGAATACATTGAATCGCTGGATATCTTCATATTCTTCTCTGAAATCTCTGTCGATCTCTACTTCATATAAGTCTCTGGTATCTGGTGAATAACTAAAGCCGACATTATAACTCACCACATGTCTGATTCCCCGCAACCATCCTTTATTAAACTGCAATTTTCCATATTGCTTGGTACTCAGATTAAGTGAGGTATTGAATTGTCTGAATGGCTTGATGTTGTTGATGGTATCTATCAGAACCTGTCCATATAAGGTATCATATATGGTATTTCCATCGACATCCAGGCCGATCGAATCCAGGATGACCGACTGATCGTGTTCAAACTGCCTGGATTTATAAAAGTATGTTTCCGAATAATTAACACTGGGCGACAGGGAAAAATATTTAAATACAGAATATGAAGCACTTGAAGAAGCGCTGTGTTTCATGCCCAGTTTTGCATTTTTGAATGTTTCTGCAGTAAAAAGTGACGTGTCGGTGGCTTCAAATACATTTTTGAGGTTGGCGTTGTAATTGATATTGATCTTTTCGAACCACTTTTCTGAACCTCTGGGTTTTTTTAGCTTAAAAGGATAATAAGTCCTCATGTTGAGCGTAGCTCTTGGAAATTCAACGGAAACTGCTCCGGATTGGTTATTCTGAGAATGAGAAAGACCTCCGTTGAATGAAAAAATGGTGTTTGGCATGTCATGGCTGAAGGTAAAGTTGGAGGTCGTAATATTGTTCAGCCTGGTTTGCGCATCCGTATTGAAAGTTTTGTCGTATCCATTCAAAGTAAGACTGATGTTTCCCCCGATATTCATATAAGGGTGAGCTTTCCTATCCTGGTTATGTGCGAGGGAAAACTGAAATTTGTGATCGTTTTTCCTTTCCAGTTTTCCATTGACTTCAGTCCTTACGTTGGAATACGAAATTCTGAAATTGCCTGAATATTTATATCTTTTTTTATAATTGCTGGAGACGTTGAGGCCCCAGGTCCCACGTGTATAAATATTGCCTGTAACGGTCAGATCATAATAATCATTGATGGGAAAATAGTATCCCAGACCTTCCAGACCGTAACCAAGGCTTTCGTGAAAAGAATAATTTTTGGGTATGATCAGCCCGGATCGCTCTTCAGAAAACATCGGGTAAAATCCAAAGGGCAAGATGGCTGGCGTAGGAATGCCGGCGATTTCGAGGTGAGAAAAACCCAGAACTGCCAGTTTATTGGGTACAACTTTTAGTTTATTGGCCCGGATACCATAATGAGGTTCAGCACAATCGCAACCGGTGATCATTCCATGCCGGGCATAGATGGTTTCAATATGATTCAAAGTATCAGCTTCCTTACTAATGTATTTGATGACTGAGCCATGAACGAACAATTCACCTTCTTTCTTGACCGCATCATAGATCATTCCTTTACTCGACTTAAAATTGAATCGCAATTTTCTGGCCGTGAAATTCTGGTCCCCATCTTCAAAATAAGGCAATTGTGTTTCTTTCCCGGATGCATCTATGGCAGGCATTGCCAATGCTTCACTGCTGTCAAAATCAAATACGATGTAACCAGCTTTCATATTCATGCTTTCCAGTCTGACAAAGGCTTCGCCATACAGATGAACTTTACTTCCTGATTTATCAAACCACATAGTGTCTGCAGCTCCCCAGTCGATGGCTTCTTCAATAGCGTCAGGTGAGATGTTCACATTCTTTTTGCCTCCGTGAGGCAACATCAATGTGTCAATTTCAATGGCCAGGGAATCAGAAAAAGTCCCTTGTTCCTGCAAGGGTGGAAAGATCCTTCTGCTGACAGAATCAGGTATTTGCCCAAAGCCATCAACAAAACACATTAAAAAAAATACTACTATGTAATAAATTAATTTCAAATTAGTGATATAGTATAAAAAAATGTAATATATTTGCATTCATAGAAAACTACGAGATATGTTTGCAAACATAGGTACACTTATGTATTTATTATATTTATTGGGAGCAAGTTTATCAGGTCCCGGGCAAAAAAATATCTCTGCTATTAATGATACTAACGACAAATTTCCCCCAATTTATATAAATGAGCCGCTTATTTTGAATGAAAATGAGCGGTCTTTTCCAAAAACTTTCAGGATAGTGATAGATCCCGGACATGGCGGGCGAGATCCGGGATGCAAAAGTAAATATTTGAATGAAAAAGAACTGGTACTGTCTGTCGGAACTCAGTTGGGCGAAATTCTTCAAGCCAGTAATCCGGGAATAGAGGTATATTTTACAAGGATCACAGATGTTTTTGTTCCGCTTCGCAAACGAATTCAATTCGCAAATGAGCTCAATGCAGACCTGTTTGTTTCCATTCACGCCAATCAGTATTCGGACAAAAATATTCATGGTGCTGAGATGTATGTTTTGGGATTACATGCGGCAAAGCAGAATCTGGAAGTTGCCAAAAGAGAAAATGCCTCAATCCTGCTGGAATCGGATTATACAACAGGTTATGAGGGTTACGTCCCAAACAGCGCTGAAGAAGAGATCATTATGTCGATGTTTCAGAATTTGTATCTGGACAACAGCATTCAGTTTGGCAAAATGGCCTGTGAACAGATAGGCATTTATACACCGATCGCTCCAAGGGGTGTGAAACAGGCAGGCTTTGTGGTGCTGAAAAATGCCAGCATGCCGAGTATACTCGCGGAAATCGGATTTTTGTCGAATGAGGGAGATGCAAAATATCTCAGTTCCCGGGAAGGGCAGAAACAAATGGCGCTCGCCCTTGCCCGTTCGATAGAAAATTATTTTAAAATTGTTCACCCGGATGTTGTCGTACATAACAGGTAAATGCATTTTCCCCAATTTTGATATTTGAGTCTGCTCCGAAAAGTAAAAATCGACGCGAATCCACGAATAGAAATGAATACTTCAAATACATTTAAGTTGCAATTTAGTATATTATAAATAATAATATTGAGTCTGTTCCGAAAAGTCTTTGCCCCCTAAAAGGGAACTTTTAATTTGTTGATTTTCATTCGTTTCCATTTAGTCTTATGCTGATCTTTGACGTCAGTAGCTTGGTGCAAAAAACGATTGAAAATCAACAAATCGGACTTTTCTGAGCAGACTCAATATGTTGTATATGTTTTTAAACATTGAAGATTTGCCTTTTCTGAGCAGACTCATATTTGTTATTTACAAATGATTTTGCCCATGCATCACGAACTGATCCTTATTCAAAATTTTCAATAAGCACCCCGCACGCACATTTCCAATAAATGAATTCAAAATAAAAAAGATCTGAATTTGTTCGAAAAAGGTGTCTGGTAATCATTCCATTATTCAGATGAAGGAATTCAAAATGGGCAAAAAATGAATGAATGCTTCAAAATGGAGCAAATTTTGGCTGTGGGCATGAATCTTAGGTTTTTATTAACTTTCGAAATCCATACTTAAATCGAAAATCGATTACATTTGCACTCTTTTTCATAAATATGTGTATAATTTCCAATCATCTATTGGAAAATGAAACAACAGAAGGAAGATAAAATCGTTCAATTTGCGGGTGATGCGTTCGAATGGCGGATAAATTCTCCCTATAAAGATATATATCATGGCAATGTCAAAAGAATTAAAAATCGGCTTATTATTTATAGGAGTACTTTTCTTAATGATCTGGGGATATAAATTCCTCAAAGGAAAAAATCTCTTTCATCAGTCAGATACTTACTATATTACCTATGACAATGTGGATCAGCTTACTGTGTCTTCCCCTGTAATGATGAAAGGTTTCAAAGTGGGTGCTGTCACGAATATCACGCTCAACCCTGAAAATGTGCAGGAACTGATCGTAACCATAGAAGTGGATGGCAATATCGAATTACCAAAAGAAACGGTTGCTGTTTTATTCAATGTCGGTATTGTTGGCGGCAAAGCCATTTCACTCGAATTCAACAAGCTTTGCACGGACGATTGTCTTGAGAATAAATCCTTTATCAAAGGAGAAACCCGGGGATTATTGAGTTCGATGTTGCCTGAAGCGGATATCAACCGATATTTAAACGCGGTTCAAACGGAAATAGGAGGATTAATGGATTCCATCGGTTTAGGTAGTGAAGAAGGTGCTGAAAATCCTGCTGACCAGGTCAAAATGGTATTAAAAAACCTTGCTTCAATCACCCGGAGTCTGGATGTTCTGCTTAAAAAATCAGACAATCACATTCAGAAAAGCTTATCAGACATCCAGTCATTTACAGGAACATTAAAGCAAAATCAGACTCAGCTTACCACTCTTGTCAACAATCTGGAAGCGTTTTCCGGCCAATTGGCCAAAGCTGATGTTGATCACACTGTAGGAAAGGCAGATACGGCGATTCAGGCCATCACGCTGGCAGTTGCTGATTTAAAAAGCATTTTGGGCAATGCGGATAAATCATTTAACAACCTGGATAAAATGATCTATCAGGTGCAGAAGGGTGAAGGTTCACTGGGAAAACTCGTGGGTTCTGATACACTTTACAATGACTTGCAAAGCACTGTAAATCAGTTTAATTTTCTATTACAGGATATTCGCCTGAACCCCAGAAGATACCTGAATCTGTCAGTGATCGGAGGCAAGAGCAGTCAGTATATCAAACCGGAAAACAATCCGGCATTGAAGTAAACGCTCAGCTGATTTCAGGTCTAACCAAAATTTTACATTATAAGTGTACATAATTTGGATCAGATAAAAATACATTTCAGACCTGACTGATAATCATAACATTAAATGTGACCCCATATCCTGACGTGCTATTTTAACACTTTTTTGCGCTTACGGATATTTTTTTTGGCTACCTTTGTAGCTCTGGTTGTTTTGAAATGTCAGAAAACAGAAGAAATCTGGCTGGCCGGGACAATTTCAGAAAGTTAACGAATCATTTAGAGGATTTTGTTGGTTTTTGAGATGTGTTAAAGGAACATTTCAGGTGAATTGATTTTTATAATAACAAACAGAAGTACTTTTTTGGTGATCATCGGGCATTATTCCTGTCATGATGGTTTGTTTTCTAAGTACGATCCGTCTTCATTTTGGCAAATAACCTGGATCAGATCCGGATGCTCTGGAAAGATTTTGTAAGTGATTTGAACAGAAAAGGCTAAGATCATTTTTGAAAACACATTGAAAAACATAAAGCAAATTAAAAATTTGTTAGGTAACCGGTTAATATCTGGTTTACATGCACGCGAAAAATAGTATACCATGAGTCCATTTTACAAGTTTATACCCTTTGTAATGGTTGTAATCATTTGGGGTTGTGATCAAACCAATGATACAGCATTATCTGAAAAGATTGCCAGGCTGGAAAAAACTGTGGATGCTTCTTCCGGACAAAAGCAGATCAGCGAATTGCTGGATGCCTATGCGGAATTTGTCAACAGTTCAGATGAAACTGCTTCCTCACGAAGAAAAATGCTAAAAAAAGCATATGAATTTGCAAAAAAAACAGGAAACAGTGAACGAGTCATTGAATTTGCATCCAGATCTCTGTTGGATTTCCCAAAAGATAAAGGCAGGGAAGAAAAAGTGCTCGATCTGATCTCCATTCATGAGAATGCAGGTAAAAGTGTGGTAGCCAATGTATTAAAGCATGCTTTTATGGAGAATTATCCCAATTCTCCGAAAGCAGATTCCCTCAAAAATATTGTTCAGGATCAAAATATGTCCACTGATTCAATCATGGTTGAGCTAGGAAAAAAAGTAAAATTAAACCCGGGAACTACAGGTATCAATACATTGATGGCAACCATATATGTGGACGCCTGTAAAGCGTATGCCACGGTTTTGCCTGAAAGGGAAAATGCGCCTAAACTGCTTTTTAATGCTGCGCAATTGACCACGACCATGAGGCAATTTGACAAAACCATCGGGTTATATGACTGGATAGTGGATAAGTATCCTGATACAGATGATGCTCCTGTTGCCCTGGCAACCAAAGGTTTTATTCTGGACAATGACCTGAAAGATATGGATAAGGCAAAAGAGATCTACAGGCAATTCATTGAAAAATACCCTGATCATAATCTGACAGGACAGATACAGTTTTTGCTTGAAAACTTAGGCAAATCCAATGAAGAACTGCTGAAGCAATTGGATCCTCAGGCAAAAAAACAATGAATCTGCCCTTCCAGTTCAGGATCGATCAGAAAAAGATCAGGAAGAGGATGGGGATGATGATGCCAAAAAGCATGTAGATTCCGCCTCGTCCCCAGATGCCTTTATGTCCTTTGACCATGAACAAAGATGTGAGGGCTAAAAAGATCAAACCACCTGCGAATATATCCGAAAACCACATCCACCATTTATTGGGGTTGTAATGCAGGTAATTTACCTGATAAAAAACAGGCCTCTTTCTCAGAAATTCAATTGTTCCGTCACCTGTATTCACATCAACAAAAACAGATGAACCACCTTTCAGGAAAATTTTCAGTGTATGCTGATCAGGATAATAATGGTTTCTATAATTATGCACATCGTCAATATCGGTGACGAGTTGTTTCACTCTTTCCTTCACATCAGGACTTTTTTTCAGATCAATTTTCGTATTAAATTCCTTTAATGAAACGGAATAATTGGGATTCCAGTCCTTCAGATGATTCAGCGCTATTCCGGATAATCCGTATATCATTGACGTACCTATGAAAAAATAACCGAGATCCCTGTGCAAAATCCGGCTCCATTTTCTTAATAATTTCATCACTTTCATTTTTATTCTGCTATCAAAAAATTAATTGATTGAGTGAATGGCCATGTATAAACATCCAATGAAAAATTCTGATCAGCTCCTTGCCATAATTAAAGGTTGAGTCTTCTCCGAAAAGTCTTTGCCCCCTAAATCCCTACTGACGTTTTCAGTCAGTATACGCACTGACGTTTTCAGTCAGTACATGCCTAAAAAGAGACTTTTAATTTGTTGATTTTCAATCGTTTCCCTTTAGTCTTGTGCTGATCTTCAGTACTGACGAAGCAAGCTAATCACTATCTTTGACGTCAGTAGATTGGGGCAAAAAACGATTGAAAATCAACAAATTGGACTTTTCGAGGTAGACTTCAAGGTTTATCCGGCAAAATCAATACTCCGATTAAACAGCCGGATCAATTAACCGAATGTCAATATAAGTTTTGATCATGAACAGGTGTAAGCAAAATATAACTTACACCCATCCTTTCCTAAGAAAAGGTTATTATTCTTCCAATGCTTTATGTGAAAGGTAATCTATTGACCAGTATGAAAGGTAGTCCACACCTGCCACTTTCATGGAGTCTCTGTAATACTGGATATTTTCTTTTTCTGCTTCAAAAGCTTCATCGTCAGTTTTTTTATCCCGATGTGCCTGCATATTATCTTCTTCTTTTTTCAGACAATAAGCTTCATCTACCCTGAATTCTCTGACAATTCCTTTGATTTCCAACATTTTACCTACCAGTTCTTCTGTGAATCTTTCTTCTTCTGAATCGACATGAAGATCTGAATTGTCAGAAACTAATAATAGTCTTTTTCCACCATGCTTACAGACATGATCTACCAAACCAGTGATGGCAATTTCTTTATCTACAAAATCTGCCGGATTGGCATAAAACTCATCCAATGTGAGTACTTTTCCTTCTTCTGTGTTGGTTTCTTTTGTATTGTTGTTTTTACAAGCAGACACCAACACTGCCATTACAAAAAACATCAAAGCCATTCGTTTCATATATTTCAATTTTAGTTTATTAAGTTCTTTACTACACAATTGAATCATTGAATGTCTGTTTTGCTGTTTCCACCAATATTAGCATCACAAGCTGCACTTTATTTAGCTTTTGTAAACAACAACCTCAGGTGGAAATTTTAGTCATCAAAAAAATCTTTATCATTCATTCAGCTCTACAAGCCATTTGCGGTGCAAGTATACAAAAATCAACTCACTTTTCTTAATATTTAGGCAGATTTTCCCCTTGATCAATCGATGATTGATTTATAAATCACAGATTGAATCCTTGCCCTGTAATCTTTTTTTACCAGTTTGTCATTATGCATGGTAGGGAAAGTGCGATTAGATAAGAATATGTAAATAAGCTTCTTCTCCGGATCAGCCCAAACACAGGTTCCGGTGAATCCCAAATGTCCAAAAGTGGATGGAGATGCAAGCAAGGACATGTTCTTGTTTTTCATCGGGTCGAGTTCTTTCATATCAAAGCCCAGGCCTCTTCTTGATGATTTGTTGAACCTGGTGGTAAAATTATAGATTGTTTGTTGTTTCAGATATCGTTTTTTTCCATAAACACCGTTATTCAGCAACATTTGCATGAGTACGGCAAGTTCTCTGGATGAAGAAAACAAGCCTGCATGTCCACTAACGCCTCCAAGCATTGCTGCACCCATATCATGAACGTAACCCTGAACAGTTTGCATCCTGAAATAATCATCCTCTTCAGTAGGTGCCATTTGTGTAGCGGGAAACCTTCCCAATGGATTAAAACCTGTATGTTTCAGTCCAAGTGGCTTATAAAATTCCTTCTCTACATATTTCCCGAGGCTTACTTCCGTTAAATTTTCAATGATATCCTTCATGATGTAAAAACCCAGGTCACTGTACACATAATTCCCCGATTTTCCCAATTCACTCGTATAGATCAGATAGCTGATGGTATCGATGTAGTCGTTCCTTATGAAAAGTTTATCGGCAACTTTTACATTATAACCCTTCTTTTCAACTGTCGAATAATATTTTTTCGAAGGCAACAGTTTTTTATTTTCCAATGTATCCAACGTCGCCTGGTAAAATGGAATCCAGGCTTTCAAGCCGGCATGATGACTCAGAATATCGATCAATTGCAGGTCTTTTATTTTGCTATCTGAAGGAAAAACCTTTACGTATTGGCCGACAGGTTCGAACAGATCTATTTTCCCTTCTTCAAAAAGCTTCATCGTGCCAAGAGTGGTTGCCATCACTTTGGTAACGGATGCGAGATCAAATATATCCTCCTTGCTGACGGCCTGTTTTCCTGTATAATCATGGTATCCAAAAACTTCATCAAACACAATCGCGCCATCCCTCACGATCATGATCTGGCAACCTGGAGCAGCTTTTTCCCTGATCATGTCTTCTGCGAGCAGTCGGATCTTTGCCAGCGTGTCAGAAGATAAACCCACATTTTCAGGCATCCGATAACTTAATATTTTCATTTCCGGAATAGATTCTCCGGAGCCTCTGATAAATGTTTGGTTAACATGGACTGGTAATTTTCCAGATATAGGAATTGCGCCAAAAACCGCCTGAGCAGCCATGTCCTGCATGAGCGTATCCGCTTCAAATGCCAATAAGAC
The DNA here is from genome assembly GCA_002344345.1 of Saprospiraceae bacterium UBA2365. GTDB lineage: Bacteria > Bacteroidota > Bacteroidia > Chitinophagales > Saprospiraceae > UBA2365. The sequence continues at coordinate 73,589 of DDTL01000115.1, forward strand.
ATCATCACTCTCAACAAAAGATTTTAGACTATAGGGAGTTCCAAACAAAACAGTTGTTGCAGGTGTTTTTTCTGATACTTCCCTAATCAATCTGACAAGGCCTGCAGAAACGCCAAAACTTCCGGCTTGCACCTTATTCATTTTCAATATCTGAAATACCACCTGATCATAAGTTTCCAATTGGTTTTTAAGCTTCTTTTGAGCATTTGCATCCGGTAATGCCGGAAAATTAAAATGTTTTGTTTCCCCGAAATCACCGAATCTCTCCTGGAAAGCTGTCAAATTAGCTGAGCCGATACAGACAGTTGCCAGTTTTTTTGTCCATGGTTCCTGGATGGGGATCAGCATTTTTTTCCCAGGAAAATATGTGAGTGCATTGGCATATAACTCCTGTTTGAGTGCGATGGCCTTTGAGGTATTGATATCTTTTTGAATGTTTTCCGTTTTGATCTCAGGCGCAAAAAACAGACCTGCTTCAAACTTGGCAATAAGAATCCTGCTAACGCTGGCGTTCAATCTTTGCTGTGTGATTTTCCCTTTATTGACAGCGCTTTTTATAGCATTAAAAGCCTGTTCAAAATTGCGCGATACGGTTAAAATATCATTGCCGGCTAAAAAAGCTTCCACCTCAATATTGCTTTGGGTGAAATGATCAGTTACGCCTGCCATGTCGAGTGCATCTGTCATCACCAGGCCATTGTATCCAAACTCTTTCCTGAGTGTTCCATCAATGATCTTATCCGAAAGAGATGCAGGCCTGTTGGACCGGTTGTCCATGGAAGGAATGTGCAAATGTCCTACCATAACTGATTTCACACCACGGTTGAGCAGGTATTTGAAAGGAAACATCTCATAATCATGCATTTCTGTCAGGCTTTTTGACACAACGGGCAAGGTTTTGTGACTGTCTTTTTTGGTGGAACCATGCCCGGGAAAATGTTTGACACATGCGATCAAACCAGCATCCTGCAAGCCCTTCATATAAGCGAATGCTTTTCTGGACACTTCCCGTTTATCATCGCCGAAAGAACGATCATGGATGATAGGGTTGTCCGGAATCGAATTCAAATCAGCTACGGGCGCAAAATTTATATGTACGCCCAAACGGGTCAGTTGACGGCCAATCTCTTTACCCATATTGTAAATCAACTGGTTATCCTGAATTGCCCCAAGAGTCATCGCCTTTGGATAACTGATGGAATTATCCAGTCTCATACCGAGACCCCATTCAGCATCCATAGCTATCAGCAATGGGATCCGGCTGCTTTTTTGCAGGGCAGCAGTGATTTCAGCCTGCTTTTCTGGTGAGCCTTTAAAAAAGGCAACAGAACCGATTTTGTACTTTTCTATAGATCTCTGGAGGGTTTTGGTATGCTGATCTCCCTGGTCAGAAAAAGCCTGGATCATAAACAACTGGCCTATTTTTTCGTCCAATGTCATTCCGTACATCCTGGTTCCAGCCCAGGTTCTTGCAATATCATTGACAGGTGTATTGATCAACTCAGGGCTGGTCACACCCATAAAAACTAAAACCAACGTGATGAATATCCTGATCCTGTATATCATGATTTTTTAAATTCCATTTGTTTATTTGCTTTGCAATATTTTTGGATCCAGTTCCAGTGCCTTTTTATGTGCCGCCTGTCCGCCGGCGACATCACCCATGTTGAAATACGTATTGCCCAGATTCACATAAGCACCTGCATTTTGAGGATCCAATTCAATGCATTTTTGAAAATGTTTCAACGCAACTTTCAGATTGCCGGAAAGGGCATTGGCTATACCATACAGTCGATTGGCTTCATAATCTTCCGGCAACATTTGAATTGCATTTTCAAGAAATTTCAAAGAGCCCCTGAGGTCGCCCTTTTCCTCGCCTAAGTATTTACCAGCCTCACGGTAACTAACAGCCAGGTTTTGTTTTCCCTGTTCAAACTCAGGTAAAATTTTTGTCAAATGCAAAAATACTTCTATGGCTTTTTCAAACTTTTTCTGATAATAATATGCATTTCCGAGCAATAAGTAGGCATTCTGATACGTCGGATGGATTTCAATCGCCTTTGTCAAATGAACTTCAGCTTCCTGCAGATATTTTGCTTTAAGGTAATGGTTTTCTTCATTTTTTGCCCGGTCGATCAGGCTACCGCCAGCTGCGTTCAGTACTTTGGCGCTGTTGACCGATGTTTTCACATCCGTTGTAAAAAGAGTGAAGTCATCTTTCCAAACGGTATTTCGTGCGATCGTTTTGGCTGACATGGCTAAAAATATCAATAAGGAAGGTAGCAAAATAAGAATTTTTTGGCGGTTGTACCATTTATCAAAAAAATACGCCACCAAAAGGGTAAAACCCACAGAAGGCATAAAAATGAACCTTTCTGACATATTGGTTCCAATGGGAAAAACGATGTTGGAAACGATGGAAAGTGTGATCAGGTAAAACAGGATACCAAAACTGATGACTTTATTCTTCTTCAAATAACGTATGGCTATCCAGATCAGCCCTGCATACATCGTCAAACTGATCAACACCGGCCAATCCGAAAAATTCATGATATCGATGTGCCTCGGGTAATAATCGTGGGTCAAAGGGTGCGGAAAAACGAGCAACTGAAGATATTTGCCCAGAGTAAATATGATAGTCGCCATTTTTTCACCCATATTAAAATCGATGTACTGACCATTTATAAATTTCAAAAACGGGTTATTCATCAATTCCATAGACTGTGAACCAAGATCAAAACCCAGAATGCTGGTTCTGATAATCAGAAAAACAACTACAGGAATCAAAATGGATATAAGCATAGAGATTTTTCGTGCCGCTTTTGCAGAGCGGAAAAGGAACAATGCCAAAGGAATGATCAATACGAAGGTAATGGTGTTTTCTTTGGACAACAAACCAAAGAAAAAGCTGATGGCAGCCAACAGCAAATACCCGATCCGACCTTTGTCTGCATGCCTGATCACTAAATAAAATGTGAGCATACTGAATAACATACTCATGATCTCATCCCTTCCTTTGATGTTGGCAACTACCTCTGTGTGAACCGGGTGTACCGCGAATAAAAGTGCAGCGATAAAAGCGATCAGGCCCGCGTTTTTAACGCCAGGAAATTTGGCTAAAAGGGTGTTGATCGTCTGGAAGATCAACACAATGAGTAAGCTGAACATCAGCACATTGATCAGATGTCCTGCGAAGGGTTTTTCTCCAAAAAGCTCTCTTTCAATGGCAAACATCACCAGCGTGAATGGCCTGTACCTTCCTCCTGTCACCAACTGATCTTTTCCTTCTACCTTGAAAAACCCGAAAAAAGTATCGTGCTTCAATATTCCGGGTATGCCTTCGATGCCCTGTGAAGTAAACATATTGTCATAAATGACGATCGCATCATCCTGAGTGAACTCATGAGTCAGCGTATTGCCATACATCAGTAAGGATACCGCAAAAAGCAATATTTTTTGCACCAAAGTGCTTTTTATCCAGCCTTTTTGCATATTATAATATATTAAAAGAACAATATATATTTATTTAACTAAAATACAAAGATATAATAAATAACGATTTTAGTACAACTGCATTCATGACTAAATCATGCTTGTTTGCTCATCCAACTGTACTACAGTTGTTATGCTACTTTAGCTCAATTCGCCTTTTTCATGATCTTTTGGGCTCCTTTCGAGCTTCGCATCAAAACAAAGGTAAGGCTAAATCAGGGCAAATGAATAATCAAGCATGCAAAATTTTGCCCTGAAGAGGAAATCGGATTATATCCTTTGGAATTTTTTACAGAAACCCTTTCGCATCATCGTCCTTCCTTAAATGAATTCAGAGCACCTTAAAATAGATACAGAAAACAGCATTTTACTTCTATGCAAATTTGATTATATTTGCTGGTAAAGTTTTTTGTAACTGCATTATACTAATTAAGCTATAATTAATAAAGAATATGACAAAGCCCTTTTATGTAATTTTATTCGCCATCTTGTTTACCTCCGGTCTGGAGTCACAAGCCGTAGTTTTCCACAACAATTATATGAGAAACGGGTTCAGTCTCAACGGACAATGGAATTACATTGTGGATGTATATGAATCCGGATTTTACAATTACAGATGGATACCCTATGACGAGATAGAAAATCCGGGGGCGGGCGCTTTCTTTCTGAACAGCAAGCCAAAATCTAAATCGGATCTGGTTGAATTCAATTTTGATATGTCTCCCACAATTTATGTTCCGGGAGACTGGAATTCACAACACGAAAAACTATTCTATTATGAAGGAACAATTTGGTACAAAAAATCATTTAATATACCTGATTTCAATCCGGGAAAACGATATTTTATACATTTTGGCGCCGTAAATTACCGCGCTGATGTATATGTCAATGGTCAAAAACTAGGCATGCATAAAGGCGGGTTTACGCCTTTTCATTATGAAATGACCGGCATCGTCCGCGAAAAAGACAATTTCGTCATCGTTCGGGTTGACAATAAACGTGCAGCAGATGAAGTTCCGACGCTCAACACTGACTGGTGGAATTATGGCGGTATAACCAGAGATGTGACTGTTTATGCTGTCGAACCTACTTTTATCGATGACTACAACATCCAATTGGATGAGGAAAACAAGCAATTGATCAGGGGAAATATTCGCCTAAACGGCAAAGATAAAGCAGGTCAAAAAGTGATATTCAGTATTGCTGAACTCAATATTCAAAAAGAACTTTTCACGAATGATGATGGATATGTTCAATTTGAAATCCTTTCAAAAAAAATCGGGCTATGGAGCGATACACATCCAAAATTGTACGATATCAGTCTGGAAACCGAAACAGATGCCATCAAAGACAGGATTGGTTTCCGCCAGATCAAAACCATTGGACCGGAGATTTTGCTCAACGGCGAGAAGATATTTTTACGCGGTATTTGCATACATGAAGAAAATCCTGTCAGAGGTGGCCGGGCATACTCAATGGACGATGCCAGAATCTTGCTCGGGTGGGCGAAGGAATTGGGATGCAATTTTGTAAGATTGGCTCATTATCCGCATAATGAAAACATAGTCAGGCTGGCAGATGAAATGGGAATGCTGGTCTGGGAAGAAATTCCAGTGTATTGGACCATACAATGGGGTAATGAAGAAACCTACCAAAAAGCTGAGCAGCAACTGAAAGAGATGATCCAAAGGGATAAAAACCGGGCATCCGTTATCATCTGGAGCATGGCAAATGAGACACCCCAATCTCCTGAAAGAAATACTTTTCTAACCAGGTTGGTCAACACCACACGATCCATGGATCCTACCAGGCTGATCAGCGCGGCGATGGAGAATCATGGGAAAAAAGGTGTCAAAAATATTGCTGTAGTTGAAGATTCCTTTTCTGATATGGTCGACATCGTTAGTTTCAACCAGTATTATGGATGGTATGGAGGTGATATTGCCAACCTGAAAAATCTGCGCTGGGAAATTGATATCAATAAACCAGTGATCATTTCTGAGTTCGGGGCAGGCGCTTTGCAGGGTTACCATGCAGACAGCCTGACCAGATGGAGCGAAGAATACCAGGAATATCTTTACCGTGAAACACTTCCTGCATTGAGAACCATTCCTCAGTTGTCAGGCATCAGCCCTTGGATCCTGGCTGACTTCAGATCTCCAAGAAGGATGTTATCACCTTATCAGGAAGGATGGAACAGAAAGGGGCTGATCTCCCAAACCGGCAATAGGAAAAAAGCGTTTTATGTACTACAGAAGTTTTACGAAGAACTCGCCAGCCAGTTTGTCAAGGAAAAGAAAAAATCAAGGTAGAAGATCCTTTGTTAATTCTGTTAATGATCCAGATTCCGGATTGGGATCAGTTTACAATGAACTTGTGACTCATGGATGCCTGAGCCAAAAAGGATATTCCTTATTTATTGTGGAATCCGCCTAAACGATTTGGATTTTAAAAATGGTACTAAATTGATCTTAAAGGTATCAGAATATTTTTGTAATTGATCATGGATTTGTAGTAATGTCATGGAGGATATCACCTGAAGTTTAGGATCATAAAACACTACTGACCGCCAAAATTTTTACCTACACTTATCGATTGAGCGCAATTTTCTTTTCATTGAAATAATTTTTGCTGGTTTTTATCTTAAAAAACTTTTTGCACTTGACAATCTAAAACAATTAATATAATTTTGTGTTTCTCTTAAATAGTAATAATTCTTATCTAAGATAAATTTCATGAAAGTTCAAACAACATCATACCGTGAACTAATTGCCCGGCAAGGTTTGAGGGTAACACCACAGCGTATGGCCATACTGGAGGCTGTTCATAAAATTGGCAATCACCCGACCGCTGACCAGATCACGGATTTTGTCAGAAAAGCGCATCCCAACATCGCTTCAGGAACGGTTTATCATGTACTTGACACCCTGGTTCAGCATCAATTGATCAAGCGGGTCACCACTGACAGAGATGTCATGAGATATGACGGGATCATGGAGAGCCATCATCATTTGTACTGTTTGGAATGCAATGACATACAGGATTATGTTGATGTAGAGCTCAATGCACTGCTTCAGGAATATTTCAAATCAAAAAAAATTGAAGGATTCGAGATCAAAGAATTCGTACTTGAGATAAAAGGCACTTTTAATAAATGTAAAAATCGATAGATATGAGAGAAAAAAGTATTGAACTGCTGAACAAAGCCGTTGCAGATGAATTGGCTGCTGTCCATCAGTACATGTATTTTCATTTTCATTGTGATGATCAGGGTTATGATCTGTTGGCCAACCTGTTTAAACGGACAGCCATTGAGGAAATGCTTCATGTAGAAAAACTAGCCGAGCGGATCTTGTTTCTTAAAGGTGAAGTGGACATGGTGGCGGGGGAAGATGTTAAGAAAATCCACGACGTCAGGGAAATGCTTGAAATGGGCGTCAGCATGGAAACCAGTAGCGCTATAGACTATAACAACTGGGCAAATATTTGTGCAGCCAATGCGGATGCTGTGACCAAGAAAGTATTTGAAGCATTGGTTGAGGATGAAGAACGCCATATGAATCAGTTTGAGGATGAACTCGAAAATATGAAGAAATTCGGGGACAATTATCTGGCATTGCAATCCATTGAACGGAGCAAAAGCAATGCCATAGGTCGCCCGCCAGTGGAATAGCTTCAAGATGTTTGAATTGCATAATTAGCTTTCAGGCAAATATTATTTTGTGATCGACCTTTTTGACTAAACGACTTTGTCTTTAGAGTGATATATTTTGCCTATAAGCAAATGATATTCTATCTTATACAAAAACTCAATTCCGGCTAAAACCCAGCGTCATTGCAATACAGGAAATTAAAATTAAACTATTTATTATTAAACTTAAAACTATCTGACTATGGAACATGAATCAAACAACTCAGGGAAATGCCCCTTTACCGGTGGTATGGTAAAGCAGGGCGCAGGCGGAACGAGCAACCGTGACTGGTGGCCGAATCAGCTCAACCTGAACATTCTGCGGCAACATTCCAGGCTTTCCAATCCAATGGACGAAAAATTCAAGTATGCCGAAGCATTTAAAAGCCTTGATCTGGAAGCACTAAAAAAAGATATTTTTGATCTTATGACAGATTCTCAGGATTGGTGGCCAGCTGATTATGGTCATTACGGACCGTTCTTTATCCGCATGGCCTGGCATAGTGCAGGCACATACAGAGTATCTGACGGACGAGGAGGCGCGGGATCAGGATCACAGCGTTTTGCTCCGCTCAACAGTTGGCCTGACAATGCCAATCTGGATAAAGCAAGGTTGTTACTTTGGCCCGTTAAAAAGAAATACGGTCACAGGATATCCTGGGCTGACCTGATGGTTTTGGCGGGCAACTGTGCACTGGAATCCATGGGGTTCAAAACATTTGGTTTTGCTGGAGGACGTGAAGACATCTGGCATCCGGAGGAAGACATTTATTGGGGATCAGAAAGCGAGTGGCTCGGTGATAAGAGATATACAGGTGACCGAGAACTGGAAAATCCGCTGGCTGCTGTTCAGATGGGACTGATCTATGTCAATCCGGAAGGACCCAATGGTCATCCGGATCCGATCGCTGCGGCCAAAGACATTCGTGAGACATTTGCCAGGATGGCTATGAACGATGAAGAGACTGTGGCTCTGATCGCCGGAGGACACACTTTTGGCAAAACCCATGGAGCCGCCGATCCTTCAAAATATGTAGGAAGAGAACCTGCTGCTGCCGATCTGGAAGCCCAGAGTCTTGGTTGGCATAATACTTTTGGTAAAGGAAATGCAGAAGACACCATAACCAGCGGAATTGAAGGCGCCTGGACCACCACACCGACCAAATGGAGCAACAATTTCTTCTGGAATCTTTTTGGTTATGAATGGGAGCTCACCAAATCACCCGCAGGGGCGCATCAATGGATACCCAAACACGGAATGGGAGCAGACACAGTACCGGATGCCCACATTCCGGGAAAAAAACATGCACCAATTATGTTGACCACAGACCTTGCTTTGCGATTTGATCCTGCATATGAAAAGATTTCAAGGAGATTTTTTGAGAATCCTGATGAATTTGCAGGTGCATTTGCCAGAGCCTGGTTCAAGTTGACACACCGGGATATGGGCCCATTGTCAAGATATCTGGGGCCTGAAGTTCCTAATGAAACATTGATTTGGCAAGATCCGATTCCGGCAGTGGATCATGAACTGATAAATGATGCGGACGTAGCTGAATTAAAAGAAAAAGTGCTGGCATCGGGTCTGGGAATTTCCCAACTAGTATCCACTGCATGGGCATCCGCTTCCACTTTCCGCGGTTCAGACAAACGTGGTGGTGCCAATGGCGCACGTATTCGCCTTGCACCACAAAAAGACTGGGAAGTCAACAACCCCGCTGAACTTCACAAAACCCTGGAAGTACTCGATGGAATTAAAAGTACCTTTAATATGTCACAGACTGGCCGCAAAAAAGTGTCGTTGGCAGATCTGATCGTTTTGGCTGGATGTGCCGGAATAGAACAAGCTGCAAAAAATGCAGGATATCCTGTACAGGTGCCATTTACGCCGGGGAGAATGGATGCAACACAGGAATTAACAGATGTAGAATCCTTTGCAGTGCTGGAGCCACTCGCTGACGGATTTCGCAATTATTCCAGGGAGCGTTTTGCTGTCAGTGCGGAAGAAATGCTGATCGACAAAGCCCAATTGCTCACGCTTACTGCACCGGAAATGACCGTGCTGACAGGAGGTATGCGCGTTTTGAATGCAAATTATAGCCGGATATCACACGGTGTATTCACCACACGATCTGAGACCCTTTCAAATGATTTCTTTGTTCATCTGCTCGACCTGAATATACGCTGGAAAGCCAAAGATGAACGAAAAGATATTTTTGAAGGATTTGATAAAAAGACAGGTGAATTCAAATGGAGCGCAACCAGGGTTGATCTTATTTTTGGTTCCAATACAGAACTGAGGGCTTTGGCTGAAGTATATGCATGTGATGACAGCAAAGAAAAATTCGTTCATGATTTTATAGCTGCCTGGAATAAGGTCATGAATCTGGATCGTTTTGATATTGCATAGTTGAACAATTGACAATATAGCTTTTTCCTGCCCCTTTTGGGATAAGAATAGTTGTCCTGTAAAAGGTGACCTGGGTGCCAAGTCACCTTTTTTCTTATGATTTTTGGGTTAAACTATTAAAAAATCATAATTTTACAGCATTCGTAAACCAATAAACTTTTCACAATGAAAAAATTAGTTCTGTTAGCATTGCTTTTGAGCAATTCCCTTTTGGTTTTTAGCCAGAAAGTGGATATTGATGACCTCCGGATTTATATCAGTAATGTAAGGTTGCCCCGCAATCATGTTCCTGAAGAAGACAGGTTTTACAGAGTCCTGGTATCCGGAAATTCTTCATTGGCTGGAATCAACCAGGATGAGTCAATCTATCTGTATGGATGGGAAAAGGTCAATGAAAACCCAAAATTCCAGATCAATGTCACCATGGGATCTTTTTTGAGAGGTAAAGCCAGCCTTTCTGAAAGAACTGAAGAAAAGAAAGACAAAGACGGAAAGGTTATTTCAACTACCAAAAAGTATTCATATTATGTAACTAACCGTGCAACCGGTAATGTCAGGATTTTTGGCTATAAAAATGAATTACCCAAAGTTTTGTCCGAAAAAGAACTTGAACTGCAAAAAAAGAAAGAATTGAAGGAACAGGAAAAACAAGCCAAAAAAGAAAAAGAAACATCAAGCAATCCTTTTCTTGCCAATGCATCCAAATCTGATCCAAAAGATGACGATCCTGTATCTGGTAAAAATATGGCCTACTATTGGGATCTTGATAAGAGTTATGAGTACAGCACCGCAACTTACACCACTTCTTCTGCAGCATTAAAGGAATTTAACTCCGATGCTGGACGGGCTTCTGACGGGCATGAAGCGGATTTCAGAGAAAATTATGCCAATTGGGTCAGAAATGACATCAACAGGTTATATGGCTATTCTCCTTCAAATAACAGGGTAAAATTTAAACGCCTTGATTCTAAAAAGCACCCGGAATATGAAACTTACGAAAATGCAACCAATGCAATGAAAGTCATTTTTGAAAAAATGCGTTACAACAAGCCCATCAATTATATTGAAGAGGATTTACAACCCATCATCGATTATTTTGAAGAAGTGACAAAAAGATATGCATCAGATGATAAACAGGAGATCAAGCTGAGAGAAGCTTCCATATATAACCTGGCAAGGATATATCAATATCTGGACCAACATGACAAAGTAATTGACTATGCCAATAGATTGTATGAAACAGACAAAAAGTCCAAAGATGCAAAAAATTTCATCAAAGAATCTACTGAAATACAAAGACAACTGGAATTTCATCATATGAAATCCAGGCACATTGTTCCAAAATATGCAGCAGATGAAAAAGATGAATTGGGTGAAGAGACCGAAACCATAGAAGAGGATAACTAATCTTCGTGTTTCATACAGGAGGATGTTCCAAAAAGCCGGAATGGTTGAGCATGCAATTTAATATCAGGAAATTGCAGGCTGATCTTTTTTGATAATAAAATCGACTTCAGGAACATCCTCATTGCATTCAGTAAAAAAAATCAATCAGCTATGAATAAAAAAGTAATATTTTTTGCCGTGTTGCTCACCGGACTTTTCAGTTCGTGTTTAAGCTTTATCGAGAATCAGAGTGAGCAGTATCTGCACGGAGAATGGATTGCAGTAACCATGCAAAACGGGTCTGTAGGTGAACCCGTGGATATCAACCCGCATGCAATTAATTACATATTGGGCAAAAAACAGGGCGATGCAATATACTTCAATTCGGACAAAACCTTTACCGTTTTCAGCCAAAAATCCGGACTGGGCAGTGGCACACCGGTATCCGGAACTTATGAAATGAATGTATTGACCCTGAAATTAAGTTTCTATAACGAACCAACCATTACAAGGGAAATTTTATCCATCGGCGATCTGGAAATGGTGATGCAGGATACCATTTTCGGCTCTCCTGTGACGATCGCTTATAATCAATAAGGAATTATTTCCCTCCCTTTTGGAATGAATGATATGCCATATTTGTTATCATATTTTTGAGTTATCCGGGTATGAAACAGAATTACCTTTTGTATCCTGATGGTTCTGAACCGGTCAAAAATGATTATTGTTTTTCATGTTAAAAATTTCTTTATAACTTCAAAAGCATTATCATTGCCACCCATTCTATGTTCCATTTGGATCAACCAGAGCAGGTCATGATTTTCACAACCATGAGTTCATCGAATTTCAAATACATGATGAGCGAACTCTGGTGGATGAACTGGTTTTTTGAATCAAACGGGCTGAGTTTTTCAGGAACTTCAATTATTAAAAATGTCACAAATCTTTCTTTGGGTAGGATTCAATGTGTTCATCCTCGTGATGTTAGTGCTTGATCTGGGTGTTTTCAACCGCAAAAACCATGAGATCAAGGTTAAAGAAGCCTTATTGTGGTCTTTATTCTGGATCGTACTATCGCTCATTTTCAATTATGGAATATACTATTATAAAGGGACTGAAGTTGCTTTGCAATTTTTCACCGGATACATCATAGAAAAATCGCTGAGTGTAGACAATATTTTTGTTTTTTTAATGGTATTCACCTACTTCAGAGTACAACCCAAATACCAGCATAAAGTACTCTTTTACGGTATATTGGGAGCCCTGGTTTCCCGGGCCATTTTCATCTTTGCCGGGGTGGCGCTCATTGAAAATTTCCATTGGATCATTTATGTTTTTGGCGCCTTTCTGATTTTTACAGGGATCAAAATGATCACTGAAAAAAACAAGGAGATCCGGCCTGACAAAAATCCGGTTTTAAAAGCATTCAGGCGTGTGTTCCCTGTGACCAAAGAATATCATGGTTCGAGATTCTTTGTGAAGGTAAACAAAAAACTCCATGCGACGCCTTTGTTCATCGTCGTTTTAATGGTAGAGACCACTGACATAATTTTTGCGGTCGATTCCATTCCGGCCATTCTGGCGATCACCCATGATCCATTCATCGTTTATACATCCAATGTGATGGCCATATTGGGTTTGAGGGCTTTATATTTTGCCCTGTCAGCGGTGATGCGGCTGTTTCATTATATACAATACGGACTTTCCGTGATCCTGGTTTTTGTGGGAGTTAAAATGCTGATCAGCGGTTTTGAAATCAAATTACCAATTACCGTCACTTTGGCAGTCATCGGAGTGATCCTGGTTTTATCTATTGTGGCATCACTTATTTTCCCGCAAAAAACTGAAAATGATCCGGAACAAAACCAAAACTAACAGGAGATTCTTGGCAACCCAATGTATGAGTGACTGAAAATCAGTTTCCTCTTTGGATCTGGATCTGGCTCGTTCAGCTTAGGCTTAATCACACAAGGGAACACTCGGATGAGTAGTTTACTTTGGACTCAATCATGCGCGATTCTGAAGCTGCACATCATGGTTGGAAAAACATGGGTTTTAACATGCAAAGGGACTTTTTGACCCGGACTATCTGGTTTCATTCTACCATATCAACAATATCTGACTTATTTTTTTTCTTGATTTCTGAAACTAAATTTACAATGGTTTCAGCGATTATTTTTTCTGCCTGCTGTCCTGCTTCAGATTGAGCGCTGCCGTCAGCCTTTATACCACCTGCTTCACTGAATGTGGGTTTATGTATTAATTTCGCTTCGCTTTTCAGTTTTCCCCATTGTTCAGAACTCAATTTTTTTATAACCATGACCAAAGCTAAAAACTTAGTGTCAGACTGAAGTTTATGTTCAATCTCCTTTGGAATTTCATTGCTATGAAAATTATTCAAATCAATTTCTGTATAACAATTGTAATCTAAATTTCCCGTGCTCAATTTGACATATTTTGTTTGATTTTCTTTAATACATTCGAATAATTCATGAAAGGGATCAGATACTTCTTTCATCGCATTCTCAAGGAGCGCGTTTTTATTCTTTTCGTTATTCAAGTCCATCTTTTCCTGTGCCGAATTGATCCTCTTCTCCAACGCTGACATTTTTATATCCTGATAAATCAAATTTCCTATTAAGGTTACAATAATTGCACCGGCTAATACTATTATCAGATTTTTAATATCCTGAGAAGATATATTCGGTGAATTTTCTTTTTTCTCCATTATAGTCTGTTTTTTATGGTATTAATAAATTACGAAAATTGTCTTGACAATGTTCTTCATTAAATGCTTGTGTCAAACTATTTTTATCCCTGGTTAATGTCTGCAAGAAAACCTATGTTATTTTGTCTCTGATAAGAAAATATCTGGGACAATGTTTGCGAGCTTTCTGCGTGTTTCACAAAGGCAGAAGTTTTTGAAAACAGGAGTTAACTTATTGTAAATGAACGTTTCAAAAACGAGCATTTGGCAGCATTTGGGGTTTTTCGCTAAGATCAGCTATGAAAAATTCTAACAAAACATACAATAGCCTCAATTAGGCATATTGGGAAAAACTAACCTTCTTCGCCACATTGCCTAATAATATTCACACCATCCGTTCCATTTCGGAACAAAGTTTCATAAATTTACACAAATTGTTTTAAATTAAAAAAAGTATGTGAAACTTTTTTCCCACCTGATTGAATGATCCGGTCAAACGGACCAGGAAGATCCGGAATTTGAATAGGAGGATTTTTCGTTGTTGAACTTATTCAGTTCAGAGATCTTCTTACGGTTATCGGAGAGAACCTACAATCAGGGTTTTATTTTGTTTTGTTGATCATTGGTGGGGTCAAAGATCCGACCATTCAAAAGAGCAATTTGCAGTTTTAAGACAACTATGGCAAGTGAGGGAATAAAATGTTGCTCAACTGACTGCCAGCACAGATGCATGTAAAGATTTCAAATGTTTCCTCCAACATGGCTACCTACTTTTGCTATGGTGTTTAATGGTAGCATTTATTCCTTTTATGGCAATTTTGAAATTAGAAAATTGATTATGCTGCGAAAAGTCCTAATATTGGTTTCCAATCGTTTTTTGCCCCAGGCTGCTGACATCATCGATCAGCACAAGACTAAATGGAAATGATAGAAAACCAACAAATTATAAGTCCACTTAGGCCTGAACTGACTGAAAACGACATTGGAGATTTGGGGGCAAAGGCTTTTCGGAGCTGACTCATTTTATTATAATTCTGTAACATTCCCGGTTATTGTTGAAATTTTTTGCACTTTGTTGATCTTTGGCTTGTCAATGGCAACCTGTACTTCATTTCGGGCTGCAGTTATCAAGCACTTTATTAATGTCTTAAAAATTGAATTCGTGTATTATTTAGCAGAACTTTGACGAATTTTGATCTTAGATATAATGCCACACAGAATATTTAACCCGTAGGATGTAAATCCAACGGGGTCGAACCCCGTAGGAAATATATCCAACGGGGTCGAACCCATCACGATGCGGCTCGGGGTTCTTAAATCTTTTTTCTCTTTTGTGCTGGCTCGTCCGGATAAGGGATAAGTAAACTGACAAACCTATACGTTCATGCCATGTTTTAATGACTTAAAGTCGATAATTTTGGTAATCAACTGACAAAAAGTCCTTTATTTCCGGTGGTATAATTATTGACAACATTAATTTTCAATAACAATACTATGTTTGAAGAATTCTATATGCAAGATATATTGGAAGAAAGCGGGCAGTTTCCATTTTTGGGTATTTCAGACGATGATGAAATAGATTTAGAAGTGGATATTCCTGATGACATTCCGATTTTGGCTTTGACAAACACCATATTATATCCGGGAACGGTTATGCCTATCACCATTGGAAGAGAAAAATCTTCTCAGGCTATTCAGGCTGCTTATAAAGGTGACCGTTGGATCGCTACTTTTACACAGCGGTCTGCTGAGATTGAAGATCCTTCGTTTGACGATATTTACCACATCGGAACACTCGCGAAGGTAGTTAAGTTGCTCAAAATGCCGGACAATTCCACCACAGCTATCCTCCAGGGAAGAAAACGTTGTCAGTTGGATAAACTGACAGCAGAAACGCCTTTTCTTAAGGGTGTCTGCAGTCAATTGAAAGATTTTATTGAACGCGACAATATCCATTTTAAGGCAACCATGAGTGCCATTAGGGAAAAGGCTAGGAAAATTATCCACCTGTCTAACCACATTCCCAACGAGGCTGTAATGATGATCGACAATGTCAGCAATGACTATTTTTTACTGAACCTGGTATCTACCAATCTCAATATCAGCATTTCTCAAAAACAGGAACTTCTGGAGATCGCAGACCTGATGGATCGGGCAGAAAAAGTCCTGCAACTCATGGATGCGGAACTGAAGATCTTAGAGTTAAAGGGTCAGATAGAATCTAAAGTGCGGTCTGAGATCGAGCAACAACAAAAGGATTACTTCCTCAATCAGCAACTCAAAACCATTCAAAAGGAATTGGGACAAAATCCTCAGGAACAGGATTTACTTCAAATGGAAGAACGAGCCAAAAATAAAAAATGGCCGGAAGCTGCTGCCAAAAAATTTGAAGCTGAACTGAATAAGGTCAGGCGGATGAATCCACAGGCTCCTGATTACTCCATTTCCTATAATTTCCTAGAGTTTTTCGTTGACTTGCCATGGGATAAGCTTTCAAAAGACAATTTTGACCTTAAAAAAGTCAGAAAAATTTTGGATGAAGATCATTTTGGGTTGAAAGATGTGAAGGAAAGGATCATCGAACATCTGGCCGTATTGAAACTTAAAGGCGATATGAAAGCTCCGATCATTTGCCTGGTCGGCCCTCCGGGAGTAGGTAAAACTTCTTTGGGCAAATCAGTTGCCAGAGCTTTGGGCAGGGAATTTATCCGGATGTCTCTGGGTGGTTTGCATGATGAAAGCGAGATCAGGGGACACAGGAAAACCTATATTGGTGCGTTGCCCGGCAGAATATTGAGTTCAATTAAAAAGGCGAAATACTCCAACCCGGTATTTATTCTGGACGAGATCGACAAAATCGGGGCGACATTCAGGGGTGATCCTTCATCTGCACTGCTTGAAGTGCTGGATCCTGAACAGAATTCCACATTTTATGATAATTATCTGGAAGCTGAGTACGATTTGTCCAAGGTTTTATTTATTGCAACAGCCAATTCAATGAATACCATACAGCCTGCTTTGAGAGATAGGATGGAAGTCATCGATTTGAGTGGTTATTCAACCGAAGAAAAGATTGAAATTGCCAAAAAACACCTCATTCCCCAACAATTGGAAGCTCACGGTCTGAAAAGTTCGATGGTAAGCTTGCACAAAACAGGCATACAGGAGATCATCCAAAGTTATACACGGGAATCAGGCGTAAGAAATCTAAACAGAGAAATAGGCAGGGTCATGCGACACGTTGCCAAAAAGGTGGCCACCGAAGAAAAGTATACCGATGTCATAGAATCTCCTGAGGTGGTGGAGATACTTGGTCCTCAAAAATATAATAAAAATAAAGATGCATCAGTAGAAACGCCTGGTGTAGCCATTGGCCTTGCATGGACCGTGGTCGGAGGCGATATTTTGTTTATCGAAGCCAGTTTGAGCAAGGGAAAAGGCAAGCTCACACTGACCGGCAATCTGGGTGATGTAATGAAGGAATCTGCTACCTCGGCTTTGAGTTTTATAAAAGCCAACGCTGCCAAACTGGGTATTGATGAAAATGCTTTCGATCAACACGATATACATATACACGTTCCGGAAGGCGCTATTCCCAAAGACGGCCCCAGCGCAGGTATTACCATGCTGACTGCATTAACGTCTGCGTTTTTGAAAAAGAAAGTCAGAAGCGGATTGGCTATGACCGGAGAGATAACTTTAAGGGGAAAAGTCTTGCCTGTTGGTGGAATTAAGGAGAAGATCCTGGCTGCAAAACGTTCCGGGCTGAGTACAGTGATATTGTGTGCAGAGAATGAAAAACACATTAAACAGATAGACCAAAGTTATATCAAAGGGATGAAATTTATCTATGTACAACAGATGATGGAAGTGATAGAACATGCATTGGTGGAAAGGAAGTCATTGCACTAAAAAAGAGTTAAAACTTTGTTAAATTTCGAAGAAATCATTTAGTTTGTATCGTCGGAACGTTTGACAGGTGTAAATTCAAGAAATATTTATTATCCGTGGTACGAAGTTTATCTATTGTTGCTTTAATGCTATTCACCGAAGTCCTTTTGGCTCAGTTCAAAAAACAGGATGATTTTGCAATTCAGTTTTCCGGCGTGGTGGTTACAGAAAACGAGACAACCGGTGAAATGGTGCCGCTTCCTTATACGAATGTTGCCATAAAAGGAACCAGTAGGGGAACAATTTCAGCGCATGATGGATTTTTCTCGATTGTTGCCTTAAAGGGCGATACGATCGTTTTTTCTTACCTCGGCTACAAAACCGTGGAGTATGTTTTGCCGGATACACTCAACAAACATTTTTACTCCTATTTTCAGATCATGAGTAAAACTGAATATTTGCTTCCAATGGCTGTGATCCATCCATGGCCCAGTAAGGAACATTTTAAACAGGAATTTCTGGCAATGGATGTAAGTGATGAATTGCTTGAAAAGGCAAAGGAAAACCTGGCTGAAGAGGTGCTTCACAAAATGATCGCAGAAGTTCCGGGTGATCCAAGAGAATCCTATAATCTGTTGTTGAGGCAGCAGGCAAATGCCGCTTACCATGCAGGTCAGTTCCAGCCGATGAAGATATTTGACCTGATCGCCTGGCAAAAATTCATCCAGGCATGGAAAAGAGGTGATTTCAAAAAGAAAAAGGAATAGCATCCTTAAAAACTATTCCTTTGAAAATCCAATACGCTATTTTCACCATCATTATCTTGTTGACAAAAACATCCACAATTGCTCATTGAAGCCTTCGGGGTTTTCCATATTGCTCATGTGACCAGCTTCTTCCAGTATATGTATCCGCGAATGTGGAATTTGCTGGTGCATCCATTCAGCTATTTCGGGTGGCGTGATGATGTCTGCCTGGCCAGTGATGACGAGGGTGGGAATATTGATTCCTGAGAGTTTTGAACAGCTTTCTTCGCGTGTAGCCAGAGCCCTGAGTGAACTGAAAATTGAAGTTGTGGTAGTGCTGAGGATCATTTTCCTGACAGCTTCTGTTTCATCCGTCTTATAAATCAGTGAATCAGGTGCGAACAGCCTTTTAAGGCTTTCATCTGCGTATTTTTCCAGGCCGTTCTGTTCAATGTCCATTATTGTCTGCATCCTTTTCTCCCTTGCTTCAGGAGTGTCTGACTTACAACTGGTATCGGTGAGTATGAGAGCGCTGAATCGATCAGGATATCTGTGTGCAACATTCAGGGTGATGTAACCACCCATAGAAAGTCCGCACAGTATGACTTTTTCCAATTGAAGTGCATCCATAAAACCGATCAGATCGTGAGCAAATAAAGAAATGCTGTATGGTTTTTTGCCTTCATCTGTTTCGCCATGACCTCTGATATCCGGAGCGATGACCCTGAAATCTCTCTTGAAAAATTCGAGCTGTTGTATCCACATACTTTTATTCAATGGAAAACCATGAATAAACAAAATGGTTTCGGCATCATTCAGCCCTGCTGAAGTATATGCAACTTCGATGTCGTTTATTCTGATAAAGCTTGTGTTATTTTTCTGCTGAGTCATGATACATGCATTTAGTTTTGTAAGCATTTTGATGACAATACATTAAAATCCATCTAACTATACGTATTTCACGGTATGTTACTGAATGAATAATGTAACAAAACGACGCCGTTATAGTTCAGATTGGCTATGCCCGAAAATATTAGCCATGCTCATTCTTTTATTTTCGAATCACATATTTCTGGAGTTGCTTGGCATAATTGATCACATATAGATCATCATTGCAGACAAACTGACTTTGGTTGTTGAATATTGCGGGAATATCGCAATAATCGCCCGAATAGGTATCATCTTCCAGTTCCATTATGCCCAGAACAGGTGTATCATTTTTCAGTAAATCGTATAAATAGGGGATGACAAGTTGATTTCCGATGATGAATACCGGATCTGAATACGGAAATTGATATGTCCCCGGTAATTCAGCCTGATCCAAACGAATGCCCGTATTCAAATCATACCTGATAAAACCTTTAGTATTGTAAAAAACAATGTCGTTTTCCCTGATCCTGTAATTATGAAAAACTCCATATTGCGATGTGTTGATATTTGGGTCGATCTTCAGGTCTGTGGAATTCAGGTCAAGGTCAGTCCTCTTAATGCTCGTACCATTTTGATGGTTCGGATATACACTATAGATCTTGTTATTGATCACGTATGAAACTTTGCTGATGCCAGCCGGTTCTGACAGTGTTTTCTCTTCTCCGGTCAACAAGTCAATCCTCATGGTTTTATTTACTTTCAGCTTTGAATAAGATGCCGAAAAAATATTGTAATACAATTGCCAGTTGCCCGATTGGTTGTTATGCAGGAGGCTCAGACTGAAATATTGAAGGAAATCCGGGTCCACCTCCATTGCGGTCAATGGTTTTACGAGTTTGGTATTCAGGTCGACGAAAAACAACTCAAATGAAGTTCGCAGATTGTTTACTACATTGACTACCATGATATGGTCTTTTGCGATCATATTTTCAACAAAACCAGTCGGAGGATCAAAAATGGTCTGAGTGACTCCGGTCAAAGGATCCATCTCAACAATACCTGAACTTTGATCGAAATAAAACTTGTTGTCAAAAATATGGATCTGGTCCTCGGTTGTTATCTGCAAGGAAGCATTACCCGAAATCAGGCCGGTTTTTTTATTGATCAAAGTGAGCTGATCATGGCTGCTGACCAGTGCGATAAACTCTCCTGTGTCAAACCATTTAGTCCGGTTGTATTGAAAATATGGCTCCAGTTGGATGGACCATGCTTGTTCCAGCAGGTCGAAATCTTCAGTTTTGCAATCTTTTTTGGGTGTTATATCGGGATTACAGGCTGAAAGCAGGAAAATAAGTGAGAAAATAGCAGTGAAAGTTCTCATAACTTTAAGGATTTTAGTGATTAATTTTTTTCGAAGGTCAGTTTATAATGTCTTGATCTGTATTTTATACACTTTTGACCAGTCAGATGTCAGGAAAATGTTGTCAGTCAGGATATTTGACATATTTTGCAATTCCCCGGTTTTATTTTTTGAATGTTTCTGCAAATACTGAGCTTTTACCACTCCGGATTGAGGTTCGATAAGGTCCACTCCTTCATTTAAAGCCAGTAAATACGTTTCGAGATCTCCATTCTTTCTGAGGAATTTGACTGTGGCTAACTCACGTCCGGTTTTGGATTCACAAGCCCATTTAAGATTGGTAGAATTCAGGTCAAAAGCAGACAAATTGGGATTATTGTAAAAGAGAACAGGTTCGAATTCACCATTCTGATCATAATTCAACGGCATAAAATGTATCGGAGGGAATGCATTAAAGCTGAGATTAGACTGGCTCCGGGTGTAATATCGATTGGAAACAAAATCATAGATGAAAATTTTTTCATCATCCATAAAGAGCAAGGCATTGTCGATGATCTTCATGAATTTTGTTGAACCCCAGTGTATAAAGCTGAAGGCAAATTTTCTGAATACTTTCCGGGAAACCAGGTCATAAATCAGCAGATATGAAACATTGTTTTGCGGGCTGTTTTGATCAATTTCATTATAAGTGAAAATTAGAAAATTCTTATTGATCGAGCCCGGAGTTCGATAGGTGCTCAGGTTTTCTATAAAATCCGCACCCGGCTCGTGGTTGATGTCATAAAGGGTATCAATGATATTTCCTTTAAAATCCATGGAGCAGATGGATTTATTTATTGCCATGACCAGGTGAATACCATCTGTTGTAAAATATTTTTCCGCAAAAAATAAACTGTTTTGTACTTCAAATGCATTGTACTCTTGTTCCAGAATGCTGTACACATGCATTTTTTGAGAAGCATGATTATTTTGCTTCAGCATTACATGATCATTGATGATGGTCATCTCTTCAAAGAAGTTAAAATGAACCGGATCCAATTGCACCAGCAATTCTCCATCTTTGCCGGAGAACAGGTTTATATTTTGATTATAATCCTTTGCAATAAAATAATCTCCAAAAAATCTGATCTTTTGATTGGCCAGATCTTTGCTCCAAAGCGTATCAAATCTGATGGTGGTGTCCGGGTCCAATGAACATGGATTTACAGGTTCTTTCTGCTCAATGATGTTTTCATCAGGATAACAACTGTTCAGCGAAGCAATAATTAAAATGCATGCCAGATAAAAGTGAACTAATTTAGTCATATTAGTAGATTTGAGTAAACAGATAATTTTTCAACACAATATTACTTAAAATTTAATCAAAAAAGAAAAAAATTTAAATTTTTTTGTGGATTAACTGCGAAATTAAATAATAACGATACCCATTTTCTATGTGTCACCAGTGAATGTCAGGACATATGAAGATCTGAAATGTGTATCAGGTGATACATATTTCACATTGAATGCCAATATAATAGTTACATATTGAATGGGGTTTTACCGATGAAAACCGACGGCTCTGCCTTCTGAAACACCAGGCACATCAAAACTTAAATTTTTGTTGGAAATGCGAATCAGGGGTTAAAGTTA
>DDTL01000115.1:95800-106491 GCA_002344345.1 Saprospiraceae bacterium UBA2365
GGATTGAGGCCAAATAAAGGATTTTCGGAGCTTTTTTTCAACCCTTGATTCGCATTAGAAGTCAGGAATACGGAAATTTTAATCAGTGATAATTTTTCAGGATTTATCCGGTAAATACAATTATCCCTGTTTTAGTGGTGAGAATAATCAATTTAATCTTAGTTTTGCATCAAATAATGTTGGTTTATAAGTGAATTACATATTATATTCATATATTGGATGTTTGGAATGGCTTTGCCTAAAAGTTTGAATACTACCATCAGGATTGAAATTAAGTAACCAAAAGCCAGGCCTTGCATCAAAACAAAGATAAATGGAATTTAAGGAATTTGGATTAGCGGATGGCATCATGGAAGCCATAGAATATATGGGATTTGAGAAGGCAACTGAAATTCAGGAGCTGGCGATTCCGTTGATCATGCAGGAAAAGGATGTTTTGGGTTGTGCCCAGACCGGAACAGGTAAGACAGCGGCATTTATCCTTCCCGTATTGCATCAGATGATGAAGGATCCCAAGCCTGGTATCAGAACTTTGATCATTGTGCCGACCCGGGAGCTGGCCAAGCAGATCGAGCAACAGATACAGGGGTTCAGCTATTTTGTTTCCATAGATTCCCAAAGTGTCTACGGAGGCGGTAGTTCAGAATGGGAAGTCCAGAAAAAAGCCCTGACAGGAGGCGTTGAAATGATCGTTGCCACCCCGGGCAAATTCATAGCCCATCTCAATATGGGTTATGTAAATCTCGATACGGTTGAACACCTGATCCTGGATGAGGCGGATAGAATGCTGGACATGGGTTTTGTGGATGACATCATGAGCATTATTGCCCATTTGCCCAAAAAACGCCAAACCCTGCTTTTCAGCGCGACCATGCCTGACAAGATCAGAAAGCTTGCAGCAGCCATTATGCATGATCCTCAGGAGATCACACTAGCGTTATCCAAACCTGCCGAGGGTGTTCTGCAGGGTGCTTTCCTGGTGCATAATCATCAAAAAATCCCTTTGATCATCCATCTGATCAAGGACAAACCGGACTATTCAAGTATCATCGTATTCACCTCTACAAAGACGATAGTATCCGAACTGGTCAGATCACTGAAATTATCCGGGTTTGTTGCTGAAGGAATGTCTTCTGATTTTGAGCAGGAGCGAAGAGAAGAGGTAATGCAAAAATTCAAGGCCAGAAAGATCCGGGTGCTGGTTGCAACGGATGTGATCAGTCGTGGAATTGATATTAAAGACATCAATCTGATCATTAATTTTGATGTTCCAAAGCATGCGGAAGATTATGTGCACCGTGTAGGCAGGACTGCAAGGGCGGAAACCACAGGTGTAGCCCTGACCCTGGTCAATGAAAAGGATATGCCGGCTTTCGAAAATATCGAACGGCTGATCGAACGGAAAGTTTTGAAAATGGCTTTGCCAATTTTTTTGGGAGAAGGTCCCGAATGGAAAGGCAGGGAAAGGTCAGGCAAAAGACCCGGTAGAAACAGGCCTAAATGGGGTAAAAGACCACCAAAAAGGGATGGAAATCGTAAGTGAAATCATTGTTCCGGATGATTCACCGGTCATTACGCTGCGTGTTTACGCGCGTGTTTCATTTTCCATGTTTTACCCATCAGGAAAAGGTATCCGCAAAGCGATAGAGAAAGGTTTGTTCCAGGTCAATGGGAAGAAAGGGAAAACCGGTACGTTGGTGCATCCGGGCGACTGCGTTCAATTGCTGGCTGAAGGAATGTTGACAGCTCCTGAACTGGATCTGAAACTGGAAGTCATTTTTGAAGATGCTCATTTTGGAGTGATCGTGAAGCCATCGGGATTGAGTGTGCACAATCATCAGCTGCGCAATGTGATCAATGCCTTGCCGGGAAACCTGCAATTGAGCACTGAACCAGACGCATTGAAACGGCTTGTTGCGGTTCACCGTTTGGACAGCCTGACTTCAGGATTGTTGCTGGTTGCCAAAACCAGGCGATTTCAGATGGAGATCGGACGAATGTTTGAGAATAGCCGGATCACCAAAAAATATGTTGCGGTGGTAACAGGAGAGATCAGCGGGCAACAGGAAGTGGATCTTCCGGTTGATGGTTTACCCGCATTAAGCCTGATACAGCCTGAGAAGTGTGTGCCTTCATCCAGATTCGGGCATTTGACGGTTGTGAATCTATATCCCAAAACAGGGCGCATGCATCAGTTGAGGATTCATTGTGCGCATTTGGGCCATCCTATTCTCGGGGAAAGGCTGTATGCAACTGAACTGCCTAATATCCGGGGAAAAGGCTTATTTCTGGCGTCGGTTGGTCTGGAATTTGATCATCCGGTGACAGGAGAAAAGATGCGGTTTGAGATTGAACCTCCGGCGAAGATCAGGAAGTTTTTAGAGGAAAAGGAAGGTAATCCGTGGCATTACGAAGCAACATCGTAGTTTTGAACAGCAAGGACTTTCGTTTTTTTTGCACAGTCACTTTAAGATAACTTCTTTAAATTCCTAAACTCATATTCTTTTGTTTGGATCTCTTTTTCAATTTTAAAAATCATTTTTTTATTCTTGCACATATCAATTATAAAAGCTTTTGCTTTTGAATAGGAACATGAATAGGTTTCATCTGATTTTTGCTGATGATCATCATGTTCGTAATAAAATACTCTTTTGTATGGAAGCAATACGCTTTTTAATTCACTTTCAATTTTACCCGCAGTTAAGCTCTTTAGTGTAAATAAAATTTTCCAATCATTGAAACTTGCATATTTTGTTCTATTTAAGGATTCATCCCTAATTGAAATTGCTTTTGTATATCCGGCTTTTATTATTTGTCCTTTTTTAGAACCAGCAATGTAAACTATTCCATTTGAATCATGTCGCATGATAAAATCAATAACAGATGGATTACATTGGATACAATGACCAGATCTGCTTCTTAATTTATGACCATATTTTTCACATGGGGTTACATTATATGCAAATTGTTTTCCTGATTTCTTCATTTCACTTTCATATTCTGATTTAGACAAACCTCTTGCATCAAAAACTTTATCTAATGGAATATCATATAACGCTAAAAATTCGATCTGGTCCTTTGATAACATAGGAATAATATTAATTTTTAAATACTATTAATATCTCAACTCACATTTTGAAATATCAAACGAAATTAAAACCTACTTTTTTATAAAATATACTTTCTAACCTGATGCTGATGTATTTTTATGAAAAATATCCTATAGATACGGAAAATAAAGAAGATAAAAGCTAAAAGTAATTATAAAGTTTTCCAATTAAAAAACCCGTCCCAACTCACCGGGAGCGGAACGGGCCACTAAATCAGTTTTCTATCATCCTTAAAATTTCAATCCCTTGATCAGTTTATATTGATCTGAATTGATGCCGTATTCTGATTTTACATAGGATTTTATGCGCTGAACACGGTCTCTGAGGTCCTCGAACAACAAAAACCGGGCATTGGCTTTCTCCCTGACCTGCTGGACCAGCACAGCCAGGTCATTGTTCATCGCATTCATTTGTGCTGATCTTTCCTTTAAAGCAGCTATTTTGATCTTTTCGTTGGACGGATCATATCCATTGAAAGAAACGAGGGCTGCGATGACGTCATTGAAAATCTGGGTCATCGAACCGTAAGACAATTGCACAGTACTGTGTGCTTTGTCCGCATCCGGGTTTGTCGGATCAACCGGATCCTTAGACAGCGTGACTGATCTCATTTTGGTAATGAAGCTGCCCACAGACCTTGCTTCAGCTGATCTCCTGCCGAAGCGGGATTCCACTGCAGCCCTGACCGGCACGAGGATCTTTTCAAGGGAATCAGGGTTTTTCCTGTAGGCTACCCTGCGCTTTTCAACCATTACCCGGTAAGTTTCCTTAAGATTTGAAACGTTAAAGTTAGCTTGGGAAATGGAGGTGACCAGTGCGGTGAAGTTTTCTATATTTTCTTCAGGCCTGGGTGGACTGTAGTTTGGAAATCCGGGGAAAAAGCTCACAATATCCTGAGCTCTTCTCAAACGAGCTCCAAACGTGTTGTCTGAAATTGATGCCATTAAACAAAATTTAATAGGTGATAAATAAGATTAACAAGTCAAAGAAAAGTATTTGACGGGATAATGCCAAAAAATATTTCAGGAAATTTTTCCTGACCTGCCCCAAAACCATGCCCCGGGAAAAAGCTTTTGTGTCCATATACTGAGCCAACGGTAGTATCTGGTGAGGGAACGGTATATTCTGGCTATTTAACGGTTTTTTGATGTCATCGAAAAAAAATTTAGGGTCAATACAAAAAAATGCCAGGTGAGAAACATAAAATGGCAGGTGAGAAACATAAAATGGTAGGTGAGTAAAATATAATGGCTGGTGAGAAAAAACAAATGCCAGGTGAGTAACATAAAATGGCTGGTGAGTTGATAAAACTACCAGGACATGAACAGAAAATGACAGGTCAGGTAATATTAATGTTTGTTGAGAAAATAAAGATATCAGGTCATAAAATAGAAATGTCAGGTCATGAAATGAAAAGATCAATTAGATAATTCTAAGTGTCTGGTCAAGGATCCGAAAAGCATAGTGAAATGTTGATTTTAAATGGGTACAAGTTCACTTCCAAATTCCTGCTACCAAAAGATCCTGTCTGCAAGACTATTAATCCTCTTATTTAATCTATGAGGATATTTAAATGTGTTCATTTCCTATTACCCCTATCAATTTTGTAAAATACACGAAAAGAACAAATATGCTCATTTCTTATAATCTTTTACAAATGAAACCAATGCCTTTTTTTGCTTGCTGATCAGTATTGGAATCTGGTCTTTCTTATTTATAATTTCACCCAAATTGCTTATATATGGATCCAGATATTCAACTTTTAAATATCCGGCTTGAAAAGAATGCCCAAAAAGTTCAATAATTTGCGGATCTTCATAAATATTAAAAACAGGAGCATTATTTTGATTGACTGCCTGTAATCGTTTCAAATTTTCTTCGGATACTTCAAATTCAGATATCTCAAATTCTTCTAATGCATCAATTTCGATCTTGGTGTTATTTACGATGGACATCAATAAATTTATCTTTTCCACCATGCCATCATCAATTAGACTCATTTTAACTTCTGAGAACCGTATCTTATAATACTGTTCAATTTTTCTCAAACTGGTAAAAAGT
Source organism: Saprospiraceae bacterium UBA2365 (assembly GCA_002344345.1). GTDB lineage: Bacteria > Bacteroidota > Bacteroidia > Chitinophagales > Saprospiraceae > UBA2365. The sequence continues at coordinate 100,972 of DDTL01000115.1, forward strand.
TCCAGATAAAAATCCAACTCTTCTTTGAAGTTTTCAGTTTTTGGAAAGACATTCGTAAATGTTTTACCTTCTTTTGGATATACTGTAAATAAATCTCCGGCAACAAGCTTTTTCAAAAGCGTGAAAACCTCAATCTCTTCTTTTGTAGTAGTACATAATTCATTGTGTATATACTTGAAATTAAATTGGAATTCCGGGTAGTTGCCTGGAAAAAGCTTCAGATACATTAATACACTTTTAATCTTGATGTGTATTTCAACATGACTTTTTGACGTGAAAACTTTTATAGGTATATCGGTCATTTCAAAACCATCTTCAAAACGAATATCAATTGTTGTTGTTTTAATAGGCTTTGGCTCAAACCTTATAGTTGTCTGTTTGTCTGGTAACGGTAATTTCAATCCTTCAATCCTAAAGTCTGTATTAATCAATTGCTCAGCCGGAATTTTAAATTCTTCAAGCCTACCTTCTGAAAAATGTTCTTTGAATTTTTTGATAAAAGCAGGATCATTTCGAAGAGTCAGTTCAAATTTCCCTTTTCCTTTTCCCGTACTGTGTTTTAAAGACTTTATTTCAAACCCGTCCTTGTTTGATTTGATATCCGACTCCAATTTGATATTTGCCAGGAATTTACGGTATGTTTCTACAGAAGTTAGTCCTTTTTCAAAATCAGAAATTATATGATCATTTATGTTTTGTACCAGGTCTGTTATCAATTGTTCACCTGTGGAATTGATATAATGGATATTCTGACTAATTAAGAAATTGATCTTTGTTTGAGGCAAATCGGGGGCAACTAAAAAACACTCTTTCCGGTGTGTTCCCAATTCATCCGAAATTTTTTCAAAAATTACCGAAATATTGGGATCCTCCAAATTGTAACCTACAAACAAAACATTATTCGTAGCAATTCTTTCTTTAATCACAGTCCAGAATGTATCACTTTCTGCATTCAATTTAAAGAAGTTATTAAAATCTGATTTGGTTAGTATGATGCTGTCGGGATCTGATAAGTCTCCATGAATTTTAAATACCTGAATTTTATTTTTGTCAATGTATGGGATCTGATTAACAGAATATATAACCTGGCTATTCTGCTTTAATGAATCTTCGATTAAAGAATCGTAATTGGTAGTTATGAAGGTTTTAAAATGAGGAATACCCGCTAACAACTCATGGTATTCACTTGAAACCGGCATCTTATTTTTAAAAACATCATTTAATAATTGATTGAGACTATTTCTACTCCCTCTGAGTCGAAGAATTTCTTCGGTCAGATCTGGTAATGCCAGGTTTTCATCAATATATAATTTCTCAATAGTGGTTAACTTGTCGTAAAATATTTTTCCTAATTCTTTTCCTGAAGGAAATCCGGCGTACAGAGAAAAACCGGAACCTGCCCAAAATACAACTTTTTCCTCACGAATCAATTCAAATAAATATTCTTTATACATCAGGTTTACAGTTTATGGACGAAAAACAAATCTGACCAATTTCTTATTTTAAACTTGTTGAAATTCATTCAGGTAATTCAATGCCACTTCCTCATTCTCTTCAATCGCAATTTCAACTGCTCGTTTGGCTGCTTCCAAAAGTTGTTCCGATAGACTTTTAAGACGGAAACTTTCTTCAACTAATGCTGCAATCTCTTTTTGTTTTGTAAAGTCAATTATTGGAACTACCACATTTTCGATTTCGGCTACTCTCCAATGCATAATAATTGAACCTCCTGCATCTCGCTCGGCTTGCATCTGAACTAATTTTGAGTTTAATACTAATGTCAAATACTCAGGAATTACTTCTTCTTTCTGTTTAACATTTAAATGCAGGATTGCCCCAGATGTTATAAAATCAGCATCATTCCTGAGCATGTAAGCTGTGCCTACGCTACCATCTTTTGAAAAAAGAATTGTTTCTTTTTTAGGTTTCAGTTTTTCTATTAATGCCTCGTTTTCTCTGCAAAATCTGTCATTCAGTTTCTTTTCCGGTTCGTTTATTCCAAATTTGTTATAGTCCGAAACTCTTAAAAATGGCAAGCCTTCATCAGAATAAACCTCAGAGCCTGGTTCAATTGATTTTTTTATGGATACTAAATTTCCAAGCAGGTTGTATTTTTGAGTTTTAATATGGTTTATAATTTCCTCATATTTCTTTTGATAATACTCCGCATCCAACCTTCCGGTGGATAAAAACGATTCCTTAAATCCTTTGATATTGATTGGATCGGCGCTAGGTTGAAAATATTTTAATCCGATAGAGTCTAATAAAATAGATGCAGCTTGAGAGAAAATCTTAAAAGATTGTTGTCTGATAAAATTAGCTTTTTGAGTTAATTCTTCAACATTCAATTGAAATCCATAGGATGGTATTACAATTTTTATATCATTAAATTCAATGAGTTTAATTTCTGGTCTAGTGGCTTTAATACCTCTTCTTCTAAACTGGAGATAACCATATTTGGAATTTATAAATGCAGATAAATAATATGGATTAATTCTTTCCTTTTTAACAGATATTTTACCAACATGAGCACTAGTATTTGCTTCTGGAAAATTTTCAGGAATAACAGCACTCTTACCAAAATAAATTCCTGTTTTAGTAACTACAACATCACCAGGTCGTAAGGAAGACCTTTTTAATTCAATATGCAATTCTTCTGTAATATATCTAAAAATACTTTCATCAATATAACCAATTTTTATTGATTCACTTAACAAATATAAAACTCCCTTTTCTTGATAATTTGGAGCACCATGATCACCATCCGTAATTAATGTTGTTATATCGGATAGGTTTTGGATTTCAAAACCTGATTCCTTCAATTTTTGTAGGGACTTGACAAATTGCTTACTATAAAATTCAGCGCCAATTGTAAATTGATTTTCAAGGTCAAACTTTTTTATCTCACTTATCTCCAGCCCTTCCAACAATGCCTTATACCTTGCCTCGTTGAAAGGGCTACTCAAAAAAAACTGAGTTGCTCTTTTCTGGCAAATTCGGCAAATGCTTCTGCAATACCGTCTCTGGTCAATCCATCGTGATTGAAAAGATCGTGTTTTACGATCAGATGCCCGTGGCTGTCCAATAAAAATTCGTCAAAATGACTTGCGATATTATCATAATGATCTTGTACTTCATCTATACCAGAGTTCAATTCTTGTTGATATTCAGGTGGTGGAAAGTCTTTTTTCCTCACATAGATCTTGTCTCCGCTGTTGTCTTTACCGGGTTCCTGCATAGTGGCAAAGAAAATAGGATAGTCATCCACTCTGGGGCAAAGCTGATCATCCCATTTCTGAACAAAAAGCAGACTCGTTTTTGTCCCGGTGTGTGGTTTGAATACATTACCATGCAAGCCTACCACTGCCAGGATCCGGCATTGCTCAGCAATATATTCCCTGATATTTTTATCACTGCTGTTGTTGAAACGTCCCTGTGGAAGTACAATGGCCATCCGTCCTCCGGGTTTGAGAAAATCGAGATTGCGCTCAATGAATAAAATATCCCTTCCAACTTTCGATTGATATTTTCCGTTTGAGTTTTTTCCGAGTTCGTATTTTGCCAGGATCCGGCTTTCCTTGATATCCCCTGCAAAAGGTGGATTGGCCATCAAAATATCAAACAGAAAATCCTGATTACTGTTTTTATCTGCTCTGAGCTTTTTTAATTTTTTCCATCCTTCATTGTAGATGTCCAGCCAGTCTTCATCTTCCCTGGTTTTCTCTTCCCAGCGTTCCCAGTCGAGTGTATTCAGATGTAACACATTGGTTTGACCATCACCTGCGATGAGGTTAAGAGTTCTGCCAACACGGACTACCTTTTCGTCAAAATCGATGGCAAACACTTTATCCTGTACATAATCTATGCACCGGGGAGGTTTGTTCTCCAGGGTGAACAGATGGCTTTTATCCAGACCCTCTTCTTTAAGGATCTGTTCCCATACATAAAAAACCGTATGGACCGGAAACCCGCAACTCCCGGCTGCAGTATCGATCATGGTTTCGTGAGGCTTGGGATTCAGCATTTTCACTGCCATGTCGATCACATACCGAGGGGTGAAGTATTGACCTTTTTCACCTTTACTGCTTTTATTGATCAGGTATTCGAAGGCTTCATCCACCACATCGAGGTTAGAATTGAACAGCTTGACATCCTGAAGGGAAGATACACAAACAGAAAGGTGAGAAGGTGTCAGCATGATCCTGGCGTCTTCGGAAAATACTCCTTCCCATTTCTTTTTGGCATTTTCAAAAAGCCGTTGCAGTTTGATTTTTAATTCAGTCTCTGTATCTCCGTAATTCCTGAATTCGAGATGACGCGAACGGTTGCGTCCGCTTTCCATTTCGTCATACAATTTGATAAAAATTAGTTTGAACAGTTCCTCAAAAACATCCACTCCTGCATTAGCCAACACCTCATCCTCCATTTCGAGGATCAGGTCTTTAAGTGATTTCCTTTCTGATAGTAATTTGTCTTTATTGATCAGGTCTTCGATCGTCCACCTTTCTTCCAGAATATCCGAAAGTTTTTGGTCAGCTCGGGGAATATTGGGAATATCTTCAAAATAATTCGGGTCTTTACGGTGATAGTAGGAAATGGAATCACCATTGCTCCAAATTCCGATGGGCGCTCCCGTGGCATTGCAATAAGATTTGAGTTGTTCTTTCCCGTCTTTTAACTTTGGCTTTTTCAATTCGACCATGATAAAAGGTGTAGTGGTCTGATCTTTGTCGAAAATGACAATATCTGCACGCTTTTTCTCTCTTCCGAAAGATACTGCGTATTCAAGTTCCATCCTGGAAACCGGGTAGCCAAAATCTCTGTTGAGCACAGATACATAAAGTTGGCGTATGATCTCTTCCGGTGTCAGTCTGATTTCCTTCTTTCTCACCTGGCAGATTATATAAGGAACCTGTTTGCCTTTTATTTCGCGCAACAGGATGTCACCCTCTAAGTTATTTATTTTATCTGAACTGAATTGTGTGAGTTTATAACCCGAATCCTTAAGAATTTCTGAAATAGTCTGGATCATAACAAGAATTTTTTTGAAATGCTAAAAGTATCAAAAAGTTGGGAAAGGGATAGAAAAGATATAGGTTTTTGTAGCTATTAGAATATGGGAATCAATTAAATAATTAGTGTGCCATCTGAATTATTGCCCCATGTTCACATTATCTATTATTATTTCAGATTTATATGGCTTTCAGCTTTTTATAATCATCAGGAATAAGAATTTTAAAACTAATGATAAAACTTAAGTATATGTATTTTAAACAAAACTATAAATAGAATTATCATGTATATTCAAGTTGGTTTGTTTCAGATAATAAAAACTCTTTGATCGATTTAAGGTTGCGTTTATTAATATTCTCTTTAATAACTTCTTTTACGCTTTGGCTTTTGTTTTTTAAATGATTTCTTTCAAGTTTGTTTTTAAGTTTTTTCCCTGAACTATCTTTGACTAATTCCTTTACATGATGAATAATAAAACCTGTAATTTCTTCATTCTCTGATATAATG
>DDTL01000035.1 GCA_002344345.1 Saprospiraceae bacterium UBA2365
GATAAGAAGATTATCATACTTGCTTTTGGAGTAAGTGAAGAGAATTTGTCAAATGAAAAATGGGGAATAAAAATTACTCAGACCATTTCAGATTATTTTTCAGAAAATAATTTAGGAAAACCTTTTAGATATGGTTCTTCACATGTTTTCAAAGTATATAATATTAATCGATTACCCAAGCCAGAAAAATTTGACGATGATCTTAACAAAATAATTGAGATATATAAAATTAATCAAGCAAAAATCAGATCTGAAGAAGTCGGTAGTCTTAATTTCAAAATCACCAATTTTCTTGACTTTTTGAATATTTCCGGATTACAGATGAACTCTCTATTAGTGAACCGATTTATTGCATCCTTAATTACAAAACCTTTCGTTATATTAACGGGTCTTTCTGGTTCAGGAAAAACCAAGCTGGCACAAGCCTTTGTGCACTGGATTTGCCGGGATGAAAGCCAGTACCGAATTATTCCGGTAGGTGCCGACTGGACTAACCGAGAACCCTTGCTGGGTTATCCGAATGCACTGAAACCGGAAGAGTATGTGAAGCCCGATAGTGGAGTGCTTGATTTAATTATTCAGGCCTACCTGCAGCCCGACCTGCCACACTTTCTGATCCTGGACGAAATGAACCTTAGTCATGTGGAAAGGTATTTTGCCGATTTTCTGAGTGTAATGGAATCTGGACAAGATATTCCGTTGCATGATATATCTGCTGTTCAAAACGGTGTTCCGCCAAAATTGAAATTTCCTCCCAATTTATTCATCATTGGTACGGTAAACATTGACGAAACTACCAATATGTTTAGCCCCAAAGTGCTGGACAGAGCTAATACCATTGAGTTTCGGGTGACTCAAAATGAAATGAAAAACTTCCTTGCCAATATAAGACCCATCGAAATGGATGCCTTAACCGGAAAAGGTGCCGGTATGGCCAAAAGTTTTCTGGAAATGTCAAAAGATACATCTTTTGCTACAACTGATTTTGAAGTTATCAATAAAACGCTGGTTAAGTTTTTCGGTGAACTGAAAAAGACAGGTGCGGAATTTGGTTACCGCAGTGCAACGGAAATTTTGCGATTGATTCATCATCTGACAGTTTTGGAAGATTCCTTTACAACAAATCAAAAAATTGACATTGCCATCATGCAAAAACTGTTGCCCAAACTGCATGGTTCACGGAGAAAGTTGTGTCCGGTATTGGAAACACTGGGTTCGTTTTGTATTAATGGTAATGTCAACATCATTAATGACGTTTATGAAGAAGCCGACTTTGACTATCTCGGTGTAAATGTGATTTATCCGCTTTCCCTTGAAAAAATTGCCCGTATGTACCGCGGAGCAACAGACAACGGATTTGCAAGTTTTGCTGAAGCGTAATTAATGAAGTCACTCTCGAACATAGAAATCAAGCTTGATTCTGTCAAGGAAGGTTTGCGGTTCTGGATAGATGCCCGCAGACCCGATTCTTTGTTTGATGCAGAGGAAAACGCAGCCGAAAATAATGAAGCCCGGTATCAGCTAGTGGAGGGTTGTTACTATGATTATCAGATCAGTGATTCAGAATTTGTACTGGGTGATGTTGGCGAAAACATCATTCAGCAGCATAAACGGACAGCAAATCTAGGTACGATTGCTCCCAATATTTTTGTGGGTACACTTTCCATTCCCCTGCTTGACAGACAAACTTCTCAAGAGCTTTGTAAAATTGGGCTTGAAGTTCAGTCCGTAAAATCGGGTTATCGTAATGATTACCGCGACATGCTGGAACTGATTACCGAAAAATGTACTGACCTATTGTTGCAGGCCAACTCACCGGTTTCGCAGCATTTTGGAATTGATTATACCAAAGACAGCCAAACGCTTTATCAGAAATTTGTTTTCATCAAATCGGTAATTGGTTCTGATGATTTTTCTGAAGCTATACACCGTATTGTTACCGCACCAGTAACTAAATGGATGGAAACTACAGAAAAAAAAGATATACGCAATATCAGACGATTTTCAAATGCCAACATTAAGGAAATAATTAAAAATGGCAGGCGAATTAAATTACCGGAATCGAATTATCTGAGAAGCTACGGCATTGATACATTGGCAGAACGAATCACTACTATCAGAAAAACAGATTCCGTTGATACCCCTGAAAACCGTTTTATAAAACATGCACTTGAGAACTTTCTAAAGTTTTGTACAGACATAAACAACAAAGCAAAAGAATTCGGTCATAAAAAAATGGAAATAGAATCAGGCGTAATGATTCGTGAGTTGGAAAGTCAGTTGCACCATACTGTTTTCAAAGCCATTCTAAGACCAACATCCTTAAAGCTAAACAGTCCGGTATTGCAGCGTAAAGAAGGATACCGGGAAGTATTGCGTGTATGGCTCATGTTTGATCTTGCTGCTAAACTCATCTGGAAAGGGGGAGACGATATTTATAGTGGAGGGAAAAAAGATATTGCCACTTTGTACGAATATTGGCTTTTCTTCAAACTGCTCGACTTATTTCAATCCATATTTGAAATAGAACCCAAAGACATTTCAGACTTAATACAAGAAACACCTGATGGTTTGAATCTGCAAATAAAGCAAGGCAAGTTTACACCACTGCGTGGTGTTTACAATTCAGGAAGCAGAAAACTGAATATTCTTTTTAACTACAACCGTTCGTTCAGTGGAAAGAAACAATATCCTGATTCGGGCAGCTGGACAACAACTTTGCGCCCGGATTATACGCTTTCATTCTGGCCAGTTGGCATTTCAGAAGCCGAAGCCGAAAAGCAGGAGCTCATAGTTCATGTACATTTTGATGCCAAATATAAAATTGCCAACCTGAAGGACTTTCTTTCGGAGAAATCATCTAATGAACTCGATGAAGAAAAAAAAGAACACCGTAAGGGCATTTATAAAAATGTAGATCTATTGAAGATGCATGCCTACAAGGATGCTATTAGGAGAACAGGGGGTGCCTACATTTTATATCCAGGAGAAATTCCATTAATAAAAACAGGTTTTCATGAAATAATACCTGGTCTGGGAGCATTCCCGGTGCGCCCTGCAAAAACGGATGATGGAATTCATGAGTTGAAAGATTTTATTTTGGAAGTAGTAAACCATTTTTTAAATAGAGCATCACAAAGGGAAAAAATTGCATACAGGGCTTATGATATTTATAAAAATAAACCAAAAAAAGAAGATGAAATAAATGATCCATTGCCAGAAACCTATGGAGAAAACCGGAATCTTATTCCCGATGAAACATATGTCTTGGTTGGTTACTGCAAATCAGATACTCACTATGAATGGTATAGAAATCATGGTCTATACAATTTCAGGATGAATGATGAAACAGGTAGCCTGATTTTAGATGAAAAAACTGTTAAAGCAAAATATTTGCTACTAAGGAGAAATGGAAAAGCAGATGACGTTTTCAGGATTATTAGCAAAGGACCAAAAGTATTTGTCAATAAAAAATTATCAGAAAAAGGCTATCCTAATCCGAGTGAATCTGAATACTTGGTCATCGAGATAGAAAAAGAAAACACCCTAGAACTTGGCCAATCAGGTTGGAATTTTAAAGAACTAGAACCATACCAAAAATTGGTTAATTTAGAAAAAAATCCATATAAACTTGCAGGTATTCCTTTTACAGTTTCTTTAACGGAATTGATGAAGGTGAAAATAAGATAGCTTAGCAGGCCTTTTTATTAAGATCATTGGATTATTCACTTGTTAATAGGTTAAGCCTAGCATTCAGGAAATTGTTTGGAAGAATAGTAGGGATAGTTGAATAATCAACCCAAATTCATCCTCCAAAAACCAAACTTTTAACCCTAAATTCCTCACCTTTATCATGTAAGCACAACAATATCTGAGAAATACTGCATCCCCCGGACAGTTTTTCTGAATAATCCGGCCAACCAGAAACAAATGAAGCAATTTTATCTTGTGTATTCAATTGGTCAGCCACCGTCTGACGAATCTGAAAAAGCTCCTGACTTGTACCTTTTAGTGC
>DDTL01000001.1 GCA_002344345.1 Saprospiraceae bacterium UBA2365
ACTTAATCCTGTAAATCCCAAAATTCTGAAAATCCTGATACAGACGGTTAGCGATTGACAGGATTATTGTCTGAACTATGATTTTTTTGATGAGATGATTTATATGAATTAAACTTAATCCTGTAAATCCCAAAATTCTGAAAATCCTGATACAGACGGTTAGCGATTGACAGGATTATTGTCTGACTATGATTTTTTTGATGAAATGATTTATATGAATTAAACTTAATCCTGTAAATCCTCATTCAGACGGCCAAAGAATTTCCACGAATACTTATTTTTATCAAAAATATTAGAAGTATGACAAAAAGGGATTACGTTGTCAGGCAAATGGCTAAGACTAATAAGAAGAATTATGAGAACTATGTGGTGACAAGGTTGTATCACCGGATCAACAGGGATGATATAAAATTCATTACCCAACAATATGTCAACAAACCTGAGGGTTATGCGCTGACGGATATGTATTTCCCACAATTGACATTGCATATTGAGATAGATGAACCGTTTCACGAAAAACAACAATTCCATGATATCAACAGGGAGACTGATATCATTCAGGCGACAAGTCATGATATTTTAAGAATTAAAATATCTGATGATCTCCCGGAAATCAATCAACAGATAGATGAGGTTGTGAACATGATTTTAAAGCGCATTGAAAAGTCTGAAGTCACCGGGATCTGGGAACCATGGGATCTCGATAAAGAATTCAACCCGGAGTATTACAGGGAAAAGGGATATCTTGACGTTTCAGAACAACCGGCTTTCAGAAGAATTGTAGATGCCTGCAATTGCTTGGGACAACAGTATAAGGCTGTACAGCAAGCCTGGTTCAAAAGTAAGATCTACCCGGGTCATTACCTTTGGTTTCCTAAATTTTATGAAAATGAGGATTGGGACAACCGAATCAGCAACGATGGAAAAGTTATCATTGAAAGATGCAAAAATCCCGATCATTACGAAGCATGGTTCAACAGCATTATTTCTGATATTGCTAAAAGAATTACCTTTCCACGGAGCATTGATAATCTCGGATTCAGGTTATACAAATTTGCCGGAATTTTTGAGACGGACACAGAAGCTTCATCTTTTGAGCATGGGATCGTCTACAGACAGACACAGGACAGGCTTGAAATAAAGGCTGGTAATGAAGATTATTCGAGAACCCGACAGAGGCGTGATTGATCTCTGTTTTAGGGAAAGGATTTTTATTGGGAAATGGAGGGATGTTGTCTGGATCAGGATTTGCAGGATTAGAAGATTGACAGGATTAAAGTCTGAATGATAAATTTTTTTGATGATCTAAATGTCTCCTCCCATCCTGAAAATCCCAAAATCCAGAAAATCCTGATTCAGACAGATTAATGCATTGTTTCATCAAGAAAATCAGTTAAAACCAATGAACCGGGCATCAGATGGAAGTGAACAAACTATTGTCCTGTCAGGGTTAAAATGACCATGGTTTTACCATATTTTATTCTTTAATTTATTATAATTATAAATATTGAAATAATGGCCGGTATATTCTTTTTAGCTTCAAAATGTGTGTATTTTTATGCAAATTATTTTCGTAAATTTAAATAAATTTCTATGTCAGACAAGAGAGCAGACCTGGCAGGCCCGGGTATAAGTACGTATGAAGAAGTAAGTAAGGTTCTCCCTCAGAATTATAAGGCATTACTGAAACCATTGAAAAGGATGGAAGCCCTTTATGACATAAAGGACTACATCGAAACCGGACTGGCAAAAGAACTGAATTTGCAAATGGTCCAGGTACCATTGATCGTAAGTAAAGACAGCGGAGTGAATGACTATCTGGATAGAGACGGATCCAGAACACCGATTGATTTTCCTGCAGGTTTGGGTCTTCCCAAAAGAATAGAAGCCCAGGTTGTTCAGGCTGCCACCAAATGGAAAAGAATGGCCCTGGCTCAATTCGAGTGCGAAGTCGGACAAGGGATCAACACAGATATGCGGGCAGTCAGAAAGGATTATTTCCTGGACCACGACCATAGTAGCTATGTGGATCAGTGGGATTGGGAAAAAAGGATTGTAGCCGATAACCGCAACCTTGAATATCTCAAAGACACTGTCAAAAGGATCTGGAAAGTGATCTATGGCGCAGGCCAGATGGTGAAAAGTAAATATCCTGAATTGAATGATCCCAGATATCCTGATTTTCCTGAAGAATTGAAATTCTTCCATGCTGAAGAAATCCTGGAAATGTATCCGGACCTTCCAAGGAAACAAAGGGAAACCAAACTGATACAGGAGTATCCTGCCGTGTTCATCATCGGTATCGGATGGGTGCTGAAAGACGGTTATCCACATGAAATGAGGGCAGCTGATTATGACGATTGGGTAACGCCTACCATCACTAAAAACGGCGAACAATTCCACGGACTCAACGGTGACATTCTGGTGTGGAACCCTGTCACTCAGAGAAGACATGAGCTATCATCCATGGGTATCCGGGTGACGAAAGAAACCCTGGTACAACAATTGAAGTTGTCCGGACAGGAGGACTTCCTCAATCTTCCATATCACAAGGCGATCCTGAATGATAGCATTCCTCTGAGCATCGGCGGTGGTATCGGACAAGCCAGAACATATATGTACCTGCTCAGAACTGCACACCTGGGTGAAGTTACGGTAACCATCTGGCCTGATGAATTGAAAAAGATCTGCAAGGAAAAGAACATTCATGTACTGGAATAATTGAATTTGTTTAAAAGCTGTTTTATAGCTTTCAATTTTTTTATGGAATACTGACGAACCGTTTTATAAAAAAAAATGTACGTCAGGAATTATCAGGCGAAGCTTATCATCACATGATAACTGAAAGCAAAATGCTCCGGTTTTTTTGGGTTAAGTACAGTCATGAACAAAACCTGAAATGAGCTTCGCCTTGATTTTTTGCCAGTTGTAATTGGGTTGATCTTTTCTTTGATTACCCTCGCTACCTTCCTAAAAGCATCGCCCTTTATGAAATCTATACGATTTTTCATACATTTTATTCCAATTTTCATTGAGTGGAATGTCCGGCAATGAACAAATCTTCAATCGATCTACCGTTTTGTAGTTCAAAATCAAAAACAACTGGATTGCTTACAATAGTTAACCGCTGACTTGATAAGTATACTTAACATTTATAAAATCATTTTTTTTCAAAAAAAATCTGTTATTATTTTGTAGTCAAATAACTACATTTATATTTGTAGTCAAATAACTACATGATGAATTTAAGACGTGATGTATTTCAGGCCATTGCGAATCCTACCAGAAGGACAATTTTGCTTTTATTGGCAGCCCAATCAATGACGGCAGGCTCGATCGCCTCCCATTTTGATACGGCAAGGCCAACGGTTTCAAAGCACCTTCAGATACTGACTGAATGCGAACTTTTAAAACAGGAACAGCAGGGCAGGGAGATCTATTATCATTTTAATGCTCAAAAAATGAGGGAAGTGGCTGATTTTTTGGAGCCTTTCAGGCAAATGTGGGAAGAAAAGTTCAATAAATTGGAACAGATCATGTTAAACTACAAATCAAAATAATAAAAAGATGGAACGAAAAACCAACCTGACTGCGCCGGATGGCAAACAGGAAATATTGATAGAAAGGATCTTTGATCTGCCTCTTAACTTACTTTTTCTGGCATATACAAAGGCTGAACTGGTGGAGCAATGGATGGGCAACAAGGTAATAAAATGGGATCACAAAGACCATGGCAGTTATCAATTGGAAACAATAGGTGAAAGTGGGAATGTATTGTTTCGGGCAAACGGGACGATCCATAAATCGATAGAAAATCAACAAATCATACGCACTTTTGAAATGGAGAACTCGACGTTTCCAGTGCAGCTTGAATTTTTAGAGTTTGAGTCCATTGATAATAATACCAGTAAATTGGCAATGAAAATTGTCTATAAATCCGTGTTAGACAGGGACGAAATGTTAAAACTTCCTTTTGCCCGGGGTATCCATTTGGCCCACAACAGAATTCAACAAATCATATCTAATCTAAAATGATCAAAATGAATAAAAAAAACAACATCATCTATTGGGTTGCAACCATATGGCTTTCATTGGGCATGGTTTCAACGGGTACCGTTCAAATCATTCAATTGGAGGAAGAAACTTTGAAAATGAAAGCATTAGGGTATCCAATGTATTTTTTAACCATCATAGGGGTTTGGAAAATACTGGGTGTCGTAGCCATTCTGGTTCCCAAATTCCCTATGGTAAAGGAATGGGCTTATGCCGGTTTCTTTTTTGTCATGACAGGAGCTGTTTTCACGCATGTAGCTGTAGGGGACAGCATCGCTGAGTATTTCGGACCGGTACTTTTACTGGTATTGACCATTATTTCCTGGTATTTCAGACCAGCCAAAAGAAAACTGAACACGATCAAATCCTGAAAAATGGTAATTGTTTAGCTTATTTGTCTTTTAATTTACAGCCTATTAGCTATTGAATCATACCAACTGTTAAATCTTTGATTCCAGGACAAATTTGGTGTCTTTTGCTTAATTAGCTAACTCAATTCATAGAGAATAACAAGCTAACAGACTAATTAGCTAACCACCTAAAAAACTACGAAAAATGAATATAAAAGTTGATAAATACCTGATAGAAGGCTGCATGCAATGCAAGCTTGGCGCTACGCCTAATTGCAAAATCAACAGATGGCAAAAAGAACTGAATTTCCTGAGAGATCTGATCCTTGAATGTGGCCTTACCGAAGACTTCAAATGGATGCATCCTTGTTATACCTTTGAAAATAAAAACATAGTTTTGATGCATGTTTTCAATGAGTATTGCGCTTTGCTTTTCCCCAAAGGTGTCCTTTTAAAAGATCAGGAGGGTATCCTGATACAACAAACAGAGAACAGTCAGACTGCCAGGCAAATTCGCTTTTCAGAGTTTTCTGAAATCATCCGAATAAAAGAGGTCATCAAGGCTTATATACTGGAAGCAGTTGATCTGGAAAAATCCGGAGCGAAAGTTCAGCTAAAGACAACCGCTGATTTTGCCATTCCTTATGAGCTGGAAAAGCGCTTTGAAGAGTTACCTTCCTTCAAGGAAGCATTTTATGCACTTACGCCCGGAAGGCAAAGGGGTTATTTGCTATATTTTGCGCAACCAAAACAATCCGGAACGAGAATTTCGAGAATAGAAAAAAATGAACAAAAAATTTTTGAAGGTAAAGGCCTGAATGATTGATACAAATTATATTTTTTTTGTCTTTTCGAAATATGGGTGCATTTTTTTTACATGAATGAATAACGTACTTTTGCAACTGACATTTATTATTTAACCACCACTATGCGTAAGCCTGAAAAACGTGATCGGAAACATTCATTATGATTTTACCGCCAAAATCTGGCAGCACTCAGGCGCTGGAGGCTGGCATTTTGTTTCATTGCCACAACACATCTCCGATGAGATCAGAGAAAACCATGGGTGGCAGGAAGAAGGTTGGGGCCGACTGAAAGTCAAAGCGCAAATTGACCTTGTAAACTGGGATACAGCCATTTGGTACGATACAAAATCAGCTACCTATCTGCTACCCGTTAAAGCTGAAATGCGTAAAAAACTGAAACTTGAGACTGGAATTGTAATAGAAATAAGCATTTATGTATAAACTCGGCATACGAAGTACGAAAGCGGTTGTATCAAGTCAGCATTTATGAAGTTGAATGATTTGTTAATACTGTTTAGTTTAATACAAGTGAAATATCCTTTTACTTTACTGTTTTTGACTTTTTGGCCTTATCAAGTAAGAAGCGTGAATATTTTTCGTTCATATAGGCAAAACCCATGATTAAAAACCAATCCTGTCCTGCGAACAGTTAAATTCCATATGATTTCGTAATCCAATTTTATCCGATTCTTGTGTAATTATGTACATTTGTCGGCTATTAAAAACACATAAGGCTTCCAGATGCAAAAATTATCTATCATCATCCCTGCGTATAATGAGGAAAGAACCATCACAGCCATACTTGATCGCGTGCTGGATGTCCAATTAGATCAAATCACAAAAGAACTGGTCATCGTAAATGATTGCTCAAAAGACAATACAATAGGCGTCGTTGAACAATACATTGCTGAACATCCGGATGCCTACATTCAATTGTATCACCAACCGGTCAATATGGGGAAAGGAGCGGCACTTCACCGTGGTATCAAGGAGGCAACCGGAGATTTCATCATCATCCAGGATGCAGATCTGGAATATGATCCAAGGGAGTACAGGGATTTGCTCAAACCTGTCACCGAAGGCAATGCGGACGTGGTGTATGGATCCAGATTTGCCGGATCAAACCCGCACAGGATCTTGTTTTTCTGGCATACCATCGGTAACAAATTTCTGACTTTTTTGTCAAATATGTTCACTAATCTGAATTTGACCGATATGGAAACCTGCTATAAGTTGTTCAGAGCCCCGATCATCAAAAGCCTTGATCTGAAAGAAAACCGGTTTGGGTTTGAGCCTGAAGTTACAGCCAAAACAAGCCGTATTCCTAAAGTCAGAATATATGAAGTCGGGATCTCTTATTACGGAAGAACCTACGAAGAAGGGAAAAAAATAAACTGGCAGGATGGCTTCAGAGCGATCTGGTGTATCCTCAAATACAATATCTGGGCGAGGTAGTCAATTGATCTTATTGTTCTTAAAAAATCCTTTATGCTTGAGAAATTTTTAAACAATCCTAAGGCAGAAAAAATCCTTTTTGGTCTGATTTTGGTCTTGCTGGCAGTCTTGTTTTCTTGGTTTTTGATGAATTCGGAAGGTTTCGTCGGAGATGCTGACAGCGCGACGCATTACCGTTTTGCCAGGTATTCATGGAAATATCCGGAATATTTTCTGGATCATTGGGCAAAACCGGTATTTACTTTGCTGGCCAGTCCTTTTGCACAATTTGGTCACAGCGGAGTGTCCGTTTTTAACCTGCTGGCCGGATTGGCAAGCGTGTTCTTTGCATGGCTGATCGCCCGGAAGCTGGAATATTCCAACAGGTTGCTCCTTCCTGTGTTCATATTTTTTACACCCATTTATGCATCTTTGGTGATCTCCGGGCAGGTAGAAGTGCTTTTTGGTTTATTCATCGTTGCCATCAGCTGGTTCAGCCTGGATAAAAAATATATGTTGGCGGCCATCCTGTTGTCATTTGCGCCTTTTGCCAGAACAGAAGGGATTTTTTTAATACCCATTTACGGACTCTATTTTATTTTGGAAAAGCAATATCGGGTGATTCCGTATATGTTAACTGGAACCATTCTTTACAGCATAGCCGGTTTGTTCATTTACAATGACTTGTTCTGGCTTATCAACAGGATGCCATATTGGGGTAAGGCGACAGAATATGGTACCGGAAGTCTCTTGCATTTTTTTGACGCGTGGCATAAGATCTTCAGCCTGATCAGCGGGGTATTTATCCTGATCGGTATGACTGCAATATTGACAAACTGGATCCGTAAGCGGGATCAAAAGAACATTTCTGCATTGTTGTTGATCCTTTTACCTTTTGCAGCTTATTTTACGGCTCATGTCCTTATGTGGAATCTGGGTATCGGCAGATCATTGGGTTTGCACAGGTATATGATCGCGATCGTACCTGTTGGTGCATTAATGGCACTTAAAGGATTCGACGTGATCTCGTTCTTCTTGAAAGAACAACTGAAGTCACCAGTTGCTTCGACCATTTTCGCATTGATCCTGGCCATTGTGGTCATTTATGTACCTTTTACTTTATACCGGATCCCTCAAAAAGCTGATGTAAAAAGCAGGGTCATCCTTGATGCTGCGGAATTTATTCAAAAGGAGCGACTAAATGATAAAAAGATCTATTTCTACGAACCTTCTTTTATTGTGTACCTTGAACTGGATCCTCAGGATTCACTGCAGGCAAAAGAATTGGTGCATGATGCAGCAAAACCTCACTACCGGATTAAAGAAGGAGAGATCGTCATTTGGGATGGACAATTTTCTCCAAATCAATTGGGACCGGTGGATGTATTGAAAGAAAGTCCTTATTTTGAACTGGTAAAAACTTTTGACCCTTCAGAACCCATCACATTTTTTGATAAACCTTATTCATTGTCAATTTTCAGAAGGAACGATGTGAAAGATTGATGATGGAATGATATCCATGAATTTGTTGGGGGGAAAAACTTGATCCATTGGTTTTTTTAATACAGACGATTGGTAGCATTCGGTAGCTTAATCCCTAACTCTTAAACTAATTTACG
>DDTL01000138.1 GCA_002344345.1 Saprospiraceae bacterium UBA2365
GATGAGGCTTTGCAAAAAGCCAAAGAAGAGAATAAGCCGATACTGGTAAGCATTGGTTATGCAGCTTGCCACTGGTGCCATGTGATGGAACGGGAGAGTTTTGAAGATGAGTCCACTGCTGCCATCATGAACGAACATTTTATCAATATTAAAATAGACAGGGAAGAACGTCCGGACCTGGATCATATTTATATGGATGCGGTGCAGGCGATGACAGGAAGCGGGGGCTGGCCTTTAAATGTTTTTTTGACTCCCGATGCCAAACCTTTTTACGGAGGAACCTATTTTCCCCTCCAAAGGGCTTTTAACCGTCCCTCCTGGCAGGAAACTTTGTACAGGGTAATACAGGCATTCCGTGAGAGGAGACATGAAATAGATGCACAGGCTGAAAACCTTACCGAGCACTTAACCCAATCCAACGCTTTTGGTTTAAAGAAAATAAATGAGGATGAATTATTCTCATTGGAAAATATCCATATCGTCTTTCAAAACATCATGAAAAGTGCTGACAGGCTATGGGGAGGTTTTGGTAAGGCGCCCAAGTTTCCGCAAACATTTTCTATACAGTTCCTGCTGCGCTATCATTATCATACAGGTAATAAAGAAGCCCTGACCCAGGCGTTACTCAGTCTTGATAAAATGATTGATGGAGGTATTTATGATCAGTTGGGAGGAGGCTTTGCCCGTTACTCCACCGATACAGAGTGGCTGGCCCCTCATTTTGAAAAAATGCTGTATGATAATGCCCAACTTGTCAGTCTATATGCCCAAATGCACCGTTTTTCAAAAAAGGAAGAATATAAAAAAGTAGTCCTTGAAACACTGGCATTTGCAGAACGTGAATGGTTGACCCCTGAAGGTATATTTTATTCAGCCCTGGACGCTGACAGCGAAGGAGAAGAAGGCAGATTCTATGTATGGAAAGCCGAAGAGATCAGACAGGCATTCAACAATCCTCAGGATACAGCCTTGTTTTTTGATTATTTCCGGATAATTGAAGAAGGCAACTGGGAAAGTAATTATAATATATTATACAGGAAAGCCGAAAATCATACAATCGAAAAAAGATACGGTCACACAAGGAATGAACTGGAAAATAAAATCGACAAACTTAAAAGCATTTTATTTGCTGTCAGGTCTAGGAGGATCAGGCCTCTTTTGGACCATAAAATGCTAACTTCCTGGAACGGTTTGATGTTGAAAGCTTTTACGGATGCATATAAGGCATTTCATTTGGCAGATTACAAAAATAATGCGATCAGAATGGCCTCATTCATGCTTGAAAATGCAATGGATAAGCATTACAGGCTGTTCCGCACCTTTGGAAGAAAAAAAATCAATGGTTTTCTGGACGATTATGCCAATTTGATTTCTGGATTGATCGGATTATATGAGATCAGTTTTGATGAACGATGGATTTTTACCGCCAAAAATCTGACAGATTATGTATTGGAGCATTTTTACGGGCGGGAAACGGGTGTTTTCTATTTTACCTCAGATCTCGATCCGCCACTGGTGAGCCGGTTATCGGAAATGACTGACAACGTCATGCCGGGGGCAAATTCCGTTATGGCATCGAATCTATATGTTTTGGGCAAATTATTCCTGGAAGGAAAATATTCAAGGATCGCAGAAGAGCAAATGCAGATGGTGATCAACTCGGCTGAGCGGTTTGATGCTTCTTTTTATGCCAATTGGTTGCAATTGAGTCTTCTTGTATACAGTGAACCATTTGAAATCAGTATCGTCGGCCCGCATGCAACTGATATGGCTGCTGATTTGATGCAGCATTATCTTCCGGATGTTGTTCTGTCGGGAACTAAAGGGCAATGTGAATTGCCGGTTTTGGCAGATAAAATCAACGAAACAGACAAAACACTGATATATTTTTGCAGGGGAAATACCTGTTTTGAACCGGTCTGCAGAGTAGAAGACGCTTTGCAAATGATGAAAAAGCTGAAAAATGATCCTGAGGAAAAAAACCATGAAGACAGCTTGATCTGAATTTTTTTTAAATTGGAGGATCCTGACCCGATATTTTTTTGTTCCGGGCAATCCCGATTTTTGCTACCTTTACATATTAATTTGAAGGATAAATAAATGAAAATCATTTTAGCAATAGGTTTGGGTAGTTCGATAGGTGGCATGCTGAGGTATGTGCTTGCAGAAAGCATCCGGCAAAAACTGGAATCCACACTTCCTTTTGGTACTTTCACGATCAATGTAGTAGGATGTTTTCTTATTGGTATCGTGTTTGGTTTGTTTGACAGGGGAAATCTTTCCCAGGAATGGCGGTTGTTCCTTGCAACAGGTTTGCTCGGTGGTTTTACGACTTTCTCTGCTTTTTCGATGGAAACTGTCAATCTGCTAAGAGACGGGCAATACTGGAGCGTCATAACGTATGTAGCCGGGAGTGTGGTCATCGGATTATTGGCCACTTTTGCCGGAATTTCAATCACCAAAATCTTATAGTATGGAAAGTGATCCCAATGCAAAACTCTTGCGTATTTTTATAGGAGAAAATGATAAGTGCGGCCAGCAACCTCTTTATGAGAAACTGGTATTTGATGCACGAAAGTTTGGCTTGCATGGAGCTACCGTCCTTCGCGGCATCATGGGTTACGGTGCAAATACGATGAAAATGCGCACTGTAAAACTGTTCGAAATCTCATCTGATCTGCCCATGGTCATCGAAATTGTTGATAGAGAGGAAAAAGTGCGTGCTTTTTTGGATTCAGTAAAACATCTTTTCGAACAATCAAAATCCGGAGTATTGGTCACTCTGGAAAAAGCAGAGGTGATCATCTACAAATCCGGAAAAGGGTAGGTTGGGGGATCAGACGATCGTTCTGAACCTTTCAGGTATTCTGATCACTGGCTTTTCCCAAAGCATACCGGGTTTGTTGAACGCGTAAATGGGTCTGAAAAGGCGCTGTCTCCAGCGTGCAATCGGGAAAAAACGGTCACCATTTTTCACTTTCCTGCTTTTGATTAGTTCAAAAAGCCTGAATCTTCTTTTAAAATGTCCTTCCCAACCGCTTAATATTAGTTCGCTGTTCCCGATCCTCTTTTTACATAATTCATAATCCACCATCCCAAAATGCAACAAATACAAATTGGGGTCAATGTGAAAATTGCGTCCTTTTACACGATGAAATCCTGATCCCCAGGTCAATGGTCTGAATGCTACCACAGGTTTGGTATATCTGGCAGAAACATGGGCAAATGCTCTCTGTTCCAAAAACGGGATCGATGGGTCAATTTGTTTTTCATGGTCCCTGTTTTGTCCGATATCCAGCCCCAGACCGGATAGGGATCCTGATTTTTTTTTGCCT
The DNA here is from genome assembly GCA_002344345.1 of Saprospiraceae bacterium UBA2365. GTDB lineage: Bacteria > Bacteroidota > Bacteroidia > Chitinophagales > Saprospiraceae > UBA2365. The sequence goes on from DDTL01000138.1 coordinate 3,336, forward strand.
GACAAATATTCGGAAAGACTCTTGCCGGTATCCGGATCGACTATCAATATCTCGTCAATGTCATGCGCAATGATGATGTCGTACCCTTTTTTCAACATCAGGTCCTGAGCTATTGACGAAACCAGTCCGGATCTGTATTTATCTCCTTTTGCCCTGCTCATCGGCTTGTGTTCCTTTACGATCAGGTTGATGTCATTATGTTTTTTTGGCAAAACCTGATCCTTACCATCCAGGATCAGGTACAGATTTTTTTCACCCAAATGCTTGCCGTAATGATCAATCCATTTATCCGCAAAAAACTCATCATTGCGGGCCATGGAAACAACTGCAATTTTTTTTAAATTCATATTCCTGGGTAATGTTTTTTTGTTTTAAACTATACCTTGCAATAGCCTTTTTGAAGCCAAATAAAATATCGTTTTCCGGATGGATACCCCGGAAATATCCCCGGTTTTATTTCTTCATTCACGGGGATCAAATGCAATAAAGCAAAAGCAAAATTGCGAAAAATATCAAATAATGATACTTTTACAGCAAAAAAGTGGCTATTGAAAATATTTTGAATTCAAATATGCCCATAGATGTGGTGGTGGCCTGGGTTAATGGAGAAGACCCGGCTCACAGAGAAAAAATGCGTTCCTATCTAAATGATAGTGCTAAACTTTCGGAAGCCGCAAAGCATCCTACCCGATTTAATTCTGTGGGAGAAATAAACTATTGCATCCGGTCTGTTTTTACTTTTGCGCCTTTTGTCAGGAATGTTTTTATTGTTACTGATAACCAAGTTCCTGATATTGAAGGCGATATTAAAAAATATTTTCCGGAAAGGTGGCAGGATTTAAAAATCATTGATCATCGCATCATATTTGAAGGTTATGAACAATTCCTTCCTACTTTCAATAGTATTTCGATTGCCAGCATGTTGTGGAGGATACCCGGGTTGGCAGAACAATTTGTTTATTTCAATGATGATGTTATTTTGATCAGGCCTGTCAAACCGCAGGATTGGTTTATTCAGGGCAATCCTGTACTCAGAGGTCAGTGGGCCATGCCACCTCGATTGCGCATTGCCTGGGATGCAATCAGGACTTTTTATCATCGAAACATTTTATCTCATATCCGATATCAGCCAGGACCGTCATTTCAGATTTACCAGTGGCAATCAGCCAGGATGCTGGGCTTCAGGAACAGATATTTTCGTCACGGACATACTCCAATTCCTTTCAACCCGGCAAAGACCAGAGATTTTTTTAAGTCAAATCCTGATAAGCTGGCAAAGAATATTGCTTGCAGATTCAGGGAAAAGGAACAGTTCACCATAGGATCTCTTGCCAATCATCTCGAAATAAAGGCAGGAAATAAAAATTTCAAACCTATGAATACAGTATATTTTCAGCCATACAACAGGAAAAACGGCTATCTGAACAGGAAGGTAAGGGAATGTCAGGATCCTTCTGTTCAATGGATCTGTGTCCAAAGTCTGGATAGGTGTCCGAGCCAGATCCGGCAGGAGCTTTTTGACTGGCTGGAATCCTTACTGATTCCAGAATAAACACTTTTAAATTCAATGTAATCGAATGGTAAACAGGATTTTTCTCCAAGCAGAAGGAATAACATACAGAGACTGGATTTATTATTCTTTGCTCTCCCTTTTTGCCATTTCACTACCATCTTCGATTACAGCCTGTACGGTAATTCAGGTATTATTTGCAGTACACTGGTTTTCAGGTGGAAATTATAGAGAAAAACTCAACAGGTTTTGGGCTAATAAACCGGTTGTATTGCTCAGTTCTGTATTTCTGGTATATCTGTCTGCCATTTTTTGGACTGATGATCTTGAAAATGGAATGGGCAAAGAATTACTGAATAAATTGCCAATTCTGACCTTACCATTTTTTATTGCCTCAGAAAAGCCTGTGAATAAGGAGGTTGTAAAATTTCTTCCTATATTGTTTTCCCTTTCAGTATTCGTGGTTTCCATCATTGGAATGATCATGTTTTTTTCCAATGATTTATTGGATTATAGGCAGCTTTCGCCATTCATCAACCACATTCATTTCGGGAATATGGTGGTTTTATCTTTTTTCTGGCTTCCGTTAGCTGTGAAAAAATCAAACATCAACAGATTTTGGTTTTATTTTTCTTTGGCAATTTCAGCCTGGCTGCTGTTTTTTATTTTTTATATGGCGACATTGACGGCCTGGTTGGGCTTATCGGTCATATTGTTATATTTTGGAATAAAATGGCTGATAGATGGGAAATTTGACCACTTAAAAAGAATTGTTTTTTCAGTTTCTTTATTGGGGATAATTCTTTTTATCGCCTTGTCTATTAATTGTTTTAGGCCTATGTTTCTTCAAAGGGATTATCCTTTGATTAACAATGCTGTGTTGACTGAGTTGGGTAATCCTTATCAACATGATCAGGCGAGAAAGGACAGGGAAAACGGATATCTTGTATTTTCTTTCATTGCAGATGAAGAGTTGCAGGAAGCATGGAGTAAAAGAAGCAAGATTCACTTTGACAGTCTTGATCATGCTCAAAATGAGATCAGGTATACGGCATACAGATTTCTCACATCAAAAGGGCTCAAAAAAGACAGCTCAGGTCTGGCAGAGATCTCTGATACCGAAATAAATGGGATTGAAAATGGCATACCCAATTACCTTTATCTGAAATGGCCTTCTATCATGGTACGCATCCATCAATCCCTTTGGGAATTGCAGCGATATTATCTGAGTGGAGATCCTAGAGGTCATACAATGTCCCAAAGGTTGGAACTTTGGAAAGCCGGATGGGTAGCTTTCCTTGAAAAACCCATATTAGGTTGGGGAACAGGTGATCTTCCTGAAGCTATGGAGTTTGGTCTTGAAAAGATTGATTCGCGGATGGAAACATTTATGAAACCACATAACCAAATATTGTATCTGCTGTTGATGACTGGGTTGACAGGTACTTTTATGATACTTTTATTATTGGTATCGTACATCATAAGGTCAGCTGCTTGCCGAAATTTAGAGATGAAAATCGCCCTCATTTTGTTTGGAGTCACAATGTTTAGTCATACAATCTTAGACTATCAAATGAGTTTAAGTCTGTTTCTTTTTTGTCTGCTGTATTTCGGGGAGATAATAAAAATAAAAATTGAAGATGAATTGTAATGTGTTTCCTTCTTCAAACGAGCTGCAAAAAATTTCTTTGTGGAGCTTATTTCCTTTTTTATAGGATGAAGTTGTATTTTAGCCACAAAATTAACGAAATCAATGAAATTTCATGACAGATAAATTCAAATTGCTTCAGCTGAAAAGGGCACAAGCTAAGTTAGGCGGAGGTAAAGTACGAAATGATAAGCAACATGCCAGCAAAAAACTGACAGCAAGGGAAAGGGTAGAAGTATTGCTGGATGAAGGCTCTTTTGAAGAAATAGGTATGTTTGTAGAACACCGTTCTACGGATTTTGGGATGGAGAAGACCAAGTTTTTAGGGGATGGTGTTGTGACTGGTTATGGAACCATTGGAGGCAGGCTTGTGTATGTTTTTTCCCAGGACTTTACGGTTTTTGGAGGATCCCTATCTGAGACACATGCTGAAAAGATTGTAAAACTGATGGATTTGGCTATCAGGAATGGAGCTCCATTAATTGGGCTCAATGATTCAGGTGGCGCCCGCATCCAGGAAGGAGTCGTTTCGTTGGGAGGGTATGCAGATATCTTTTACCGGAACACCCTGGCTTCCGGAGTGATACCGCAGATCTCCGTAATTATGGGTCCATGTGCCGGTGGTGCAGTCTACAGTCCCGCGATCACTGATTTTACGATCATGGTGGAGCATACTTCCTACATGTTTGTAACAGGACCTAACGTCGTTAAGACAGTCACCAATGAAGATGTAAGTTCAGAGGAACTCGGAGGTGCACACACACATGCAGAAAAATCGGGGGTGACGCATATTACAGCAGTCAATGATATTGAAGCGCTGGAAAAAACAAAAACCTTGTTGGGTTATATTCCTCAAAACTGGGCAGCGGTCACGCCCAAATGGAAGGTTGAATTGGGTGATGAATACAGGCCTGAACTTGATTCGATCATTCCTGTGAATACCAATACTCCTTATGACATAAAAGATGTCATACGTGGAGTAGTGGATAAAGACAGTTTTTTTGAAATACAGGAATTGTTTGCCGATAATATTGTCGTCGGATTTGCACGCCTGGCAGGAAGGAGTATAGGGATCGTTGCCAATCAGCCCATGTGTCTTGCCGGTGTTTTGGATGTCAACAGTTCCAGGAAGGGAGCAAGGTTCGTTCGTTTTTGTGATTGTTTCAATATCCCATTGTTGGTTTTTGTGGATGTTCCCGGATTTTTGCCAGGGACGGATCAGGAATGGAACGGAATCATTGTAAATGGAGCCAAGCTTTTGTATGCTTTCAGTGAGGCGACTGTACCGCGTATCACGGTCATCACACGCAAAGCTTACGGAGGTGCTTATGATGTGATGAATTCCAAACATATTGGAGCCGATATGAATTTTGCCTGGCCAAGTGCCGAGATTGCAGTTATGGGAGCAAAGGGAGCTTCAGAGATCATTTTCAGGAATGAGATACAAGCGTCAGATGATAAAGAAGCCAAACTGAAGGAAAAAGAACAGGAGTATGCTGAAAAATTTGCACATCCATACGGGGCTGCAGCCAGAGGATTTATTGATGAAGTGATATTACCCGGTGAGACAAGAAGAAAATTGATAAAGGGATTTGCCATGCTGGAAAACAAGAAGGATGAACTTCCTCCAAAAAAACATGGGAATATCCCTTTGTAAAAAATTTTTTTACCTGGTGGTTTTTTTAAAAACGGATTTATGGGCCTGCCCGTATGGGCCTGCCCGCAGGGGCCTGCCCGTACCGTTTTGGGGTTCTTAAATCATTTTCCTCTTTGGTTCAGGCTCGTCCGGGTTAGAGTAAACAGGCTCATTTTAATTCAAAGAACAGGTAGCTTTAAATGTACAAACTGATTTGATGGATGAACTAAATATAAAAAGTGATTTCGAATTCAAATGTCTGAAAGGGACTGTTTTCATATTATTTGTCTTGTTTTTAAAAATGACAGACATTTCTGCACAGGATCCTGTTTTTACTCAGTTTTTCAATGATCCCTTACAGGTAAGTCCAGCATTTGCAGGAACAACATTTGCGCCTAAAATACACCTTAATTCACGGTTGCAATGGCCTTCCGCAGGTTTTGCTTACAATACCCTGAGTCTGAGTTATGACCAGTTTTTTCATAAGCGCAAACTTGGGTTGGGCGCATTTATTCAGCAGGACAACGCCGGCTCAGGCATATTAAAGACGTTGATATTGCAGGGAATGGTGACTTACAGACTGGAGATCACCAATGGACATTTCCTCAGGATGGGATTGAGTTTCGGAATGATACAAAGGCGGCTGAACTGGGAAAAACTGATATTTTCTGATCAGATCGATGCAGTAAAAGGATATTTGGAAGAACTGGCCACTTTGGAAACCAAACCTGAGGCTTTGACTGTATTTAAACCTGACCTGAGTGCCGGATTAATGTATTATTCTGAGCATTTTTATTTAGGATATTCTTTACATCATGCCAACAGTCCGGATGTCAGCTTTACAAATCCGGAGGAAGCATTTTTAAATGGATTACCTTTAAGACATCACCTGATTGCAGGAGGACAAATCTGGTTGAATCACCATACTTATTTGAGTCCGGCGGTACTTTTTTCAAGTCAGGCAAAAATAAATCAGGTAAATTTTCAGCTTTTAGGAAATATAGGCACAGTTTATGCTGGTATAGGTTACAGATATTGGGTTGGTCATCCGGATGCGGTGCTGACCGGTTTCGGTGTTCAATACGGTATGTTTAAAATAGGTTACAGCTATGATTTAACTGTTTCGGGTTTGACGGATTCTACTGGAGGAAGTCATGAGATCAGTTTTGTGATCAATTTTGATAAATCAGAATATTTCAGGCCACCATTCAGATATAGCGATTGTTTTGAAGCTTTCAGGTAATTTATTTGTTGGGAAATATTGTATAAAGTTTTTTTTGTTTATATTTGGCCGTTGATTTTGATGTATATTTTTTTTAACGTTTTTTTTCTGAAAATAACTGTGTTAAATAATAATATCTCAGAATTGCAAGTTTTATTTAATAATGTTTTTACTTTTGAGCGGTAAAACATTGAAAGATTAATTAGAAAATATTTTTTTTTGTTATAGCGGCTTTTACTGACAAATGCAGATAGCATCATTGACTGTATTAGTTGGTTATAACATTCCATATCAAAAATTTACTAACGATGAATCTAATGAGGTATTTAGTACTTTTACTGGTGTTTGTTTTTGCAATGGCATCATGCAAAAAGCAGGCAGAGAGAGCTGACGCTACAGGATGGCATTTGAATGACCCGCAGTGGGGTGGATATGAAAAGATCAATTATGAGGGACAAACTGAAGGACCGAATCTTGTTTTGATCGAAGGTGGTACATTCACCATGGGTTTGACCGAACAGGATGTGGTTTATGAATGGAATAACATTCCCAGAAGGGTAACTGTTTCTTCATTCTATATGGATGAAACAGAAGTTTCCAATCATTCATACAGGCATTATCTCCATTGGTTAAAAAATGCATATGTATCATATCCTGAGGTTTATAAGAATGCCTTACCGGATACATTGGTATGGAGAGAAGAACTGGCCTATAATGAGCCTTACGTTGAAACTTATCTGAGGCATCCATCCTATGATGAATATCCGGTAGTTGGGGTTTCATGGAAACAGGCTTCAGACTATGCAGCATGGAGAGGTGACAGGGTGAATGAGATGTTGTTGATCGAAAAAGGTATTTTGAATCCCAATCCGGATCAGAAAGATTCTGATGTGTTCACCTCAAAAACTTACCTTGCTGGTCAGTATACCGGTAATGTAAGAAAAAATTATCCTGATCTCGTTACAGGTGGAGAACGCCCGATCAGATTTGAGGATGGAATTTTATTGCCGGAATACAGATTGCCAACAGAAGCAGAATGGGAATATGCGGCACTGGGTTTGATCGGCAAACAAGCAGTATCCAAGGATGAACTGATCACCGACAGAAGAATCTATCCCTGGGATGGATCTACTGCAAGGTACAAGAGAAGAGACCAACACCAGGGTAAAATTATGGCCAACTTCAAAAAATCAGGTGGTGATTACATGGGTATGGCTGGCCGTTTGAATGATGCAGCTGCGATTCCTGCACCTGTAAGGTCTTATTTGCCAAATGATTACGGATTGTATCACATGGCAGGAAACGTAAGCGAATGGGTTCAGGATGTATACAGGGATTTGTCCAGTACAACACTGAGAGATGCTGAGAATCATGATTTGAATCCATTCAGAGGTAATAAATACCGTGAATTGATACAAGATGAAAACGGTAATCCAATAGAAAAGGATAGCCTTGGAAGACTCCAATATAAATTTGTAGAAGATACTACCCTGATCGGTCGTGAAAACTATAGAAAAGGTGATGTGATCAACTATAAAGACGGGGATGATGAGTTTGTAATATACGGTTACGGAAAAAGCTCATTGGTCAATAATAATTCCAGGGTTATTAAAGGAGGTTCATGGGCAGACAGATTGTATTGGCTTTCACCTGGTTCCAGGAGATTTAAAGATGAAGCCAAAGCAAGCAGAACCATAGGTTTCAGATGTGCGATGGTGAGAGTTGGAGGACCAACTGGAAACGAGGATGCACAGGGCCAAAATTTTGGAAAGATCAAAAAAACTGAAAGAAGATATAAATAGTCTTTTTCAAAACAGAGAAATTATTAATCCCGGCCGTTTAAAAAACTGCCGGGATTTTTATATTCAGGTAGGTAACTTAAATATGATCAAAGATTCCGGTATAACAATTATTAATTTTGAAAACCTTGGTATTGTTCACTGGTTATGCTGGCAGTAATAATCAAAAATCTTAACCAATCAATTTAGTCGATGCAAACACTTTTGGCAATGTTTTTAAAGAGTAATGGTGTATCCATTGACTCAAGAACTCTTCAGCCGGATCAGATTTTTTTTGCCATAAAAGGCGATAGTTTTAATGGCAATTTGTTTGCTTCAGATGCCTTGGATAAAGGTGCGATGTTGGTCGTTGTGGATGATCCGTCTGTTTGTGTGGACGAACGTTATTTTCTGGTCAATGATGTTTTACAGGGATTACAGGAATTAGCCAGGGAATACAGAAATACACTTAAAATCCCTTTTATTGCCATTACCGGAACGAATGGAAAAACCACTACAAAAGAATTGATAGCTTCGGTTTTATCTCAAAAATTCAAGATTTTGGCAACTGAAGGGAATTTGAATAATCACCTGGGCGTTCCTTTAACTTTGCTTAAAATCAAGCCTGAACATCAAATCGCCATTATTGAAATGGGGGCCAGCGGAAAAGGAGAAATTGAATTGCTTTGCAACATTGCGAAACCGGATATTGGCCTCATTACCAATGTAGGTGCTGCTCACCTCGAAGGATTTGGTTCAGTTGAAGGTGTGATGGAAGCTAAAAGCGAATTGTACAGGCATTTGGATGACACAGGAGGAAAAATTTTGTTCCCTGAGTCCTTGCATCAGAAAAAATATTTTACATCGCTGAGTTCATCGGAATGGATGACCTACACAGCAGAACAAATGAAAGGAAAATCAGTTTTGAGTGTAACATTAGCTGAAAATTTTCCTTACATTGAATTGGAAATCATCACAGTTACGCACGAAAAAATCAGGGTTTCAACAAGCTTGTATGGCTCTTATAATTTTGCCAACCTGGTGAATGCAATCAAAATCGGTGATTATTTTGGCTTATTACCGGAATTGATTGCAGTTGGAATTAGTCATTACCAACCCAAAAACAACCGTTCCCAATTAGTAAAGGATAGTATGGGTAACAATATCATTATGGATGCTTACAATGCCAATCCTTCTTCTATGGCTGAAGCCTTGAAGCACTTTAAATCAGTCGTTCATCCCGGCAAAAAAATGCTGATTTTAGGAGATATGCTTGAATTGGGGAAAGATTCCCTTACTTCTCATGAGCAGGTTTTAAAACAGGTTGAAACCATGGTAAGTATAGAAGCTATTTGTATAGGAAAAGAATTTGGCGCTGCAAAGAAGTCACTTGGAATGTCATCAAAGCACGTACTGTTTTTTGAAGATACCTGGCAGGCAAAAGTATATTTTGAAGGACTAAAAGTGAAGGATCGATTGATCCTGGTAAAAGGATCAAGAGGCATTGCACTCGAAAGAATTTTCCAGGATAATCTGGCAAAAGCCAAATCCTGAATCAAAGACTTAACTCATTCATGATCCTTTTGGGCATTTCATCGTTACAGGCGATTTTGTAATCCATGAATGAACATGGGAGTAAATATGGTTCTGATCCCTGAATGGGAATTTCAACCCACCATCGGCCGGATATTTCACTTTTCCAGAATGTCAGGTTGATCTGATAATCGGACATTGCAACAATATATTGTGTAAGAAACTTTTTATCAGGTTGTTCATCCACCTTCTGATCAAGGCCTTCAAGGTAGTACCAGATCAGCTGACTGACCATCTTCACACCCTGACTATGAAAATCAAATTTAGGATTGTAACCCCTAATCCAAAATCTGCTTTTCAACGGATTTAATCCGATATACTTCATAAGTTGACATGCTTCTTCTGAACTCAGCCCGCTCGGTGTCGTGCCGGGAATACCCGGAATTTCTCCGTACCTGATGCTGCTTAAATGAAAATCGATCAGACTGACATCCCTCAATGCTGGTTCAGCATCCCGCATATTATTACGCAGATCTCCCAAACTAAGGGATTGGTTCATTTTTGGAGAATTCAAATGTATGGAATGAACCAAATGGCTTTGGTAAGAAATCAGTTTTATTTTTTCAATATTATGATTACCAGCTAAATAGCTGAAAGTGTCAGATTCCAGTAGGGAGTAGAAGGTCTTGTCTATGATAGCAATGTTTTCCCTTGTCTCTGTAATTCTTGCCATTGTTTTTGTAAACTGGTTGTCTGCTCCCAGGATGATCAGGTGCATTTTGTTGGAGTTCAGTTCAGTAAACAACTGAGCCAGGAATTCCGGATTGTTTTTTCTTGTATTTCCCAGATCAAAAAACTGTAATTTTGAGAAGTTATAGGAACATTGGAATAAATCCCTTCTAATTACGTCTGCGATCTCAGGATCTATCCCGATCAATGCAACCTGTTGTCCGATCTGAATCAAACTGTCAGGCTCTTTATTGATCTGGTAGCCAATGGTAAACTTATCAGTATATTCTGTTTGAAATACATCCGATTCAACCAACCAATTATTGTACATATCAAAAAATTTAAAGCAAATATAATTGATATATTATAATTATTGATTATTTGTTGGTTAAGGATTGAAGTATTTTTTTACTAATTGGTTTATTTTCAATTAATTTATGTTAAAAATTTATTTTTTTTCTCGAAATAATACCAATATATTAAATATTTATTACATTTGTAAAATAATTCTCATACAGTAGACTTATGTATGGTAGTTAAATGCTATGTATTTTAGCATTGACACTGGGAATTTTATTACAAATACCTGACATATAAATAGAATCTTGCTGCTTCATCGAGTTCCGGACAGGAATCTGATGCGGTTTTATTATTTGTTCTGAATTAGGTAGTTAAAATATTTATCTCATGATTAATCGGATAAGTTTACTAGTATTTCTATTGTTCGCCGGATACGTGATGTATGCCCAGGGTGAATTCGGATATTTTGGTCCAAGAGCAATTACGGATGAAATGACAGAAGACCCTGATCAGCATAAAAAGTGGCGAAAGGGATTTTTAAAATACCCTGCCAGACCAAAGGATGCATGGGAACTAGGTTTGCATGGCGGACATTTTTTCATTGACGGTGATTCTGACACCCGGATACCGGGAGGATTTGGAGTAGGATTCCATTTGAGGAAGTCTTTGTTTTATTCATTTTCGATCAGAACAGACTTTTTCTATGGACAGGCATACCATGTGGATGCTCAGGTCTGGAAGCATTCAGAACAGGGCGGAGGATTGGTTGAACCAGTATTCAATCGATATGAAAATATGCCCGGATGGTTTCCGCGCACCAAGACCCAGTATGCTTACGGTGCAGTTCAGGGTATTTTGAACATCGGTAATATTTTGTTTCATAAAGAGAGCAATATATGGAATTGGTATCTTGTTTTGGGAGGCGGTTTTGATACGCACAAAGTGATGATGGATTTGTACGGATCTAATGATAATCCATATGATATCAGTTCAATTGTCAATATGGGATTGGATCATAATATCCGTTCTGAAAGGATCATGATCAAGAAAGAAGTGGACAATCAATATGATGGTGTATATGAAACTGAAGGTACTAAGTTGGACGGTATTTACAGGATCAATGACAACTATAACATTCATCTGATGTTTACCGGAGGCACAGGTATTTCCAGAAAATTGAGTAAAAGGGTCAATGTCAGCCTGGAGCACCTTGTTTTGTTTTCAGATAATGATTATCTGGATGGGATCAAATACCGCAGTGCATACGATCAGACTAATAATAGGGATATGCCTCATTACACGAATATGAGATTATCTATTAATTTGGGTAATCTGAATAAAAGAAGTGAACCTTTATATTGGCTGAATCCACTGGATGGAGCCTTCAATGATATTTCAGAATTGAAACAAAGGCCTGTACTCGATCTGACAGATACCGATGGAGACGGTGTAATTGACATGATGGACATGGAACCTAACAGCCCTGTTGCCTCTGTTGTTGACCATCGTGGTGTGACCATGGACAGCGATAGCGATGGCATTCCGGATTTTCAGGATGCTGAACCATTTTCTGCTCCTGGTTTGGAGGTGGATGAAACAGGTAAGGCTACGACTATAAAAGAATGCTGCATTACGAAAGAAGATGTCGAGGCAATGTTTGAATCCAGAGGAATACCTGACAGCGTGTCTACTGCCGGGAAAAAACGGAGTTTTTATTCTGGTCAGGTGGATTGGTTTTTACCAATGATACATTTTGACCTGGATAAATATCAAATCAAACCAGCGTATTATGGTCATCTTAAACATGTTGCGGAAATAATGGAAAAGTATCCGGATCTTTGCGTAACGGCATACGGGCATACGGATGTAAGGAACTCTAATGATTATAATAATCTTTTGGCGTATAACAGAGCAAAAGAAGCTATAGATTTCATGGTTAAGAATTATGGCATACCCAGAGAAAGATTCAACCTGATGTTTGGTGGTGAAGAAATGCCCCTGGTAAAGGAAATTGATCCTGGCAAGAAAGGAAAAGAATTGGAAATGCAACATTACATGAACAGAAGGGTTGAGTTCAGGACCTGTAAAGATTCTGACAGCAATATGGAAGCACCTCCAAGCGTATCCAAATGGACTAAATCCTATAGTTCTTCTAATACCAAGACTAAAGTCAAAGGTGATAAAAACGCAGGCTTTTAATAAAAATCTTATAGATATTCAAAAATGGGTTGTTCCAAAGAACAACCCATTTTTTTTAGTAGACAGCGAATTGACATAAATCATAGTACAGTTATTTTTAAATATATGGAAATGATTTAGTTAAACGTTTAGTTTTTGCAATGGTTATCCTGAGCTGAAAAAGTAAATCGATTAAACTGTGCATGTTGTTTTCCAAAGCTTTACCAATATATTTAGTTGATATGGCTCATATTAAAGGCCTGCAAGCCTATTTTGAAAAATAAAAATGAAAGCAACACAAATTTTCCTGATCACATATAAGCTTATATAAGGTTTGGGAATGAATGCTGATTTTTAACTACATTTGTGGGTTAATCTTTTGCAATGAATATTTCATCAAAAATAGTTGAGGATGCAGTCAAAAGTTTTTCTTCACTTCCGGGTGTAGGAAGAAAAACTGCGCTTAGGTTGGTTTTGCATCTGCTCAATGACAAATATGACCTGGCAGACGAGATGAGCCTTGGGTTGAGCAAACTGAAAGAAGTCAGGTTTTGCAAACAATGCCATAATATTTCTGACAATGATGTCTGTGAAATCTGTACCAGCCAGGCGAGAAATCGTCAAACAGTTTGTGTAGTCGAAAGCATTCGGGATGTGATCGCTATCGAAGAAACGGGGTATTTTTCGGGATTATACCATGTTTTAGGCGGGATCATCTCACCGTTGAATGGAATTGGCCCGGAAAACCTGAATATACGTTCTTTGCTAGAACGGATTGAAAGACAAGGTGTTGAAGAGCTGATCATGGCCATCAGTCCAACGATTGACGGAGATACCACCATTTATTACCTAACCAGGATGATCCCTTCCCATGTGAAGGTGAGTACCATAGCAAGAGGTGTGGCATTTGGAGGAGAACTTGAGTATGCAGACGAGTTTACACTTGGCAGATCCATCGCTTCGAGAGTGCCTTATACCGTTCAAAACAATCAGCTGTAACATATGCATGACATCGCTGTCATAATTGTCAATTACAATGTGAAACATTTTCTTGCAGAGTGCTTGCGGTCAGTTTTTGCCGGCAGACATGAACTGAATGTGGAAGTGTTCGTTGTGGATAACAATTCGGTCGACAGATCAGCAGAAATGGTCAGTGATCAATTCCCTCAGGTCAGACTCATTGCCAATCAGTATAATGCAGGTTTTGCTGCAGCCAACAATCAGGCGATTCAATTGGCTGATTCTAAATATGTATTACTGCTCAACCCGGATACGATCCTGGAAGAAGAAACACTCAGTAAGTGTTTTGATTTTATGGAGAAAAAGCAAGATTGTGGTGCCCTGGGGGTGAAAATGATCGATGGGAGCGGTAAATTTTTGCCAGAGTCAAAACGTGGATTTCCAACACCATTCAGATCGCTGATGCGTTTGCTCGGGCTATCGCGACTTTTCCCAGGATCCAAAGTCTTCAATGGCTATAATCTTGGTTACCTTGACGAAAATGAAATCAATGAGGTGGATGTACTTTGTGGAGCATTTATGTTTATCCGCAGAGAAGCCATTGAAAAGACCGGTTTGCTGGATGAAGCTTTTTTTATGTATGGAGAGGACATCGATTATTCCTATCGCATTCAACAGGCAGGTTTTAAAATCATATATTTTCCGGAATCCACCATCATCCATTTTAAGGGTGAAAGCACAAAAAAGAGCAGTTTGAAATACCACAAGGTGTTTTATATGGCTATGGCTATTTTTGCCAGGAAACATTTTGGCAGGAAGTTTTTTAATCCATTCCTATGGTTGATCAATGCGTCTATTATTTTCATTGGCATGTTTCATTTTGGCCGGAATAAACTGGCAGGGTTGATCCTTCCTCTGATGGATTTTTCAGGTTTTTATTTCACGATCAGGTTAGTTGAATACTTGTGGGCAAGGTATTTCTTTCATAATGCTGACTATTATTCAGAAGTCCCTTCAGCCTGGATCTATTCTGTTTACAGTTTGATCTGGGTGTCTGGACTTGCTATGTCAGGAGCTTATCAAAATCGAAGTCATTTTATAAGATTTGCCAGCGGAGTTTTGGCGGGAACGATGGCCATTCTGGTCATGTATGCATTATTGGACAATTCCTTGCGATCTTCCAGAGCCATCATTTTAATTTCAACAATTTTTCTCTTTTTACCAGGTTTTTTGATCCGGCTCATGTACCATCTTATGCAAAATGGAAGAAAAGCAGGCGGGGATATGGTCCAAAGGGTGTTGGTCGTAGGAAAACAGGAAGAAGTTGAAAGGGCTAAAGCAATAATTGCTTCAAGCAGGGAAAAACTTGAGTTTACCGGTGCGATTTTTCCGCAAAAAGGATCTGATTTTTCCACGTACTACCTTCAATCCATTGAAAAACTGGATGAAATGGTACGAATAAACAAGGTAGATCAGGTTTTTTTCTCTCCGGAAGATGTGGAAATTTCCGAAGTGATGTATTGGATGACCAGATTGGGGAATGATGTTAAAGCCAAAATTCTGACAAAGGATGTTCTGAGCATCATTGGCAGCCATGACAGAAATGCCAGGGGAGACCTTTACACCATGGAACTCAGATACAGATTATCTGACAACAGACAAAAAATTCTGAAATTTCTGCTTGATTATCTGGTGAATATGAGTTTGTTGATCATTTTTCCGGTTTGGCTGCTCGGTAAAAACAGAACTTCATTTCCATTATGGATAATAGATGTATTTGCCAGGAACCGAACCTGGATGGGGTACATTAAAGCAGATCAGGATTTATACGCTTTACCTGGTATCCCGGTAGGTATCCTGGAACCAATAGTTCATGAAAGCATCAACAGACTTAGCAAGGAAGAAATCCACAGAATAAATTTTATGTATGCCAGGGATTATTCTGTTTTACGAGATGTGGAGTTGATCTTTATCCAGATTTTCAAATTGCTGCTGTAACATCAGTTCAAAGAATTACCCTTTGTAACCGACTTTAGGCGAAAATCTCCAACATCGGAATTTTTTTTTAATCATTTTGTCTTAATGAATAATTAAATAGATTTACCCTTTGAGTTGACTTTCTATGTAAGTATACGGTCATGGTGAGAAAAGATCGTTTAATTGAAAACTCAGTTAATCTATTCCAATGAATTGAGTACCAAGGTCAATCAGGCCGGTGAATTGATAGGAAACCAATAGGAACTTCACGCTTTATCATGTTTGGCACAGGAAAAATGAACTGGTTTTTGGTTGCGGCATCCGATTTCAGAAGATGCGATCAAATGTAAAAAATGATGTCCAAGCCAAAAAAAATGTATCATTTATATATTATTTAAAAAAATAATATATCTTTACATTTCAAAACGGATTTACCAAAACTTCGCAGGATCATTTTAGTTTTTCTGAAATAGATCAAAATTCAAGTAAATAGTATTTATTCATTGATTCATAAAGAATAATTGTCATTCTATGGCTAAGGTATTGATTGTTGATGATGACAGGAGTATTCGTAAAACATTGCGGAATATCCTTGAATATGAGAAGTATGAAGTAGAGGAGTCTACTGATGGTCTGGACTGTCTGGCAAAGATCAAGCAACAGGATTTTGATCTGATAGTGCTTGATATTAAAATGCCGAGAATGGATGGTATGGAAGCCCTGGAACGGATCCAGGTTTTGAAGCCTGATATTCCTGTAGTAATGATTTCAGGACACGGCACCATTGATACTGCTGTGGAGGCAGTTAAAAACGGCGCCTTTGATTTTATACAGAAACCACCGGATCTGAACAGGCTTCTGATCACCTTGCGCAATGCGCTGGATAAATCAAGCCTGATCGGAGAAAAGAATGTTTTGCAGAAAAAAGTCAATGCTAAGAAAACCATTGATATCATCGGGGAATCCAAAGCTATAAAAATGGTGAAGGATACCATCGAACGGGTTGCACCAACTGAAGCACGTGTATTGATCATGGGAGATAATGGAACCGGAAAGGAATTGGTAGCCAGGTGGTTGCATGAGAAAAGCAATAGAAAGGAGTTTCCGTTGGTAGAAGTAAATTGTGCAGCAATTCCTTCTGAATTGATAGAATCCGAGCTTTTCGGACATGAAAAAGGCTCATTTACTTCAGCGATCAAACAACGGTTAGGTAAATTTGAACTGGCAAACGGAGGTATTTTGTTTTTGGATGAGATAGGGGATATGAGTTTGTCTGCTCAGGCTAAAGTTTTGAGAGCGCTCCAGGAACACAGAATTACCAGGGTTGGTGGTGACAGAGAAATCAAAGTAGACGTCCGTGTGGTTGCAGCAACCAATAAAGATTTGAAAAAAGAGATCAGGAAAGGCAAATTCAGGGAAGACTTGTTCCACAGGTTGGCAGTCATCATCATCGATGTTCCACCATTGAGGGATCGGATAGAAGACATTCCATTGCTTGTCGAGTTTTTTGCCAGGGAGATTTGCGAAGAATATGGAATAACCACCAAAACATTTGGCGCGCAGGCTATCAAGGCGCTTCAGGGGTTTGAATGGACTGGAAATATCCGGGAACTCAGGAACGTTGTCGAACGGCTTATCATCCTTGGCGGAAAGGAAATTTCTAAAAATGACGTGATCTGCTATGTAGGAATGAACAAAACAAAACATGAACACGCCGGATTTGAGGATGTAGAAGATATGGAAGAATTAAGGAGTAAACTGGATGACGTCATCAGCGAATTGAAGTCGATTCATCAATCCTGATTTCCAGGTCGTCAGAAATGCCGTCCAGATCCTTTAAATCCAATAATATCGGGACTGCACAAATCTGAATCTGCTTAATATTCGTTTATTGTCGAAACTTGTATAAGTCTATATCAGATGTTGAAATCAGGAATATTTTCCATGGGTTCAATAATCATTGACTATATGCAATTTATTCATAGAAATATCGTTTAATTTAGCCTTTAACTGACCGTGCGCATAGCATGGTTCAGTTTTTTTTTATGGAACAAATAATGATCATGATGAATAATGTACAACTGCCGATGAGGAAATGGAGGAATATCAAAGGAGAGAACTCCTGGATGATGTTTAAAGTAATGGCAGAGTTTGTAGATGGATTTGAAAGATTGAACAAAATCGGACCCTGCATTTCAATTTTCGGATCTGCCAGAACAAGGGTAGGGGACAAATATTATGAATTAGCCAGGATCATAGCCAATAATTTGGTAGAGTCCGGGTTTGGAGTGATCTCCGGTGGTGGTCCGGGCATCATGGAAGCAGCTAATAAAGGTGCTTTTGAAAAGCAGGGTATCTCAGTGGGTCTTAACATTGAATTGCCTTTTGAACAACACAACAATAACTACATCGATTCTGATAAAAATCTGGATTTCAGGTACTTTTTTGTAAGAAAAGTCATGTTCGTGAAATACGCACAGGGATTTGTTGTGCTTCCGGGAGGATTTGGCACGATGGATGAATTGTTTGAAGTATTGACCTTGATCCAAACAAAAAAAATTGACAGAGTTCCGGTAGTTCTGGTAGGTTCTGAGTTTTGGTCAGGTATGAGAAACTGGATTGTTGAAGTGATGCTCGGGAAAGAAAAAAACATTAAGGCTGATGATCTTGAACTCATTCCTATATTTGATGAACCGGAGGACGTCGTCAGGTATATCAATGATTTTTACAAGGAAGAGGATGGAAAGGGTGTTCTTCAACCTAATTACGAGCTCTGATTTAAAGAAAAAATATATTTGCAAAGGTGTCCTTGGTTGATTAGTTGACAAATTGCCACCTGACGCCCATTCGGAAGGCACGAAAATCATCGAGCGGATATGCTTTAGTCTGGAAATGCACCTGATTATCGATCAGGGAAAAGATGTTCTCTGTTCTGGCAAAAAATCGAAAATTCTTCACTTTAAACGAAATAAAGAAGTTGATAAGTGTATGCCAGTCACTATAGAAATCAGACTTAGTTGTAAAAGCGCCTAAAACAGGCTGATAATCCGGAATGTAAAACTTGTCCGTAATGAAGCTTTCAAATCCGGTGAACAATTCCATTTTCTTTTTCAGGATGTAAGCTTTATAATATATACTTGATTCAAGCCTGTATTCCGGTAGATCGTACAATTCATTATCACTTCTGAACAGATGCAGTGTGTTATCCAAATGAAATCCCATGAATTTCAGTCCGAGGTCAATGGACATTTGCGTATACCGAAGATTAATCGGTGACTGGATAAAATGTTTTTCTTTTGTATAATAAATATAGTTTTCATAGGTATGGTCAGCAATTGAAAATCCCGCATTGATCAAAGGTATGCGAAACCCAATAGAGCTTGAAAACTGCTTTTGCGGGTCAAAACTATTTTGGTATATGGAGACATCATTCAGGATAAAACTGTTATGTATCCAGGAAGGATGCGCATAAACGATCTTTTGGCTTCCAGTCACCTGAACATAAGGGTCCAGTTTGAAACTACCCTTTAAATCCAGTGTTAAATCTCCTTCAAAATCCAGAAAATGATAATCAAAATCAGCATTCAGATCCAGATATTTTTTGAATTTATATTCAGCTTTCAGGGATGTTGTCAGATCGTGTTTGTAGTCAGTAGTCAATTCATTTTGGCCAATGGCATAAAAATCATACGAAATGCCGGCTTTCAGCATAAAAAAATCAGCGACATTTAGGTTTATACCCGGTAACAAACTCAATTTGTGATAGTCAATATAGTTTCTCACCCCGATGGGATCGATGATCAAATATCGGTAAATCAGGCTGTCGGCCTCAGTCCCGGCTTTTTCGTCATAATATTTGAAAAAGCCTTTTTCGTAACTTAGCATACTGTTGAAAGATAAATCAATAAGCCTTTTTAAGCTATCCGCGCCATTGATTTTCCATGGGTAATAAATATGCTGAGCCGTGAATTTTTCATTTTGGTGTCTGCTGATACTACCTGAAAGTATAATGGGAATATTGCCACGGAAAGATTCAGCAGATAAATAACTGGTATCGGTGATGCCTCCATTGTTCTTTTCCTGATGAATGTTGGTTAGAAAGCTCACAAAAGTGTTGCTTTTTCCATTTTTGGATTGGTGCCAGAGTCCAGCGATCAGGCTGCTGTTTTTGGTGGTTTGTTCCTTGTAGAATCCTTCATCGAGCAAACGTTGATAATCCAGATTGAGGTTCCATTGATCGCTCAGGTTCATGGTGAATTTTGCCGAGGTAAATAATTCATTTTCTGATTTGCCCGGTGAAAAACACAGGTCAGCAAATGGAAGATTGGTCTTATACCATCTCAATCTTTTCAGATGTAATTTGTATGGATCGAACTGATGAAAACCGAAATCCATGCCGCTCTGTAATTCCCTGAACTGATAAATGCTCGTAGAGGAAGACCCCGGTGTGCCCAAAAATAAATAAGGCATTTCTTTAGTTCGCAGAGGGTTGTATTGGATAGCGTTGAATTCCAAAGATGTGTCCGTGAATATTTGTTGCCCGTGGATATTTTCCGTAGTGAACCAGGTCATTTTCAAGGTATCCTCAATTTCTTCCGGCGCGATTGAAGAACTGTCCTTTTCTGTCAGCGATCTGTCGGACATATCCCGTTGAGCACTTAATGCTGACGTTAAAACCACACAAATACTTGTGATGGCAAGAGATGCAAAGAGGGATGATTTGATCACGTTGCTCATTCGGAATATACTTTTTTGCGTTTTGATTATCAAAAAATCAGGCTGAAAGTAAATAAACGAGAAACTGACCCATATTTATTGCAAAAACATGGGTCAGATGTACATTAGTCCATTAACGTCGGATCCATTCCCATGCTGGAAAATCCGCCATCGTGGTATAAATTCTGCATGGTCACCATCCTTGACAGGTCAGAAAACAACAACACACAATAATCAGCACATGCATCTGCATCTGCATTGCCCAACGGCGCCATATTCTGAGTGTATTTATAAAACATGTCAAACCCTTTCACACCGCTGCCTGCTGTGGTAATGGTAGGTGACTGAGAAATGGTATTGACCCTGACTTTTTTAGTTTTTCCGAGGTGTGCACCAAAGCTCCGGGCAAAAGATTCGAGCAAAGCCTTGGATTCAGCCATTTCTCCATAATAGGGAAAAGTCCTTTGTGCAGCGATGTAACTCAGGGCTATGATTGAACCCCAATCATTGATCGCATCCAGTTTGTCGGCAGTTTGCATCACTTTATGAAAAGAAACAGCAGAAATATCAAAAGTTTTTAACATCCAATCGTGATTCAAATCATGATATTCCTTGTTTTTACGGATATTCAAAGACATCCCGATGGAATGAAGAATAAAATCGACTTTTCCTCCAAAAATCTCCATGGATTTTTTAAACAGCTGTTCAAGATCTTCCATAGAAGTGGCATCAGCCGGGATCGCCACCGAGTTGAGGGAAGCAGCCATTTCTTCAATTTTACCCATTCTGAATGCAACGGGAGCGTTGGTCAGCACAATTTGTGCGCCTTCATCGACACATTTTTTAGCAACATGCCAGGCGATGGAGTTCTCATCCAGTGCACCAAAAATAATTCCTTTTTTCCCTTTTAATAAATTGTAATTCATCAAAATTGTGTTTAATTGTTAATTTTCAGTAAGTTGTTAATATTTGCAGCCAGTCGTCTCAACCTTCGATCAGCTCTTCAGCGTTTTTAATAGCTGCCTGGGTTGGTGGATCTCCACTGAGCATTTTAGCGATTTCATGGATCCTTTCATTTTTATCCAGCACTTTGAGCAAGGTTTTGGATTTAGCTTGTTCATGTGTTTTGTACACATAGAAATGGATGTTGGCCTGTGAGGCGATCTGTGCCGAATGCGTGATATTGATCAATTGGTGCCCGGAGGAAAGTTTTTTAAGAATTTGTCCCATTTTCATGGCTACATCTCCGGAAATACCTGCTTCAATCTCATCAAAAATGAGGGTTGGCAGGCTCATTTTCCCGGCCAAAATTGATTTGATGCTCAAAGATAAACGGCTCAATTCACCACCTGAAGCCACATTTTTTATCGGATGCGGTGTCGTTCCTTTATTTGCGCTGAACAATAATTCGAAAACATCCTTGCCATTGGGCATTAAAGAATCTGACACAGAAAACTTGCCTTCAAGCCTGACAAACGGCATCGCCAGTTGCTTCAGACTGTTTTCGACATCTGAACAAAACGATCTGGAAGTTTTTTGTCTTGACGTTGAGATCATTTTAGCCAGTAAATTCAGCTGTTTTTCCTGTTCCATGATGCTTTTCTCCTTCTCAGAGATCAGTTGATCGAGTTCCAGTTCCTGGTTAAGCTTTTCCTTCAAACTGTTTTTTGTACCGATCAGTTCGGTGATTTCAGTAGTTCTGAATTTATGCATCAATCGGTTGATCTCATCCATTTTTTGTTGCAAAACAGCCAGTTTTTCAGGGTCTGAATCGATTTTTTCTGACTGATCCCTGCAAACAATGGCAATTTGTTCAAGGTTTTCAGCTTCGAGATCCAATGAGTCAATAACCTTTTCGACCATACTTACACCTTCGGCCTGTTGCCTGAGATTTCTGATCAAAGATTTGATCTGATCAATCAGTGAGTTTTCATCATCTGCAAGTGTGAAATAAGCCAGTTTAAGCGCTTGCTGTATGGATTCTGCATTGCTCATCAGTTCCAATGATGATTCCAGTTCTTCATCGATCGCTTGTTCAAGACCGGCATTTTCCAGTTCTTCATACTGAAAACGGACAAAATCCTTTTCTTTTGCGAAAGTCTCCACGGTAGCTTTCAAAGAAGCTAACTCTGTTTTTAAAGTGCTCCAATTTTTATATAAACTTTTGTATTCCTGTAATTGCTCCCGGTGTTCACCCAGTACATCGATGATACTCAACTGATAATCCGGCTGGCTAAGATCCAAATTGTCAAACTGGTTGTGAACCTGGATCAGACGGATGGTTATGTCCTGTAAAGCTTTCAGACTGACCGGAAGATCGTTGATGAATGCCCGTGATTTTCCTGTTCCTGAAATTACGCGTCTGATATTCAGCATGTCAGCCTGGTCAATATCCCATTCATTCAACAGATCAGAAATGTCATACCGGCGAATATCAATGTCTGCTTCGATGATACAGTTTTTCTCAGGATCTGATATCACTTTCAGATCAGCCCTGTCACCCATGATCAAGCCAAGAGCACCTAAAATAATAGACTTTCCTGCACCGGTTTCTCCGGTGACGATATGAAGACCTTTATCGAAATTGATCTCTACAAAATCGATCAGTGCATAATTGGATATACTAAGTCTTTTTATCATGTCTGAATGCGAAACGGCGTCAAAAATACTTGAATTTTTAAATAGAACCTAAAAAACTATATTGAGTTCCTCCTCAAAGCCCAAAAGAGCAAAAAAATCAGTATTTACTACAACAAAGTTTTGCCTGCTCCTGAGACGGTTACCGGCATGCTCCGCGTGTCTTTGATTGCTATGCTTTAAGTGATTATTCTGGTTGATGGTCATTTGGCTATTAACCAAATAGCATATGATGTATCCTTATGATCAGAATTCCAGGGTCTCCGGCAATTTTTGTTTTTTACTGCAATGTACAAGCTCAAACCCGGCAGACTAAAGGACTGATCAACTCAGCACCGGAATAAATATCAATACTTAGTTCAGAGTTTTTAGTATCATTGTTATAGAAAGTTACTTGTTTACTTCAATTGTGTATGAAAATCAGTTGCGAAAGTTAAAAAGCTGATTTTGAATTATTGAATTCAATGTGAAAAAACATTTTTGATATGGAGATACTGATCATTTCTTTGACTGCTTTCGGAGCTGCGATCCTCACCTTTTTCTCCGGATTTGGATTGGGTACCATACTCACACCGGTATTCATGATATTTTTTCCGGTAGAGCTGGCGATAGCCCTCACAGGTGTTGTTCACCTGATGAACAATCTGTTTAAAATGGTTCTGGTGGGCAAAAAAGCAGATAAACAGGTCTTGTTCAGGTTCGGTATACCTGCAGTGCTGGGTGCTTTAGCTGGTTCATGGCTCTTGCTGCACATTCCGGACGCCCGGCCGATTTTCGAATACGAAATTGGTGGTCGTTCTTTTGTAGTATATCCGGTAAAATTCATGATTTCGCTTTTGCTGATTTACTTTGCGCTAATGGATTTGATCCCATATTTTGATAAATTTCGGTTTGGAAAAGAAAAGTTGGCTATTGGCGGAATATTAAGTGGATTTTTTGGAGGGCTTTCAGGCAATCAGGGTGCGCTTAGAAGTGCTTTTTTGATCAAATCAGGGCTTTCCAAAGAAGCATTTATCGGAACTGCTGTTGTGGTATCCTCATTTGTTGACCTTACCAGGTTGAGTATTTATGCAACGGGTTTCAACACCTCGGGACTTTCAGAGAACATATTTTTAGTCATTTTTGCCACTTTGGCTGCCATATCCGGGGCATTTCTGGGAAACTTACTATTGAAGAAAATCACACTGGATACACTGAAAGTAACAGTGGCTGTGATGCTAATTTTACTGTCACTGGCACTTGGTTCCGGATTGATCTGACTGGCCTGAAAAGACTTTTCAGGGTTATTGAAGCATATTAACCACCGTTATTGGTAAGGAATTTGTTTTGCAACTTAGACCATTGAAAAGTCAGCTTCAAGGTCAAAATCCAGGCAAGTTCATCAGTCTACAAGGTACGAAATAAGAGGAATAACCTTTACATCACCGATTCTGGTGATGGTAATTTCGGCATTCTTCAGACGTGAAACATCCAATTGGAAAACCACCCTGTTCTCATCAGCTTCCGTTGCGGTGGAGTGATAACGGTTGTTGATATACAGTTCAAATTGATCTGCAGGAATTTCCGTTTGGAGCACCAGTTTCACTATTTCGTTTTCCCGGCTGATGACGCCTTTTTTGGGATAGTAATCCAGAATTTCGGGATCATGGAGTGAAGGATATCCCAATGGCAAAGTGACAAATTTATCCAAATCAAGAGGACTTCCTACCAGTTGCCATTCAGGGTCATCAGGGAAATGTGTGAGAATGAACTTGACGGGGTCAGCCAGGAAAAATCCATCGGTAAAATCCCGGGTAAATTTGCCGGTTCGCATATCTACCTGGCCTGCTGACCAGGTTGCATCCAGTAAATACCATGTGTCATTGATTTTTACTCCGTTCCAAACGTGATTTGACCGATCCGGGTATTTATTCAGTTTATCCGCAGAACTTCTTCCATATCCTGTGATATAACTCGCTTCGATCCCAATGCTTTGGCACATAAAAAGGAAAAGATTGGAATAGTCCTCGCAAACGCCTTTGCCGCTCGAAAATGCATTATCTGCCATTTTTCTTGGCATTTTTTTGATATATGCATCCAGTTCTGCCTGGCTGTTGGCCGTGATAACCGTTCGGTTGTTACGGCGCTGTTGATCTTTGACTTTATGGATGTCATATCCGATGTTATAGGTGATCCAAACGAAAATGGCCCGAACCTTCTCCACTTCTGTTTCAAACTGTATGGTCAATTGTCTTGCAGTCTGATCCAGTGTAGAAGATTTTTTCAATTGCCTGGCAAATCGGTCCACATGTTGAAAATCGGGCTCATTATTCCCGTTGGCAGAAAAGTTGCCAGCGGACAAAAAGAGGTAAAACATCAGGATTCTTAATATGGTCAATGCCAATAATTTTTAAGGTTAAAATTGTAAAACTCCGGGATAATGCTGTCTATTATGCCTGATAAACAATTTTTAATGCAAAATGATCTGATAAAGGACCTGAAGCAATATAAATTTTAAAGATATCGGGGAATTGCTTGTAAAATGCGTTAATTCAGTGATGCGTGCACTATGAACCGGAATATGCTAAAGTATTCTTAAAAATGTATTAAAGTATGGTTAATGCTGCCTAAAACCTGGCGCTAACTTCGTCTCTGAAATACTTTTGTAAAGCATTTATTCACAAAAAATCATTTAAAATGAAAGCTAAACTTTTTTCAATTCTTTTACTGGCCATCCTGATATCTTCCTGCGAAAAATATGATGAAGATGTGATGGAAATAGCAGGTGTTTATGAAGCTCATGTAACCGGCGTGGCGGGGCCTTTTTCTATGGTCATTTCGGCTGATTATGGTAATTCTATCAAAATTGATGCTCCCTGGCTTAAGGACAACTGGGCTCTGATCAGCGCCGATGTCCGGGATAAAGAGGATTACAGCAAGAGAATTGTTATTTATTCCCAGAATTTTGACGGAAATAAAAGAATTTATGGTGAAGGTGTATTTCAAAACTATACGTTGCAGATCGATTATACCATTGTAGATGGCAATGATCTGTATCATTATACCCTGGTAGGGACAAAATTATAGAGATTCAATTGCTATGCATTTGAACATAAATGGGTTCGGGTGCAGATTTTTTCAAATGATCCGGGATCTGCTGATTGCTTTCATTGCGTGGTTTCAACACTGTTTGATTCAGGCAATGTGATTCAGTTGGTTTCGGATCAAATGTTTTATCAAATTGCAATTTTTGAAAGAGTGATCGTTTTTTTGTATTAAAATCACTTAATTTGAAAATTGTTATCTTTCCGGTATTTATGATTTCACAGTCTAAGTGAAAAATTCTGACCATTTGCCTATAGCAGCGAATGCCCGGGCTACCTTCAAAAAATGAATTTTATCCAGTCACTATTACTTCACACAATCTTCTTTACAAAATAGGGAAATTGCAGTTCCCACCAATTCCAGTCATGGTTGACATCGTGTCCCCAGAATTCGATATGTGCCGGTACATTTTTTTCTTCCAGCAGAGATTTCAGATGATGGGTATCTTCCACCATGGTTTCTTCCCAGGCACCCTGACCTGTGCAGACAAAAATTTTGGAAGAGCGGTATTGATCCAGATACCAGTTGTCCTGCAATCCGGGTAAAAATGCTAATGGTGAATTAAAATAAACATGTTCATCCATATAATCACCCACGAAATGTTTCGCATGGTAATTTCCGCTCAAAGCCAGTGTGCCTCCAAAAGCATCCGGATGCCTTAAAAAGAAATTCACCGCATGATAAGCACCCATACTGGCGCCTGCAGCGATGATTTTTTCATTGTTTCCCAGGAAATGATGGATGAAAGGTATCACCTCATGTATGATATACTGATCATAGTGTTCATGTCTTGATGCGCCAACGGAAGGATGTGCGCCATGATTGTGCCATGTTTCCCGGTCGATGCTGTCAACACTGAAAAAAATCGCTTTTCCTTCTTTGAGTTCCTGTTCAACCGTATGAAACATGCCGCGGTTTTCGAAATCAAAAAAACGGCCGTTGGAGCATGGAAAAATAATAAACGGTGTACCTGCATGGCCGTGAACCAGCAATTCCATTTCTTTTCCCAGGTGATCGCTGTACCATTTTTGATAGTCTCTGTTCATTTTTAGTCAAATTGTAATATAAAATCTATGTAATTTTTTATTTGCTGGAGATTCTCATGTCTGACAATGAAGCCGTAGTGGCCGAGAGCAGGACTCAAAACTTCACCAACAGGATGATGAAAAACCAGGTCGTTCCCGCAATGCTGGATCACCTGATGCAGATTGTGAGAATATTCAAACCTGTTTTTTCTTCCGATATAACATGCATGGTATTTGCGCGTATATTTAAAATCGGTTGGGTGACCGGTGACCACTTTTGCCCAATACTCATAGATATTGATGTCGCTGGCATAATTGAACATATCTGTGGTAAAACCGCCGGGTGGCCTCATATTAACTTCCAGTGCTACGAGTCCGCCATCATTTTTGCGAAAGAATTCGAAATGAAAAAATCTACCCTTCAGGTTGAATTCATGAAGGATCTTTTTGCCTGCTTCGGAGATGTCTTTCGGAACTTTTCGCTGTGTATAGTAATACACATGTTTATCCTGGTTTACAATGTCCATGATTCCCTGGCAAAAAATATTGGAAGTATAAAAAACCAAATGGCCTTTTTTGTCAGTCAAGCCATCAAAACTTTCTATGGTTCCCTCGATAAATTCCTCAAAAATGTAGCTTGTTGAAGGTTTATTTTCGAAAAATGAGGAAAGTTGCGCATCGTCGCTGATCTTGAATGTTGCGGAAGCACCGACCCCGTTGTCTGGTTTGGCGATGACAGGATATTTGACGGTTTTAATGAAGCGTTTGGCCTCCTCCATGTTGGCAATGACCTTTCCCCGGGCAACCTCCACGCCGGCATGGATAAACCGCTGTTTCATTCTGGATTTGAATTTCATGTCACCAATGTCGTCGTTTTTCAAACCGGGGATATTGAAATCAGTCCTTAGGCTGGCTTCCATCATCAACCAATGTTCATTGAGGGAATCGAGATGGTCAATGCGGCCGTATTTATGGATGAAATAACCCATGGCTTTAACCACTGCATGGTAATCTTCGAGATTTGCCACCTGGTAATAGTCATTGAGTGATTCTTTGAGTACGGGTGAAAGGCGCTCAAAAGGTACGTCCGCAATGGCGAGTGTATTGACTCCGGCTTTTTTCAATTCTTTAATGAACCAAACATAATTTGGTGGAAAATGTGGTGAAAAGTAAACGACGTTCATAGCTGTATTTTTTATTTTCGTTTTATCGCAAGCAAATCGGATGTCAATTTTTTAATCGATGTATCCTGTCAGGATCTAATCTTTTAAACGATGTATCAAATGTACACATTTTAAAAGTTCTTCCAAATCAGGATGACGAACAATATATCCATAATTTCCCATTGCCAGACTGAAAATGCCGCTGACATAGTTGTGGTAAACAAGTTTTTCTCCGCATAAAGCAGCAATTTCATCTGTTGAATGTGCATAATCAAAGCGCCATTTTCTTCCCACATAAGCGACGTGATACTTCCTTTGGTAATCCGTGCTGACTGCATTCATGGTTACCATATTGGCCCATTGTTCATAGATATTGATGTCGCTGCCAAAATTGAACATATCTGTAGTATAGCCACCCGGAGGTCGCATATTGACTTCAAGCGCCACGAGGCTACCATCAGCTGTCCGGAAAAATTCGAAGTGAAAAAATCTGCCTTTAAGATTGAATTCACGGAAGATCTTCATGCCCATTTCTTCAACATCCGGGGGAATATCACGGAAGCTGTAATAGTATACATGGCGGTCGTTATTGACCACATCCATGACACCGTCGCTGTACACATGTCCGGTGCAAAAGACCAGATTGCCGAATTTGTCTGTCAGCCCGTCAAATGTTTCGATGCGACCGGAAATGAACTCTTCAAAGATGTATGGAATATCAGGTTTATTTTCAAAGAATCGCTTCAGTTGTGTATCATCTGATATCTTGTAAGTGTTGGAAGCTCCGACGCCGGAATCAGGTTTCGCAACCACCGGATAAGACACTTCCCGGATGAATGATTTTGCTTCGTCAAGCGTGCGCACAACCTTGCCTTTGGCAACCCGGATTCCGGCTTTTATAAACCGTTCTTTCATCAGGGATTTATATTTCATGTCCGCAATGGTATCATTGTGAATGCCGGGAATGTTGAAATCAGTTCTCAGGCTGGCTTCGGTAAACAACCAGTGTTCGTTCAATGAATCCAGATGATCGATTTTGCCGTATTTATGTGTGAAAAATGCCACTGCCCGAAGCATTTCTTCATAGTTTTCCATATTTTGGACGGCATAATAGTCGGTCAGGACAGGTTTTAACCTGTCAGGCAACTGGTCATAATGCAGTTCGGCAATTCCAAGTACACGAGCGCCCCTGTTATGCAATGCCTCTGCAAATGCGACGTAATTCTCCGGAAAATGTGGAGAAAGATAAATTACATTCATGTTCTGACGAAATTTTTGAGTTGAATTTCAGCGAATAATAAGAACGATATAAAATTCTTAATTCATGATGATTATTTCCCTTCGATTGTATAATTCATCCCGGATAACAAATGTAAGAAATACTTTGTTTATAATTGCGGATTATATTTTGGTGTCTGATTATCTGACTGTAAGCTGAATTTATATTGTGATGGATGTTTTCCTGATGCCAAAAAAAAGTTCATCTTCCAGGATTCCGTTTTTGATGATATTTTGATAAAACCTGGCTTCGAAACTAAAGCCGGCATTCATCAGTACTTTCTGGGATGCGATATTCCTGCCGAAAGGACGGGCATAGATCCGGTCGATTTCGAAATGTCTGAATCCATAGCTGACCATCAATTTGACTGCGGCAGTACAAACGCCTTTGCCCCAGAATGGTTCTGCAATCCAATAACCCAATTCAGCATTTCTGCGCATAATGTCTTTTTGAATGAAAACTCCGATGCTGCCGGCGACTTCATCATTTATTGTGACACAGAAGATCACGCCATCTTTAAAGTTTTTGGTCATCTGGATAAAGGCGATTCCATCTTCTCTGGAATAAGGGTGGGGAAACATATCTGTCAGGTTTTGAGCGATTTTCGAATTATCTGCATACCTTACCAGGTCCGAAAGATCTTCCATTTCCCAGGGGCGGAGTGCGATGGTGTGTTGCATGGTAATTTTTTTTATCAGTCAAAATTAAATGAAATTTGAATTTTTGATCAGAATTTTTCACCAGACTTGTACCCATTTAAATATAAATAGATTATCATTATTGATATTCAATATGTTATAAAAGTATGTTTTCAGATTTACCGCACTAATCAGTAAAAATACATTTCTATTGGGATTTTGAAAATGGTTTTTGAGGACTCAATATTCAATGTTTCTGCTGATCGTCCATCTGTTTTTTCTCAAAAATTATTTCTGGTAAAACAATTTTCACTTCTTCTTCTGAACCTTCTTTCATCCAGTAAACAATAAAATTGACTTGAGCACTTTTTAATTCATAGTTTCTTTTTTTCAGCAATTCTATCTGATCCAGAAATTGTCGGGAGAATTTAAGGATGCTTTGTTTTTTTGAGTTTAAGCATCCGGTATCGGTTACAATCAAATCATCACCGCAGGTCAATTGAGATATTATATACTGCCTGTTCCTGAAATAATCCAGCCAAACATCTTTATGGGTCAAATGCATTGCCAGTTCATTGGGTGCTTGCCAGTTTTCTCTGTCCTTCACTTTTTCCAAATGCTCAACTGAAACATCATTGAGGAATTCTGAATTCAAATGTATGGTCAGATGTTTTTTTGCCCTGGTCATGGCCACGTACAACAGTCGCTTAGCCTCGTCTGTATTCGGGTTGAAATTTCCGAGCATCAGAAAAACATGATCAAACTCTTTTCCTTTGGCTTTGTGAATGGTTGAAACATAAATCGTTTCTCCACTGTCGGAGTAAAAATCTTCCATCCCGGATTCCCTTATAAAAACCTCCAAATCAGATCTGTACTTCTTCTTTGGGTTAGTTTCTTCAAAATCTTTGATCAGGTTAATGCAAATCTCCAACTTATTACTTCCGGAGAATCTCTTTTTCAGTGCGGTTTTTCCGGCTTCCCAGGCATCATCGTTCAATATAAAAACATCATCAGTGATATTCAGCTGAGTTAAAAAGAACCTGACTTCATATAAATTGTATAAGCTGAAACCATCATTTGACTGTATCAGCCTGGCCTGAAACCCGTTTTTCAAAAGTAAGCCGGCAATTTGCAACGCTTCCTCATTTGTTCTGGTCAGTACACAAACTGTGCCTGTAAGTCCTGTCGTCAGGATATCATTTACCAGTGGCGTTATCAGGTTATTGTTCTGATAATGAACTAATTTTATTTGACCGTTATCCGTTTGTCGCGCTACGATCGGTATTTCTTTCAATCTGTGCCGGATCCGATTCACAAAATGGTTGGTAAATTCAACCAGGTTGCTTTTGCTTCTGAAATTTTCTGTCAGCTCATGTCTTACCGCATTGTTTATCAGGATAAACTGTTCAAGATATTTTGAGCTTGCGCCCCGGAATTCAAAAATATTCTGGTCGTCATCCCCAACTGCAATTACCCTCATTTCTTCATTATGTTCCATCAGCGCATTGATCAGGCTGAACTCATCTGCATCCATGTCCTGCGCTTCATCTATTACCAGGACAGTTTTCGTGATCCGGCTCATTTCAACTTCCTTGTTCCTGATCTTCTCCACAGCCAATTTCAATATAACGTCTGACTTTTCCAAACTGCCTATTTTACCCAGCAAGTCAAAGCAATAGGAGTGAAAAGTTTTGATTTCTATATAATTAGCTGCATTACCGATGAGTTTGAGTAAACGTTTTTTAAATTCAGTTGCTGCTGCTCTTGAAAAAGTCAGCATAAGTAACTGCTCATGCTTCACATCTTCCATTAAAAGCAGGGATGCAAGTTTGTGAACCAAAACCTTTGTTTTTCCGCTCCCTGGTCCTGCCGCCACCACGATGTATTTAGAATCGTTGTCGTTGATAATACTCAACTGTGTTGGTGATAACTCTCCGAAAAGTTGTCTGAATTTGGATGGCGTCATTCTTAGCTTCAATTCGTCTGACTTGCTGCCGGGGAAATATTTTTTCAGAAATGATTGGTAGTTTAATTGAAAATAATCTTCTACAAATTGGAGTGCATTGCGATAATCACCGATCATTTTCCTCGCATACTCACCTACAATATGAATTTGCTGAACTTTGTTTTCGTAGAATTGATTGAGCTTTTCATAATCTTCCTTTGTGTATCGTTTTTTATTATCCTCTTCCAAACGTTCAATCGTCAGTCGGTTATAAACAACCAGAAAGCCTCCTTCAATTTTTATGGCCTCTATTTTTGAAAGATAAAAAAGCGCATCCTCAATATCCTCAAGGCCAACGTTCAATTTAAAAAGATTTGAACTTTGATTATAAGCTGTCTTTAATTCATGTACAGAAAATTCTATCAAAACTTCCTCTTTTCCTGTGTCATCCTTATATGCATCCGTATTACTCTTTTTATAAAGAAATTCAACAATGAACCTCGCCAATTCGTGACGTTTTTCCAGTTTTTTTTCAAGTAATTCTTTTGGATGAAGACAAATCAAAGCAATATGATTTTTGGAATATTCCAGGTTGTGACGCTTGATCCAGTTTTTTATCGCCCAAAAATTAATGATGGTTTTTATTTTGTTTATACTGACATCTTCGCATCCATTCGCTTCAGCTTCTTCATTCAATTCCTTGATATGCACCGCTTTTTCCTGTGTTCCCAATACCGGAAGTAGAAAATTTTCGATTTTACAGTATGTATTGACGATGCTGAGTGAGCGATTTTTGCTTTCGTTTTTCCTGATAAATGCTGTCAGATCTTTTGCATCTGCCAGGATGTTTTCTTCCCGTAGCAGGTTAACAATATTTATAACTTCTTCTTTTACGATTCCGAGATGGTCGCTGATGTAATCTATTCTGGATTCAGCCGGTTCTTCGGTGGCGTGTTTTCTGCTTTTGCCTGAAAAAAGCTTCTTTATGATCCGTATGCCTTTTTCTTTTTGCTTCTCATCGAATTTTTGAGAAGCGATGATCTTGTCGATGGCTTCCTGGGCGTTTTTTGATAAAATGCTGTTTGCAAAAATTCTTGGCATATTCTGACCCCGCTTAAGGTATCCTGCATTTTCCAATGCAGCAATGGCCGTGGTAACCCTTGTTTCTATTTCAACCACATTGTCATCCCAACCTGCTTTTCTGGCAATTTCCAATGCAGAGTTGGAAACTTTTGACCGTAACCGGGTGATTTCCTTGATCGCTTTCCAGATCTGTTGAATTTCTTTTATGGAAAGCTTGGTTTGATTCAGTAAAATGAAATGTTTACCCAGGTCTTCCTCGTTAAACAGGACAAAACAATCTGCAACAATGCTTTCATCCCTGCCTGCTCTGCCTGCTTCCTGGATATAATTTTCGAGAGAATCTGAAATGTCATAATGAATGACCAGGCCAACATCTTTCTTGTCAACACCCATTCCAAAGGCTGAAGTTGCTACCATTACAGAAACTTCCCCGGCCATAAAAGCATTTTGATTGGCAGTTTTTTCACTTACCTCCATTTTCCCATGGTATGGTTTTGCATCAAAGCCGTCCTGAGTCAACCTTTCTGCAAGTAAATAGGCTCTGCGGGTCCGCGATACATAAATGATCGCAGGGCAGTTTTTTTCTGCTATCAGATCTCTCAGCGTTTGATATTTTTCCTCTTCATTTGACCGTTCAAAGACATTGTAATGCAGATTCGTTCGTGATGATTTGGAAGTAAAAAGTTCCAGGTCGATAGAAAGTTTTTCTTTGAAATAAGCGCGTATATCTTCTATTACTTTTTGTTTTGCTGTTGCTGTAAAACACGAAACCGGAATAGCATCCTGAAGATTTTTCTTTTCCTGAATTGATCTGATGAAATCTCCGATATATAAATAATCGACCCTAAAATCCTGTCCCCAGGCAGAGAAACAATGTGCTTCGTCGATCACAAAACGAACAATTTTCCTTCCTGAAATTAGCCGTTCAATCGTTGCTGACCGGAGCGATTCAGGAGAAATGTAAAGCATGGATGCCGAACCATCTTCAACCCTTTCCAATGATTTTGCCCTTTCAATCGGGTCCAGCAATCCGTTGATGGTAACGGCCTCTATTATGCCGTATTTTTCCAGGTTGTCTACCTGATCTTTCATCAGTGATTGCAAAGGTGAGATCACGATCGTCAGCCCTTTGGCGCATTCTCCGCTGATCAGTGCCGGTACCTGAAAAGTAATTGATTTTCCGCCGCCGGTAGGGAAAACTGCAAGAATTGATTTATTGTTCACGGCTGCTTTTACAGCTTTTTCCTGTAAAGGTTCTCCTCCATAGGTTCTGTAAGAATCGAATCCGAAAAACCTTTTCAAGCCTTTATGAATATCGAGGGCATTATAGCAGTATGCACAGCCCCTGATGCAGGGTT
The DNA here is from genome assembly GCA_002344345.1 of Saprospiraceae bacterium UBA2365. GTDB lineage: Bacteria > Bacteroidota > Bacteroidia > Chitinophagales > Saprospiraceae > UBA2365. The sequence goes on from DDTL01000138.1 coordinate 37,735, forward strand.
GATTTCGCAATCTGAACATGATCCGCTCCACTTCCGGATAATTTTTTATCACCCAGGGTGGGGTGATGGAATGGATTTTCCTGTGTTGGATGAAGGAGTCAATAAGGGATAAGCAATAAGCCAGTTCTATCGGATGTGTTGAAATAATTTCATCCAGTTCAACATGTTCACATATCTCTTCACCAAATCTGGTGCGGATCAGCAAGTCCGGTTCTGAAGCCGTGCTTTTATAACCGAGGAAATGAAAAAAGGAGTGAAATTCTCTTTGATCATTCAAAAGGAGATAAAATATCTGTTTCATCGTTTCGTCTGCATGTTGGAAAACATCCATTTCGTCATAAAACAGATCTTTTGCCTTTATTGCATCGTTCAACGGATTGTTGGTGTCTTCTGATTGTAACTTGTCGTCTTTAAGTAAAGCATGATAAGGTCTTGTCGGAAATAGCAAAGGAGAAAGAAACAGTGTATCAATGATATTTGCCTGACTGATCCCTGCTTCATTCAACGCATGACCGATATATTTAATGTCGTGGTTAAGGATATTATGGCCACAAACATATCCCGCTCCTTTAATAAAGCTGATGAACGCCAAAACCGAAGCATTATGAAAAGAATCCCCATTGTTCCTGGTACTTCCGATGTCCAGGATTTTTTTGGTTTTTGGATCAATTTCGGTATCGATAAAAGCGATCGGGATCATGTTAAATCAGAGATGTTTTTCAATATAACTTCCTGAATTCGTTTATTTTCTTTTTAATAATAAGCGATTGGGTCGGTTCAATAAACTCATCTCAATTTCATTTTCATGGATGAATTTCATTTTCATATTTCTGCCAAATAATCCTGAAGCATACAATACATTTGCTACATCATTGTCTGCCCCAAAATTAAAACCATCAATCCATATGAAGTATTCATAAGGTTCCACAGATAAAAATATTCTGTTCAGATAAATATCTATAGAAAGCTGACCGGTAGAAAATTGGCAACGGACAGGAATTGAATTGTTGTTTTGTTTAATCACATCAATATCGAACGCCGGGATCCATATTTCTCCAAAATTATAAAACTTATCCCCTTCTTTTATTTTAACTCCTTTATAGTCGGCATTCCAAAGTACATCATTAATTTCAATTTCAGAAATTTCCCATTCACCCGGTAAATTTGTTTCAACAAATTCATAGGTTTCTTTTTCCACTTTATTGCAACCTATAAATATGATCAGGATCAAAAAGCATAATGCGGTAAATTTTGTTTTCATGTGAGGTTCAGATTATCATAATAAAATTTTAAGATATAAAAATACATTTTTTTGTGATCAATTGGCTGATTAAAGGATCAGACTTTTTGTTTCTTGCATTCCCAACAAACTCTCAAGCCAATCCTGTTTTGAATGATCAGGTATATTAAAAAAGTATTGTAAGCGGTCAGACTACAATGATCATCGACTGATTTGCACCTTTGGGGAACGCTTAGGTGTTATGCCTCGGTGTTCTTTTCGGCTTTCTTTTGATCATTAATACTTTTATCAAAGAGTCTAAATTATCCCGGGTAAGTATCCTTAACCATAACCATCTGCCATCATGTAGTTGTTCTGTAAGGTCAAAAACTGTCAGGAAATCCTTGTCTAATTCCGAACGTATCTGATCAACTTTTTCTGCCTCATCTTTGCCAAGAACTAATAACACAGAAAATGCTGATCTCTCAGGGAAAAATGAAGCCAGTGTTTTCTTAGCTTTCCTGTATCGTACGGTCCAACCGTAATTTTTGGAGAAAAATGCAAGTTCTCTATTGAAATCATAGTTTTGAGAAATAAAATCATGTATGGTTTCCCAAAGATCAACCGTTTCACCCACCCAATTTTTTATATCATCGTAAGTCGGTTGAATTGATTTATCTGAAAGTCGTTCGTAAGCCATTATTTTATTCAGGTTGTTTTTTTTAGCTTCAAATTTACAATAAGTTCAGCAATTGGTTTTGGAATGTTTTAACTCAACATCAACAGGTTTCCAGGGAGCAGCTTCAAAAAACTGCTTGTTGAATTCAACTCAACAATGTCATTATTCCAGTTCTCAAATTTTACCTCAGATTCCCTGACTTGTCCGGAAAAGCATTTATAATGTCTTGCGATGATCGTATCAATATCTCCACTTATTGATTTTCGTACTTGTATCCCTTTTAATCAAATCTATTTTAGTATATTTGATAAGATCATTATCAAGATATTCGGTTTCCACAGATCTTAGTGGAATCAGCTTGCCATCCTTTAGCAGGTAATATGTTTCAATTATATCTCCAACCCCGGCTGATGACCTTGAGTAATACTCTTTGGAATTATTATTATATCCGAAATTGGGCAAACTAAATTCCGGATTAAACATTAAACCATATCCGTTATTCATCCAGTAACTATAGGTTGAATTTTGGCCGTTTCCACTTGCGCAATCATTGTATATTCCAAAATCATTATCACCATCGTTGTCTATGTCTGCAATTGCAATTGTGCCCGAATTGAATTTATTCTCTTCGAAATAGAAAAACCCTGATATGCAATCATCAAACTTCAAACTTGATTTCATGGGAGTTAACACATTTATTGAATCCAGGACATAGCTTAAATAATGTGAGAAAAAGTCAATTTTGTCAAATTTTCCATAAGCAATAAATGTATAATTCAATTCAACCAGAGTATCTGAAATAAATGTATAGTGTTGCCTGTTTAAATTTATCGAAAATTTGCTTTTCAGATATTGGAAAGTATCAATTTTATTGTGTTCAGCAGGAAGGTGTGAATCAGATCCATTTTTATATGGTCTTGGATAAATGAATGAACCTTTCCCGTTGACCAAATCATCTTTAGGCTTGTTTGGTTGACAAGCCAAAAGCAATAAGATAAAAAGATTTGCAAAATGTATTGTTTTCATATGTTTGCTTTATATTTTTCTTTCGGCCATATTGAATGATCCGGAGAACCTGACAGGGAAGATCCGGTGAAAAATGATTCGGAAATATTCTTTACTGGTCAAGCATTTTCCTTTAAGATCATTCTTTGTTCGAGCTCTTTTAAATGGGAGACCTTCTTCACGCATTCGAAAAGATATTTTAACTGTGTCTTTATATTGTTTTTATTGTTCAAGGAGTGGTCAAAGATTCGTTCTATCGGGGGTCAATTCTTAGTCAATAGACACGATTTGAAACCGCAATCACAAAATGATACGATTTGATACGTTTAGATGTGATTATGATACGAAAAATGTCATTGCTTTCTGTTTTGTGGTTGTCTTGCAGCGAGTTCCTAAAGCCTTGCTACTAACGTTTAGTATAAGAATAGTTGCCGATTGTGTGGTACTTTCCTATCAAGATACAAGTAAGCTGAAGCGGGCTTCAACCCTTGAATCTACTACTCTCTCGGCTATTATTTTTATACATTGTTGAACTAAACCTTCGGTAGCTTTCCCACGCCCGAAAGTTTGGTGGTTTATAATTTGCTGTCATTAAGATTTTAAATAAAAACAATAAAAGATGACAACAAAAAAGAAAGCTCCCGATTAAAATCCTGAACTTCAGCGTCAGTAGATTTAGGAAAGCACACACTGATCGCACGAGCCAAGGCACAAGTTAGCGGATTTG
>DDTL01000131.1 GCA_002344345.1 Saprospiraceae bacterium UBA2365
GTAAGAAATCAATGCGGATTGATTGAATTTTTACAAGAAACCTTGCGTTAATAATGCGAATCAAGGGTTAAAGTTAATTCTGCAGATAAGCAGGATTTTCTCACTTTTTTGCCTCGATCCTAAAGGATGAAAGCTAGAAAATCCTTTATCTTCCTTTAGGATTGAGGCCAAATAAAGGATTTTCGGAGCTTTTTTTCAACCCTTGATTCGCATAAATAACGAATATATTGAATGAATAATTCAAAATTGAATATGAAGAATGCGTTAATTTTAATTTAATGAGAAGAAAAAATATCTACTTTAAATTTTGGCATTTTTTTTGTTTCATTTGAATTATTGTTTAACTTCGCAATGCGAAACGAATCCCGTGACATATTAACCTGGTTTTAATATGTATTTGCATTGCCCAAAAATTATTTTAAGAAAAATGAGAAAAATTAACTTTAGTTCTTTTATCATGGGATTTGGATTTGCTGTATTTGTGATGGCATTTGCTTCTTTTACAAATAACAGTCATGGGGGGAGTTCGATTGCAGAGTATTTCTATGATGGAACCACTTTAGGTTCAGTGACACCACCCACAGCGGAAAAATACAAATTGAATTACAAAACCAGCCATCCGGATGCTTTGGAAGGTATCAGCCTGACCGTGCAGCAGCTCAACGCCATCAATAAAACTGTCAGAGATATGAACGGAGATCTTCGTAATATTTCCGGTTTTAATCTTTATTATGGCAAGATCACCAAAAGCGAAAATTCTCCTGTTGTTTCAATTGTCTATACCGTTGACAAGCAAATGACCCAGACCATTCCTTTTGCCAGTCTGAATATGGTTGAGATCAGTCAGTTGGGTTACATCAGACCTTTTGAAGAGGTGAGTGAGAAACTTGCGATGGATTGATATTATTCTCAGTTACAGAGATTATATAAATAATGGTTGATGATCGGGTTTGCGGCATCAACCATTATTTTATTTGTTAGATGCGGGTTTGTATTTCAAGGCTGATTATTATAATCACGGAAGATGAATAGATTTTTTTATGCCCAAATATTTTTTTTAGCCATGTGTTCGCTTTCCTGTCAATCTCCTGCCAGCGATTTGGAGGCAGTTCCATTTGTTGATTTGAACAAATATGCCGGAAAATGGTATGATATCGCCTCATTTCCCCAAAGGTTTCAAAAAGGCTGTCACCGGACTACGGCTGAGTATTCCTTATCTGATAAAGGTTATGTAATTGTTGAAAACCGCTGTAATAAGGATAGCCTCAACGGGAAAGAATCGTACATCAAGGGAAAGGCTTTTGTTGTTCCGGGTACGAATAATGCAAAACTGAAAGTGCAGTTTTTTTGGCCGTTCAAAGGTGATTACTGGATCATTGATCTGGCGGAGGATTACAGTTATGCGGTTGTGAGTGAACCTGGTAAAAAATACCTTTGGATATTGTCCAGAACGCCGGTGATGGATGATACCATGTATAAGCAGGTCACCGACAGGCTTTTATCTAAAGGATTTGACTTATCCAAACTGAAAAAGACCATTCAGCAATAACCAGCTAAAGCTGTTTATCAAGTGAATTGCATGATTTAGATAAAACAACGGTGCAATTTTCTTCCAGGTGATCTCAGGTTATTTGTTTGAACCGTTGGCATAATTGTCAACCAGTTTTATCAGTTCAGCTTTCCTTTCTTCCGGGATGAAAGAGGCTTTGAAAGAATTTTTTGCGAGGGTGATAATTTGTTGTTTAGTCAAATCCAGCGCTTCAGATATGGCGATTAAATTCTCATTGATGTATCCGCCAAAATATGAGGGATCATCGGAGTTGATCGTTACCAGCATACCCTTTTCGAGCATTTTTTTTGCGGAGTGATTTTCAAGTTTGTCCACATTTTTAAGTTTGATATTTGACAATGGACAAAGTGTCAAAGGAATCTGCATTTTTGCGATCCTCAGTGCCAATTCAGGGTTTTGACAGGAATTATTCCCGTGATCTATCCTGTCAACTTTCAGGACATCCACACTTCCTTCCACATATTGCCACGGTCCTTCTTCTCCGGCATGGGCTACCAGTTTAAAACCTTCATTGCGAGCCAAATCAAATACCTGGCGATACAATTCAGGAGGAAATCCGTTTTCGATGGAAGCCAAACCAATGCCTGTGATCTGACCTCTGAATCGAAGTACATGCTGAAAGGTATTTAAAGCTGATTCAGGTCCGAGTTGTCGTAAAAAACAAAGTATTAACAATACAGAAATCCCCCATTGTTCCTTTGCATCCTTAACCGCAAGTTCCAGGCCTTCCATAATGATGTCAGGAGCGATATTTCTTTTGAGATATGTCTGAAAATCAATAAAAATTTCTGTATGTAATACATGCTGTTCATGCATTTTTTTCAGGTAAGCCATGGCTACATCATAAAAATCCAAGGCTGTTCGCATTACCCGGGTACCTTCTGTATACAATATCAAAAAATCTCTGAGGTCATTGAACTCATAGGCTTGTTTTAATTCACTAACGCTGGCAAACCTCAATTTTATCTGGTTTCTCTGTGCCAGTCTGAACATCATTTCAGCTTCGATAGTGCCTTCAAGATGAACATGCAATTCCGCCTTTGGAATCTCCCTGATAAATTGTTCAAAGTTTTTATCTATTGCCAAAATTTGTTGTTTAGAGGATCAAAAGTAGATAAAATCAAAAAATGAATGCTTATAATGATATGATTTTATGCAGTTTTGCCATAATCGACTGCCATCAGTTCAAATAGCATGACTAAAACATGGTGATGAAGTGACGAGTTTTTTTAAGACTGCTAAATTAATTGTCGGAATGTACGATACCAGTTTTAGCTTGCTTATTCCTTTAATATGTTAGTAAAACAATGTTTATGCTTTATGGTTCCAGAACTTTAGAACGAGGGATAAACAATGTAGTGTAACTTATGTTACAAACTAGCTGTCCTATAGTTTTTATTTTTGCAAAAATATCCTGTCGATGGCCATTTTTAATGAAGATACGCGTAAGCAACTCGCTGAACTCCTTGGTTCACTCAAAAACAAGGTACAAATTGCATTTGTCGGGTCTGAAAAGGATTGTCCGACATGCAGGGATACTTACCGATTTATGGAAGAATTCAGCGCTCTTCATGATAAACTTTCGCTGAAGTACTACGAGTGGCAGTTGGATGCCGAAAGTATTTCGAAGTTGGGCGTTGATAAAATGCCTGGAATAGTTTTGCTTGACGAAAACGGAAAAGAACAGGGTGTCAGGTTCTATGGAATTCCTGCAGGATACGAAATTCATTCACTTATTTCAGCTGTCAGGGAGATCAGCGGTATACCGGCAGAAATGCCAAATGATATTACTGAACGGATCAGCAGGATCATCGAACCATTTCATATTCAGGTTTTTGTAACTCCAACCTGTTCTCAATGTCCTGGTGCAGCCATTACTGCACATCGGCTTGCACTTCATAATGAATTTATTTCAGCCGATATTATAGAAGCCAATACCTTTTCGGAGCTTTCAGAAAAATATGATGTGAAGAGTGTGCCAAATGTGATCATCAATGAGAAACCAGCGTTTACGGGTTCACATCCGGTCACCAAATTTCTGGAAATAATGGAACAATTTCAATCGAAACCATTGTGACAGGTTTGCGTACAATCCGATACTTATTTTCAAAAAAGTCTGCCTATCGTAACAGACCAAAAATTAAATCTTCGTTTGTCCGGAATTTTTACAACAGGAGTTAGTCCATTTTCATAAACCACATCAAAGGTAAACCTTCCGTAATCAAAACCGCCACCGGCATTGACTCCCAAAAACAAGTCATTGATGGTAGTGAAATCGATGCCTACATCATTTTTATCTACATGAAATACATAATTGATGTTACCGCCAACGCTGAAGCGAACGCTGAATTTCCTGTTCATGTTCACACAATATCCCATGTTCAGCGGAATTTTTAAATTGAAATATCTGGGGTCTCCGACACTTAAAAAATTGGTACCCTCTTTAACCTGGAACCAATAAAGATGTAATCCGGGACTCAGGTAATAGCCATAAGGACTGATCCTGGCGTCCAGACCTATGTGCCAACCATCCATCATACCGAATGTATCTGCTTCAGTATCTGATATATCACGGTAAACGAATACACTTCCGAACTTTAAATTCGGACTCGTTTGAGCTGTTAAAATATTTTTATTGAAAAGCACAAGCGTGCTCATAAATAAAAAAACTATAAATTTTTTTAATACAGACATTTCATAGATTATATATCATTTGATTTTGATTACCTTAGCTTACAAAAGTAATGTTTTTTAAATTTTAATACCTGCTAATCAAAAAAAATAGAACATGTATCCGGATTTATCATATTTTTTTCACGATGTTTTCAACACGCCTTATGACAATGCAGCGTCCATTTTTAAAACCTACGGGCTGTTCCTCGCGCTGGCTTTTTTAACGGCGGCATTGGTCGTATATATGGAATTAAAACGTAAAGAGCAGGAAGGCGTCATTCAGCCGATGGTTGTTACCAAAAAAAATGCCAATGGAGTATCATTCAGCAGTATTATTATCAATACTTTGATAGGTTTTGTACTTGGATTCAAATTGTTTTATATTCTGAGTCATTTTGATGCATTCAAAGCAGATGGTGCCGGGGTCGTTTTTTCGGGTGATGGAAGTTGGCCAGGTGGATTGATCATAGGTTTGTTATATGGTGGTTATACCTATTGGAATTGGAGGAGAAGCAAAAAAGATTCAGAAAAGGAGACCAGTATTACCATCCATCCTTATGAAAAAACGGGTGATATCACGATCATTGCTGCGATATCCGGCATAGTTGGAGCCAGATTGTTTTCTATTCTTGAAAATCTGGATCTATTTTTTCAGGATCCAATGGGTCAGATTTTCTCAGGAAGTGGTCTGACTGTATATGGCGGGTTGATTCTCGCGTTTATTGTAGTTTATTTTTACATCAAAAAACTTGGGATTCCAGTGATGCATATGATGGACATAGCCGGAATGGCGATTATTCTTGGTTATGGGATCGGTAGGATGGGTTGTCATTTTTCCGGAGACGGAGACTGGGGCATAGTGAATGAAATGGCCAAACCATCCTGGTTTATTTTGCCGGACTGGATGTGGTCTTATGATTATCCGCACAATGTGATCAACGAGGGTATTCCTATTGAAGGTTGTACAGCAAAATATTGTCATAGATTGTCTCCGGGTGTGTTTCCTACCTCTGTCTATGAAACGATCGTTTCGATCCTGATATTTATATTCTTGTGGCTGGTGAGAAAGCGGATCAAAATCGCCGGATTTCTATTTTTTATGTATCTGGTATTCAATGGGGTAGAACGATTTTTGATCGAAACTATCCGGGTCAATGACAAATACAATTATTTTGGATTTGAATGGTCTCAGGCACAGTATATTTCTGTTGGATTGGTGATCATTGGAATAGCAGGGATGTTCATACTGCTTAGGAAAAACAAGTATTCTTTGAAGGGCGGTTAAAAAAATAATTATGGCAAAAACAGTACTGATCACAGGAGCATCTTCCGGTATTGGTCGTGAACTCGCATATACCTATGCGAATAATGGCTATGATCTTATTTTGGTTGCAAGAAGAAAAGACAGGTTGGAAAAGATAAAGGAAGAAATTGTGGAAAAACATCATTCTTTAGTGATGGTGTTAGATCAGGATCTGGGTAAAGCTGATAGTGCCGAAATTTTATTTGAAGCCGTCAAAAATGCGGGTTTGGAGCCTGATATTGTGGTCAACAATGCCGGTTTTGGGATTCGGGGGACATTTGATGAGATCGAGATGTCTGTTGAAGAACAGATGATTTTGCTCAATATTTTGACTTTGACCAAGCTTACCAAGTTTTTTGGCCGGCAAATGGCAGATAACGGAGGTGGTATCATCATCAATATAGCTTCTACAGCTGCATTTCAACCGGTCCCTTATTTTTCAGTGTATGCTGCAACCAAAGCTTATGTCTTGAGTTTTTCACGTGCTTTGAACTACGAATGGAGAAAGAAAAATGTCAGGGTACTTACCATTTGTCCCGGTGCAACAGAAAGTGAGTTCGGTTCAGTTGCCGGATTGGACGTAAAAACAACTTCCATCACCCGTTCTGCACCGGATGCCGGGGAACTTGCAGCGTTTATATTCACCTCGGTTGAATCTGGTAAAAACATTGCCGTTCATGGGTTCATGAACAGATTACTCATCTTTTTTCAGCGTTTTATTCCCGGGAAATTTGTGATCAGTACAGCTGCTTTTCTTATGAAACGTTGATCATTGAATGGAGCACTGAGGATTTTTTATTTCTATATCTGTTTTTTTTAATGAGAATCGTATGTACGGTTAGTGGCTATTACTTTCTGCCAAAAGCCTTCAGACCTCAATGATTTCGGGAAATTATTATTTTTACAGGACAAATATAATTTACTTAAAATCAATCTGTTTGTAATTGATCCCGTATTATTTTCAATTCATATTTGATCTCAGCCAATTTATCCTCCAGCAGACTGTTGAAAGCCGCTTTTGAATCCGAAAAACTCAGGTGAGCGTAATATTGCCACAGTTCGGCGATTTCTCTGTAGTGTATCGTATACGGTTTGTACAATTCATTGTCCGAGATCAGCAATAGTTGATTTTGGTCTTTGAGTTGTTGAATACGTTTGTAGACTACACCTTCCTGACGGCTGATGACGATATAAGTCTTTTGATCTTTCAACCCGCTGAGGTTTTCCACATAGGATGCGATCACGATGCTGCCTGACTCAATGGGAAGCATGGAATCACCATGTATTTCAAATGCACGAAGGGTGCTTCCGGCCGGAATATTGGGGAAGCTTATTTTGGGCAGATCTTTTATATATTCAGGGTCTGAATAGCTGTCGAGGTAGCCTGCTTCTGCCTTCGTTTCGACGAGATCGATATGATCTTCGTTGTTTTTATCAACAGAGATGGCGAGCACTCTGAGATCTTTGCTCCTGATGATTTCGTAATCCTGGTGACTGATTTTGACTTTGAGCAGTTCGTCCACACTTATCTTGAAGTAATCTGCTATTCTGATCAGCCCCTGAATGGTCGGTTCAGTTTTTCCCCTTTCATAATCACCGATTGTGTTGCGGGCAACTGAAACCGCATCTGCCAGTTCCTGTTGGGATACATGAAATTTTTTTCTGAGGTATCTGATGTTCTCTGCCAACATATTTTTTTGTTAAAAAATGAAAGAATTGACAAATCTACAAAAAATGTTTTATATTTGTCGGGTTATACGCCCATAAAATGTCGAATAAATCGACATTATGTAAAAAAATGTTTGAAAGGGCTATATTACATATGGATTTGGATACTTTTTTTGTATCCGTGGAGCGTTTAAAGAACAGCTCATTTGAAGGCAAACCGCTTATCATCGGTGGTTTAAACAGCCGTGGCGTAGTTGCTTCGTGTAGTTATGAGGCGCGTAGGTTTGGTGTGCATTCAGCCATGCCGATGAAAATGGCTTTACGCCTTTGTCCCCAGGCCACGGTTTTGCGTGGGGACATGGATTCCTATACCCTGTATTCCAATATGGTGACGGAGGTGATCGCTGAAGATGCGCCTGTCTATGAAAAAGCATCCATTGATGAATTTTACCTCGATCTGAGCGGAATGGACCGCTATTTCGGTTGTTTTAAATGGTCATCGGAACTTCGTCAAAAGGTGATCAGGGAGACAGGTCTTCCCATATCTATGGGATTGTCAGTCAATAAGCTGGTTTCCAAAATAGGCACCGGGGAAGCCAAACCCAACGGTGGTAAAGAAATCCCCAACGGAACAGAAAAATGCTTTCTGGCACCGCTTTCTACTGCAAAAATTCCGGGTATAGGGAAAGAGACCTATAAAAAGCTAAGCTTCATGGGGGTCAGGAAAATTGAGACCCTGAGTCGTATACCGGTGCGCCTGCTCGAAAGAGAATTCGGGCAAAACGGGAAAGTGCTCTGGGAAAAGGCCAATGCCATTGACATGACACCCATTGTTCCTTACCGGGAGCAAAAATCCATTTCGAAGGAGAGAACCTTTATGGAAGACAGTCTCGATCTCAGAATGATACGCGATGTACTTTCAGGGATGGCGGATTCGCTGGCTTACGAACTGAGATCCAAAAAGAAGCTGACCTCTGTGATTACCGTCAAAATCCGATATGCGGATTTCAACACTTATACCAAACAAAAGAAAATAGCCTATACATCCAATGACAGGGTCTTGCATGCGTACATAAAGGAGTTATTTGATTCCCTTTATGAGCGCAGGCAGTTGATACGGCTGATCGGTGTGAAGTTCAGCGGCCTGGTGAGCGGTTATTTTCAGATGGATCTTTTCGAGGATACGATGAAGGATATCAGGCTGCTTCAGCAGATGGACCGAATACGCAATCGTTTTGGCTATAACGCCGTAAAACGGGCCAATACACTGTTGTGAAAACTGAGTGATACAGGCTTAAATGCCAGGGAGAATTTGGGGACATAAAAAAACAGGACAACAAAAGATTTCGACAGAATAACGATGTATCTCAACACACATTCTTACTTCAGCCTCAGATACGGCACCTGCTCTCCTGAAAAACTGGCAGAGCGCGCAGCAGCACTCGGGATAAGGAAAATGGTGCTGACAGATATCAATAATACTTCTGCCTCCTACGAATTCATACAGGCCTGCCGCAAATTTGACATCACAGCTGCATTGGGCATTGAATTCAGAAGGGATCACCGGTTCTTGTACATCGGTATTGCCCGCAACAGGGAAGGATTCAGGGAATTGAATGAATTTCTGACCAGACACTCTCTGGAAGATACTCTCTTGCCGGATGTTGCCCCACGGTTTGAACACGCTTACATCATCTACAGAGCCCTGATCAAGCCGCTGGAAGACTTTGCAGACAACGAATTTCTCGGCGTGCGTCCCGAAGAAGTCAATAAGCTTTTTATGTCGCCCGTCAAAGACCGGCAGGATAAAATGGTGGTGCTCGCACCGGTGACTTTTCAGGACGATGAGGGTTTCAAAATTCACCGCCTGTTGCGCTGCATAGACCTCAACATCATCCTGGGTAAACTGGAACCCGGGGATCATGCAAGACCTACCGAGTATTTTCTGCCTGAAGAGGAGCTCAGACAACGGTTCGCTTCCTATCCGGCCATCATCAAAAATACGGAACGGCTGATCGGTTCATGCACCATTGAAATGCCGGATACGCTCAGCAACAACCGGCTCAACTTTACAGGGAGTGAGGCCGGAGATTTCAAATTGCTTTCCAAACTAGCCATCGACGGCTGTAAACGGCGCTATGGTACGGATAACGAAGAAGCGAAGCGGCGTACTGAAAAGGAACTGAAGGTGATCCGGCAACTGCATTTCAATTCCTATTTTCTCATCACCTGGGATATCATCCGGTATGCCGAAACCTCCGGATTTCATCACGTCGGAAGAGGCAGCGGAGCCAACTCGATCGTTGCATACAACCTCGGGATCACGGACGTGGATCCGATAGAACTGGACCTGTATTTCGAGCGGTTCATCAACCCGCACAGGAGTTCACCACCTGATTTTGACCTGGATTTTTCGTGGGATCAGCGTGATGATGTGATAGACTACATGTTCAAGAGATATGGTTCGGAATTTACGGCTCAACTGGCAACTTACAATACTTTCAAGGGTAAATCGATCATCAGGGAACTCGGAAAGGTATTTGGTTTGCCCAAAGAAGATATTGATACCATCGTGGATCACCCTATGGATGCTTCCCGGCATCATCATTTTGCAAAGTATATTTTCAAATATGGCAAAATGATTGAAAATTTCCCCAACTACCTTTCCATCCATGCAGGAGGCATCATTATCAGCGAAGAACCGCTCAATTATTTTACAGCTTTGAAAATGATGCCCAAAGGTTTTCCGGTGACTCATTTCGATATGTATGCAGCAGAAGATCTTGGTTTTCAGAAATTTGACATTCTCAGTCAGCGTGGATTGGGTCATATCAAGGATGCTGTAAAACTGATCGCTCAAAACCAGGGTAAAATGGTCGATATACACCAGGTAGCAGGGATTAAGCAGGATCCGTTGGTCAAAAAACAACTTCAATCCGGCCAGTGTACCGGCTGTTTTTACATCGAATCACCTGCCATGCGCGGCTTGATCAAAAAACTCAGGTGTGACAATTACATACAGCTGGTAGCAGCCAGTTCCATCATTCGTCCGGGAGTGGCCAAATCAGGGATGATGAAAGAATATATCCAACGTTTTCACAAACCCGCAAGCTTTTCATATTTGCATCCCATTTTTGAAAAACATCTGAGTGAAACTTTTGGTGTCATGGTCTACCAGGAGGATGTACTCAAAATAGTTCACCATTTTGCAGGGCTGGATCTCAATGAATCTGATATGCTGAGGAGGATCATGACAGGAAAACGAAAGGATTCGGACATTTTTTATAGTCTGCAAAACAAGTTTCTTACCAATTGCAGGGAAAGAGGCTACAGCGAAGAACTCACCAGGGAAGTCTGGCGGCAGATCGAAAGCTTTAGCGGATATTCATTCAGCAAAGCGCATTCAGCGAGTTTTGCAGTAGAATCATTTCAAAGCCTTTATCTCAAAACTTATTTTCCTGTTGAATTCATGGTGGCTGTGATCAATAATTTTGGGGGTTTTTACTCGACAGAAGTATATGTACACGAGGCGAGAATGGCCGGAGCCAGTATCAATGCACCCTGCGTGAACAAAAGCCTGTACCTCACCCATGTCTATGGTAAGGAAGTATATCTGGGATTCATACACATGCAATCTTTTGAAACCAAAGCAGCCCACAGGATCATCCGTGAGCGTGAACATGGCGGTGAGTTCACAAGTCTGGAGGATTTTATCAAGCGCGTTGATATTGGCAGGGAGCAACTGGATCTGCTGATCCGCATAGGTGCTTTTCGCTTTACGGGAATGAACAAATACGAACTGATGTGGGCGAAAAACGCCATTTTTAATCCGGCTGTCAAACATCATAATACAGCTTATCTTTTTGACACAGTTCATCAGGCTTTCAGCCTTCCGGTTCTTGAGGAAGGACCCTATGACCAGGCATTTGATGAGATCGAGCTGCTCGGTTTTCCGCTCAGCAGCCCTTTTGAACTGGTCGAATCATCTTTCAATGGCAAGATTTGTTCAGCAGAATTCAAAAAGTATACAGGACAAACGGTTACCATTCTCGGATATTATATCACCAGAAAATATGTTCGTACCGTACAGGGCAAGCTGATGAATTTTGGTACATTCATCGATAAAAACGGAATTTTTTTTGACACAGTGCATTTCCCGAAATCTTTGGAACAATATACTTTTAAAGGGCCCGGATGCTATGCAATAGAGGGAAAAGTGGTTGAAGAATTCGGATTTCCTTCTATTGAGGTGAGCAGAATGGCAAAATTACCCTATGTGAAAGATAATCGGTATTAAATTTGATATAGTAATTGTGTTTTGATGTCCAAAATCCGGCAACCGGGATTTTTTGAAAATCCGGTAGCCGTTTTTTTATACGTAAATACCTGAGTATACATATGAGAGCATTGCTTTTAATAATGATTTTTTTTGCTTTGGGAAGTGTTGCACCCATAAGTACACAACACAATGGGGATGATGCCAATGGAATTCCTGCTGTTTTCGAATTGGGAGCTGATGACGATGCTTTGAGTGAATTAGCCCCGAATTACACTGGCAATCTGATGTCTGTTTGCGGCAATTCCATGGATAAAGCATACAAACACTGGATGTTTTTACTGATCGATATGGAAGACTACAGTAGAAAGATAAATTTCGATCTGAATGGAGTAAAAATATGGCTCAATGTTTACTGGAACAAAAACGGGAAGATAGATCTCATCAGTTTTTATCCGAAGGCTAATTCCAAAAATATACCAAATGCCGAGTTAAAGGCTTTTTTACTCAGTTTTGCCCGCCAATATCAGATGGAGGATCTGAATTCATCCATTCATTTTGTGCATTACGGTTCGGCATCTTTTCCAAATCATGCTGAATTGATGATCCCTGATTAGTTTTTGTTCAATAATAAACTAACTGCCTAAAGAACAATAGTTTGGAAAAAGAAACGGATCCGGCCATACACCATGACCAGATCCGTTTTAGTCCGGAATAAATATGTTATAATCCCAATTTTACTTTCACTTTATCAAAAACATTTTCTGTTTCTGATGCGTGTAAAATGACTCCTGTGCTGGAATCGAAAATGAAAGTATAACCTTCTTCTTTACCAACGGCTTGAACGGCCTGTTGGATGGAATTTAAAATGGGTTGATACAATTCTTCTCTTTTCTTGATCAGTGCTTGTTGAATTTCAGTTTCAAATGCCCTGATGGCTTCCTGTTCCTGACCAAGTGCGGCTTCTCTTTCCTGCATCTGAAGCTTGGAAAGTGTTCCGCCGTTTGCTTCTTCAACATATTTGGCATAATTCAATTCCAGGGCTTTAACCATGGTATCTCCTTTTGCAAGCATATCATTTTGAAAATTGGTCAGTTTTTGATCGGCGGCTTTTACGTCCGGATGGATCAGGATCAATTGTGTGGAATTCAGAAAACCATATTTTTGAGCGTGCATTAAAGTAACTAATGAAAGCATCAAAACAGTACTGAAAATAACTCTAATGTTCATTGGTTTTGTTTTTCTTTATAAAAATTATTAAATCAATGTAATGGACGAATAAACCATACTATTTTACAACAGACGGTTCCAGTTTAACGATTAATTAAGACAAATGTGCATAAAATCACTTTTCAGCGTTTTCAGGAGCAGACTCTGTCTTAGCCTCAAGCTCCTTTCTTTTTTGGGTTTCCAATTCCCTGATATTTTCGTTGATCTCAGATTTGATATTGGATTTGGCATTGTTGAATTCGCGGATACCTTGTCCCAAACCTCTCATCAACTCAGGAATTTTTCTGCCACCGAATAGTACAAGAACGATTAAAACGATCATTACCCATTCTCCTCCACCGGGCAATCCGAATAATAACATGCTCAACATAATGTTCATATTTTATTGTTTAAGAGCTGCAAAAGTAAAATTTATTGACATCTTTAGGTTAAATCTTGATAAATATTTTCCTTTTGTACAGAATTAACAGGATCAGCCAGAAAAATATTATATGGAACACTGCAAACATCAACGACCCATTCAAATTTCCAAAAACCGGAGCAAAAACAGTCGAATACAACCATGAGTACCCATTGATCATTTCTCCTGAAGGGTTTTCAAATTGAATGTTAAACAATATTTTCACCCAAATCACTGATAATGTAAAACCAAATAGAGGATTTACACCATAGACAACAAAAAATTGAGCCCATTTCTTCCACTTGATCACATCGATCATCCAGTAGAAAAACATCAGCAGAATGCTGGCAATACCACCTGTGTACAATACATATGAACTGGTCCATATTGGTTTGTTGATAGGGAAAAATGTATCCCATATAAGACCTGATAAAATCATAACCACTCCGGAAACTGCAATGTAAAGGAGGTTTTGCCATAAATGGTCAGTTTTCCTCCTTAGGGTGATTCCAATCAAAAACCCGTATATAATCGTCACCGCTGAGGTAAGCGTAGATAATAGTCCTTCAGGTTCAAAAGGTATCCCAAAACCTTTGTACATATGTGCTTCAGAAATGATGGCAAGGTCGATCTTTCTGACGACATTCGTATCCAGCTCATAAGGCGCATCACCGCCATAATTCCATAAAACAAACCAGTAACCCATTAAAATGATGATGGCAGCAAGGATCAATTGCCACCTTTTCAACAACAATATCAGGAATCCTGCCAGACCAAAGGCAAGTGCAATCCTTTGTAAAACACCCAGGATCCTTAAAGTAAAAATATCCATATTATAGAAAGGAAAGGCATTGAGCAACAATCCTATAATAAATATCAACGCCACCCTCCTCAATAACTTTTTTACAGCTTGTCCGGAGAATTGATAATTGAAACTACTGTAAGAATAGCTCAATGAAACGCCAGCTATGAACAGGAAAAACGGGAAAACGAGATCCGTGGGGGTGCAGCCATGCCATTTGGCATGGAGTAGGGGAGGATAAACATGATTCCAGCTGCCGGGGTTATTCACCAGGATCATTCCGGCTATTGTCAGCCCACGAAATGCATCCAGGGATAGCAATCTTTCTTTCTTCATAATTATTTGCTTTATCAACCGATAAAAGTACAAAAAACGAATCTGAAACTAAAAATTTATTAAGTCAAATCCATTTTAAATATCTATAGCTCGATTTAATAACGATCAGATTGTATCCAGAAATTGTGTAGTTCTATTGCTCTATAGTCTTTTAGTCTTTAGCCTATTGGCTAATGAATTATACCAAGGGTTAAAACCTCTGATTCCATGACAAATCTGGTGTGGTTTGGTCAATGTAAACACTCAATTCCAGGAAATAAACAGGCTTTCAGACTAAATTGCTGACCACCAAAATTTCTACAAATTATATAGTATTGCCATTCGATTGCGCTTTAACATTTGATCAAAACAGATATTTATTATTTAGCCTTTTCAAGAGAATGCCGAATACTGCGTCATGCCTGGTTTTGAAACAATCAGTGCCATGAGTAAACTCCTCGTTTTCAAAAACTGTTGCCTGTGGAATACTCAAAGAAAGGAACCAAGCTTTTTCTTTGACTTTTTCTTATCAAAGAGGAAAAAACATGGGTTTCTTACAGACACTATTTAAATTATTACCAGGCAAAGTGCGGAAAGTCATTAAAACTTTATTTGATTAAAAATATTTCTAATATGTTTGTAAATTTGCGGTTTGTTTTAAACTAACCGGGAGAATTCATCCGACAACAGAAAATATCAATTTATGGAGACGATCAAATATACTGAGGACAATATAGTTTCTCTTGACTGGAAAGAACACATACGTTTGCGCCCCGGAATGTATATCGGAAAACTTGGCTCCGGCTCATCACCTGATGATGGAATATACATTTTGCTTAAAGAAGTCCTGGATAATTCCATCGATGAATATGTCATGGGTTACGGAAAAAAAATAGAGGTAAGCATTGAAGGAAACAAAGTAATCGTCAGGGATTATGGGCGTGGAATTCCTTTGGGTAAACTGGTGGAATGTGTTTCGCAGATCAATACGGGTGGAAAATATGATTCCAGGGCATTCAAAAAATCAGTCGGGCTGAATGGTGTAGGAACCAAAGCTGTCAATGCGCTATCTTCTTATTTTAGCGTTAAATCCATTCGTGATGGAGAAAGTAAAAGCGCAGAATTCCAAAAAGGAGAGATCGTTGTCAACAGTGATGTAATCAAGGAAACACAGATTGAAAATGGTACCATAACTACCTTTGTTCCGGACGAGTCAATATTTAAGGAGTATAAGTTTCAGTCTGAGTATGTCCGAAACCAATTATGGAATTATGCATATCTGAATTCAGGTCTAAGGATTAAGTTCAACGGGGAAACCATGTATTCCAAAGATGGATTACTCGATTTTCTGACCAGTAAAACGGATGTTGAAAAATTGAAATATCCAATCATTTTCCTGAAAGGAGAAGATATTGAAGTGGCACTTTCACATGGACCATCGTATGGTGAGGACTACTATTCTTTTGTGAACGGCCAGTTTACCACACAGGGAGGAACGCATCTGGTCGCTTTCAGAAATGCTGTGGTGAAAACTATCCGGGATTTCTATAATAAAAATTTTGACTCACGGGATATTCAGACAGGGATCGTGGGCGCGATCAGTATCCGGATTGAAGAACCGGTGTTTGAGTCACAGACCAAGACCAAACTTGGCTCTCAGACCATTTCCCCGGAAGGAGCCACTTTGCGTACATTCATTGGCAATTTTCTGCAAACTCATTTAGATAATTACCTGCATAAACATGAAGACGTCGCAAAAATCCTTCTTGACAGGATCAAAAGGTCCGAAAAAGAAAGAAAAGAGATAGATGGCATTAAGAAGATCGCTAAAACAAGGGCAAAAGCCGCCAATATTCATAATAAAAAACTCAGAGATTGCAGGATTCACTTTAATGATGATAAAGGTGATGCAGTGATAAAAGATAACTCTACCATTTTTATAACTGAAGGTGATTCAGCGAGTGGTTCTATCACCAAAGCAAGAGATGTCCAAACCCAGGCAGTATTCAGTTTGCGTGGCAAACCGCTTAATTGCTATGGACTCACCAAGAAAATTGTATACCAAAATGAAGAGTTCAACCTGCTGCAACATGCCTTGAACATCGAGGATGGGCTCGAAGGATTGAGGTTCAACCGGGTGGTTATCTCCACTGATGCTGACGTCGACGGTATGCACATACGTCTGCTTTTGCTGACATTCTTTTTGCAGTTTTTTCCGGAACTGGTGACACACGGACACCTTTATATTCTTGAAACTCCTTTATTTAGAGTGAGGGATAAGCAGGTCACCTATTATTGCTATTCAGAAAAAGAAAAGGCTGAATCTATAAGAAAACTGAAAGGCAAGCCGGAGATCACACGTTTTAAAGGATTGGGAGAAATATCCCCTAATGAATTCGGTAATCTTATTGGAGAAAACATGAGGTTGGAACCGGTTAAAATGCTGGGAAATACAAAAATAGAGGATATACTGTCATATTACATGGGTAAAAACACGCCTGATAGACAAGAATTTATCATCAATAACCTGAAATACGAAAAAGAAGTTATTCTTGAAAGTGTATGAATTAAGCTACTTTGATCTGTTGATCACATAATCTGAAAGATCCAAAAGTGATTTCCGATACTCATTGTCAGGGAATTGCAGCAGTATTTTGTCTGCCTGTGACTTAAACTCCATCATTTTGGCATTGGCATATTCCAGCCCACCATTCTCCTTGATAAAAGCAATGAGTTCATCCACTTTTGCTTTATCTTCATTGTGATTTTTTATCGTATTGATGATGTACCTTTTATCTTTTTTGTTGACTTTCTGAAGTACATGGATCAGTGGGAGCGTCATTTTCTTTTCTTTAATATCGATCCCAAGTGGTTTCCCGATATCTCTTGTCCCATAATCGAACAGGTCATCCTTGATCTGAAATGCCATCCCTATAGATTCACCATAGGCATACATTAAAGAGACCATTTCGGGGTCTTCACTGACCGTTGCGGCACCAATACTGCATGAAGCGGCGATCAGGGAAGCAGTTTTTTGCCTGATAATATCATAATATACATCTTCAACTATGTCCAGTTTCCTGGCTTTCTGGATCTGAAGCAATTCACCTTCACTCATGTTTTTAACAGTGGCCGAAAGGATCTTCAGCAATTCGATTTGTTGAGATTCCACACTGATAAACAATCCTTTAGCAAGGAGATAATCGCCTACCAACACAGCTATTTTATTTTTCCATAGGGCATTCACTGAGAAGTATCCCCTTCTTTCATTCGCATCGTCAACGACATCATCATGTACCAGGGTGGCGGTGTGCATTAATTCGATCATGGCAGCTGCGATGTAGCTGTTGTTGTTGACCGGGCCAAACATCTTAGCTGAGAGCAGAACATACATCGGACGGATTTGCTTACCCTTGCGCTTGACGATATAATATGTGATTTTATCGAGCAGAGATACGTTGCTTTTCATGGCGTTCTGGAAGAACTTTTCAAAAATCTCCAGTTCCTCTGAAACAGGTTTTTTTATCTGATCAAGCGTAACTCCCATAATATGTAATCAGTTGCATATCCAAATTCGAAAAAGTTTACACGAATTTACAAAAAAGATCACTTCCAGTGGAAAGAATTCAAAAGATGTTCAATATCCTGATTGACAAAATGGTAGACCACTTCCATTGAATCAACCTGTGGTTTGTTTTCAAAATACAATGACCCCCTGAAAAAATGGTTGATGCTGTCCGTGAGGAAAAACTGTGTCGGGCTGGCTGCCGGACCTGATAGATTGAACAAAACGCCATACACTTTATTCGGTAATTCAATCCGGGTTTCCTTGATATACTGGGCTTTGATGGTATGTTGGCCTACCATAGTGAAAGAGTCAAAGATCAGGCTGTCTAGCGTATTTGTTTTATTGATGGGATAATAACTGCAATGGATTTTTCCATGAAAAGCAGGAATCGTAATGTCAAACCAACATTGTTTATTGATGGCTCCGGCTATTTCACCTGAATAATCTTTAATCTCAGCATAAACGGGCAATTCAAAACCAAAATAACACATTTCCCTGTCAATTTGCCGGTATTCTTTCTCGGGAAAATCAACCCTTGGATATGCTCTCGGCTTAGGTAACTGGTCGGTATTTTCATCGGAACAGGACGCTAAAATCAACACAAAAATCAGCATCATAAGGATCAATCCCAAAAATAACCTTTCTCTTTGAACCGGGCGTTTATGTATCATTAGCAAAAAAATAAAAATATAGTTTATAATATTGAAAATCAATTATTTCTGCAAAGTTTTACCCTTTCAACCCTTCGGTCAGAAACCGACATTGGTATAAATGTAAACTGTTTAAACCTGATTTCCTGACCTTCATCTGGAATATCGCCCGTTATTTCAAGGAGCATTCCGGCTATTGAGTCAGATTCTCCTTTGATTTCATCAAATATAACAATGTCTT
This sequence comes from Saprospiraceae bacterium UBA2365, assembly GCA_002344345.1. Classification (GTDB taxonomy): domain Bacteria; phylum Bacteroidota; class Bacteroidia; order Chitinophagales; family Saprospiraceae; genus UBA2365. The sequence goes on from DDTL01000131.1 coordinate 18,697, forward strand.
CACCGATGATACGACAGACATCATTGATCAGCGTTTTTCCTTCAAAAATATAGGTATTTTCATCGATTTTTTCAGCGTGTACTTCATCGATCTCATCGAATTCATCCCGGATATCTCCAAAAATCTCTTCCAGTATATCTTCCATGGTAACAATCCCTGCACTTCCCCCGTATTCATCCACGACGATGGCCAGGTGCATTCTTTTGAGCTGAAATTCTTTCAGTAAGTCACGGATCTTTTTGGATTCCGGCACGAACAATACATTTTTACGAAGTATTTTTTGCCAGTTGAAATCCTTAGGTTTATCAAGATAGGCCAAAAGGTCTTTTACATATAAAATGGCAAATACATTATCAAAATCTTCTCTGTAAACAGGAATTCTTGAAAATCCGCTATCTTTAACAACGGATATCACTTCTTCAAAATCAGCTTTGTGATCCAGAGCAATAACATCCATTCTGGATTTCATGATCTGTTTTACAGCCACATCATTGAAAGTCAGGATACTTTTCAGGATATCGAGTTCTTCATTGGCTCGGGTGGATTCACTGACACTCAGCTCAATGGCCTTATCCAGTTCTTCTTTGCCGCCAGGGAAAAACCTGGATTTTATGTTTTCCAACCGGTTGTCAATCCAGGAGGCAAGCCTGACAATGATTGAACTAAATGGTTTTGATACAAAATGAAGGTTTTTTGCAAATCCCGCCATTTTGAAAGCCAGTAATGCATTTTTTGCATTTCCATACCGTTTAGCAAGAGATTCACTTAAGAATACCAAAATAAATCCTGCAATGAATATCGTCGATAAAATCTGAAGGATATTTCCGGTCAAAACAGGATTCTGTCCATCTGAAAAGTTGAAAAAACCGTATTCTGACAGCCTTATTGAAACCAGTTGAAACCGTATGATTTTACCCAAAATAAAGTAAGTCAATACGGCAATTCCAACCTGTATGAAGGAAGATTGAACCAACAGGGAAGCCCGGAGTCCTTCAGGATTTTCCCAATACTTCTGAATGATCTTTCCTTTTTCAGGGTATTTGGTCCTCAAATTTTTTACAGATTCATGATTCAGACTATGAAAAGCTCTTTCAAAAGAACTGATCATAATAGATAATACGAGCAGAAGCAACAGGATCAGGATTAAAATGATCAATTCTCCTGAAAAACTTTGAATTAATATGGATGATGGTAGTATTTCCGATTGGGGAAGCTCAGATTCCAAAATACAATGGTTTTAGTGATTAAAAAGGAAGATCATCTTCAATCGGTGAAGAAGTATCCTCCGGTCCCTTATCATGAAAAACATCAGAACTCGTCGGGCTGGAAAAACCAGTGTTTCCCGTTTCCAGTCTGGTGGCAATCTCATCCTCTCTTTTGCCAAGTATTCTGAATGTCTGGGCGAAAACCTCTGTGGTATATCTGTCTTTGCCTTCTGAATCAGTCCATTTTCTGGTTGTAAGTTTTCCTTCAATAAAAACTTGCATGCCCTTTTTTAATCTGGCTTCAGCCCGGGCTGCGTTTGGTCCCCACATAACAATGTTATGCCATTCAGTCAGGGTTTGCCAATTACCCTCTTTATCCTGATAGTTTTCATTGGTGGCTAAAGAAAAACTTGCAACTTGTCTGTTGCCTTCCAGATGCCTCACCTCAGGATCTTTACCTAAATGGCCGATTAAAATAACTTTATTGATCATTTTTTTAATGTTGTATTCAACAATGGATGATATTTATGGACTTCAAAAATTTTTCAATGATTTTTGGAAATGCAAATTTGCATAAGTTTTTAATATTTACAAAATTAAATTGATATTCAGCCGACTGAATGGTTTGAAAGCCATTTAATTGATAGAATCTGGCATTGATTTTCTGATGGGTCAGTAATTGAAAGCTCTGCTGTAAAAAATGGCATGTTGGAATAAAATGGTTAAAATTGTTTTTTAAATAACCAGCCAATGCTTCCTTGACATTATTTTCTTCAAAATCAGTTAGTTCAATTTGAGGTAGTTCATATAGGGATCGCCAGATATCCTTGTCACTTCTCTTTTGTAAAGCCAGTTGACCTGACTCATCATAAATGAGGAAGAAAATGAAATATCTCGTTTTTTTCGCAAGCTTTTGTTTCCTGACAGGCAATAAATGAACGATTTCATTTTTGCAGGCATCGCAATTTTCTTTGAAAAAACAAGTACTGCATTTGGGTTTTTGGGGTGTGCACCAGGTAGCCCCGAAGTCCAAAATAGCCTGATTATAAATTCCCGGATTGGTCTTGTCCAGGTATTGTTCTGCTTTTTGTTCGATCAATTTGCGTCCTTCAGGACTGGAATACGGTTTTTTTACACCTGAAATTCTTGATAGTACCCTCACAACATTGCCATCAACCACGGCAAATGGCTGGTTGAAAGCAAAACTCAACATGGCAGCTGCTGTATAAGGACCAATTCCTTTTAGTTTTATCAGTTCATTCCTGTCAGCAGGGAATTTTCCATTATAATTTTCAACGATCAGGCGTGCGGTGATTTGCATATTGCGTACCCTCGAATAATAACCCAAACCTCGCCAAACCTCCATCAAATGGTCTTCATGAGCTTTAGCCAGATCAAAAATCGTTGGGAATTGACTGATAAACCTGTGGTAATAAGGCAACCCCTGATCCACCCTGGTCTGCTGAAGAATAATTTCAGATACCCATATTTGATATGGATCTTTTCCTTCCTTCCAGGGAAGTTTTCTGGCATTTTGCTCAAACCATTTTAACAGAAGACTGGTAAAAAGCGGTTTTTCCGAAAATTGGTCGTCTTTGGATTCCACTCAGAAAATTTGCTGAAACGTTCAGATTCATTTGAATGCAACGACGTTTCGTGTTCATTTGCAAGACACAAAACTGCAATCTGAAAATATAAAAAATCAAAAATATTTTGTTTCAGGCAATTTTACCCAATTTTAAAGAATTATTGCCGTAAAGAACCATCAATTTTTGTTTGATTTCTTTTCTGGCAAGGAAAATCCGGCTCTTTACAGTTCCAAGCGGAATTTGTTCAATTTCAGCAATTTCGTGGTATTTGTAACCATTGAAATGCATCCTGAATGTATTTTTTAAATTGTCTTCAAGCGTGTCAATAATCAGATTCAACTCCTCAAGCAAGATCTCTGAATCTGCATCATTATTTACAATGGCATTGGAAGAATTGATGAAATACAGATTATCAGTCGAATCCATCAGGGTGTTCTTACGTATGTTTCTCCTGTAATTATTGATAAAGGTATTTTTCATAATGGTGAATAACCACGCTTTGAAATTGGTACCTACCCGGAATTTTTCCTTATTTACGATCGCTTTATATGCTGTATCCTGAAACAGATCATGCGCTTCCTCTTTATCTTTTGTCAGGTTCAACGCAAAAGAAAATAGGGAATTAGTGTATCCTGAAAATTTGGCATTAAACTCAAGTTCTGACATATCTTTCAATTTTTATTTAAATTAATTCCAAATAACGAGCTATTTTTTGATACGTGCAAATTCTGAATAAAAAAAAATATTAAGAAAATGTTAAATCATCCAAATAGGCTATAATTATGGTGTATGACCAATGAAAACGAAAATCCTTTATTCTATGGCTTTTGAGGATTTGAATTTATAATCGTACTGTTTCTTTATATTTATGTAGAATAAATAAGTAATATTGTTAATAAAAAAACAATATTCATTTGCTTCAGCAGCATATTTTTTTTAAAATTATTATGAGTGTATTTTTTCGTAATTGCTTCCTTTTTTTCAAAATTTATATGAACATTTATAATAAATTGTTCTGTCATTCTTACATTTTCCTAACATGATTATTTTAAAAAAATCAGAGAATTCAATTATAACCGGGTTTCCTGGCTCAAATTGAATGCTTGAATAAGTT